>NZ_JBTMWV010000015.1:0-70445 GCF_054489345.1 Devosia sp. A369 | reverse complement strand
CTCAAAAATCGCACGCGCACATGAGACCCCCGCTCGGGCTATGCCCTCCCGGCGGTCTCATGTGCGCGCCAAAGGTGGCCTGGTCTTGCTCCGCCTAATGGCCGGATTTTACTCCGCCGTTGACACTCAGACCTTGTCGGAAGGCATAAGGCGCAGGATCGTCTCATCCGCCGGTGGCATATGCGCCAGCTCGATTGCGATATCGACCGCTTCATCAAGTAGGGCGAGCAGTGGCGCCGCGTTTGGTTCGCGCGACAGAACCGCCATGGCCTGCTCGAGATGGTCTCTGGCCCGCATGTAGAGCGGGTGGGGCAGGTTGGCTTGCTTCATCATCACGCTCCGGAAGCCCCAATCCCGTTGTGCGTCTCAATGGTCTCTGGACAGACAAGGTCAGCTGGAGAATTTGACTGAAATTGGAAACACCGAACGAAAGCCTGACCCGCGTGGCAACGAGGCAGGCTTCGGAGGACGACGGCGCGAACTCGATACGTGGCGCGCCCACCAAGACTGCCATCGCTCGGTGAATGACCGATTAATTCATCGACATCACATCATCATAGGAGGCCATCATTCGGTTGCCTGGACTATGGCGTACCCCTTGCTGGCGATCTCCGCCTTAATCCTCTCGGCCTCGTTGCCCAGCAGTTTGTCATCGGTCATGGTCGTGGCGAGGTTGCGCCAGTCCAAGTGCCTCAAATGTGGCGGGATGCCTCCCAACGGGCCCCATGGCAGCACCAGCAAGTCGTGCGGTGTCTTCCCGTCATTCCTGGCAACAAACACATTCACTCGCAATCTAATCCCCAGTCACGTCGTAAGGCTGAGCAGAGCATATCCATTGCTGCCAATCTCAGCCTCGATAATCGGCCCCGCTGTCACAAGCAACCTATCGGCCAGCGTCGTTGCGGCCAGATGACGCCAGTTCAAATGCTGCAGTTGCTGCGGGATTGCCTCGGGGCCTTTCTCATGCGGCAGCAATAACAGCTGCCGCTGCTGACGATCTTCATGCTGCGCAATGAAAACGTGCAACTGCATCTAGACAGCGGCTTGATCGAGGGCAGGAGGCGCTTCCTCTTTGGCCCTGTCGGCGCTGGACGGGCGATAATGGGAGCTGAATTTTTCTTCCCACGGATCGAATGGCTTATCCGCCGTATCTTCAGCGGTACCGTCACCGGGCATAGCTTGGTCGGTCACGACATCACAAACCAATAAGCCGCCACGCAGACCGCTATGGTGATAAATCCAAATTCAAGTCGTTGAAGCACTCGCATAATAATCCCCCAAGCGCCTCGTTAATAGATAGCTCCGCCGGCATCCGCATCCCCCAATTGGGGAGTACGTCGAATTCGCAACATCCACAGGAGGTCGTCATGGCTAAGAATGCGGCGTTTAGCCGGTAATGGCTGGACCAGGTGAGCAATAAATAACGATGACGAAAAACGCCTGCGCCCATGGGGAGGCACAGGCGTTGACCATGAAGGTCGGTGCGCGACTACGGCATGCGCAACAAAGCTTAGCCGGCTCGTAACACCAAATCGACATCAAACCTCCTAGATTCACAGCCCGCTTCGAGCCCTTTTGTTTGCCCAGCATCAACAGGAGGGGGTGGGGCCGGCGGAGTTCAGACGCTCAACGCTCGGCCCCCTGTAGCGCACGCCGTTTGCGGACAGATGTGCTGCTACCCGTCTGAGATGGGGGCCGCACAGGTTAATTGGCAAGAGGCCGTTGGTCACGCTTTGGGGAGTGACCCGACCACACTCTGCCAAATTCACTCCCTGCGCAGCAGGAACCGTTCTGCACCTTCTGAAAACGGTTCGTTCCTTCAACATAACAGGAGGCCATCATGGCCAACACGGTCTACAAGACTTGGAGGGTCCCGCCCGGCGAGTGGCGCTCCGATCAGGTTGACTGTCACACTTCGATCAGTGTCGCTTGGTCAAATTGCAGGGTGAACTCTTCCACAGGAGCAGTCGCCTCAGTTCGCAGCATGATTTGCAAGCAGTCGCCTCGCAGCTCAGCGTCCTCCCAATGAACCTTCTTTCCGCCTAGCCAGGCGCTCCCAGAAATCTCTTGGTAGTTTTGTTGCAGTTCAAAGCGAAACAGCCTGCCGCATGGTGAAAGCCAATCCCAAACGCCGGCAATTTGAGCCGGAACGATCCATTTGAAAATGCTTCCGTTGGGCAAGCGCACCCATTCATCGGGTTTCCAGTCCCCCATATCAAAGGCATGCGAAATAATGCGGGTGCCAGGTCGCAGCTGGCTCAGCAGGCGCGGCCGCAACTGCACGTTTACTGATTGAAGCAGGTAAAGCGTAACGACAGTCGCTTCGCTGAAGTCGACGGTGAAAATGTCGTCTTCGATGAAATCGACAAGGTGTTCAACGCATGACGCTTCAGCAAACTCGACTGCTTCGGCGATGCGCTCCGGATCGAGGTCAATGCCGACGCCTCGCGTGTTCCTGTCCCTGGCTGCAGTGACCAAGATACGACCATCGCCTGACCCGAGATCGTACAGAACATCCTCGGGACCAACGTCTGCCAAATTTAGCATGGCTTCAACGACGTCATCTTCGGTCGGCACAAAGGGGACGTGCAGGGCGAGGTCCGGATCGCTGGAATAATTGGCAATTTGGTCGAAGACGTTTCTGTACACGCTCAGAATCCCAACGAAAATTACCCCCCCAATACGGCTGTAGCCGCACACGCTCACCACATCAACATCAGGAGGCCATCATGGCCAAACTCAACGCGGAGCAAGTGTTCCGCGCGAAAGCGCCTGCCATCATGGCGCAGCTCATCAGGGACTTCCCCATCACGCCGGTGGATGCGGCTGCGATCCTCGGCGACCTGGGGCACGAGAGTGCCGGCCTCACTATCCTGCAGGAGATCAAGGGCAGCTGGCGGCTGCTGCTTGGGGTTGCCGGGCTAGCCGCCACGCTGTCAGGGCTGGTAGTTTCCGCTTCCCAGTGGTGGCCATGGCGGGGGTGATGGGGGCATGGGATTGGGTCGCCAGAGTTGTGTTCCGGCAATGACGCAAGCGGACAGCGACTGGTGTAGCCACAACTAGCTAGGGCCGAGGTCTTCTGGGGGAGCTATCGTTGTGGCCTGCAGGTTGTGCGGAGGTACAATGAAAATTCTCTTGGTAGCTGCTCTGGTCGCGATTCCCTTAGGCGTCATGCCTGTCAGTGCCCCGCAGAACAACTGGGGGCAAGAAGTGAAATCCTGCAATGAAAGTGACTGCTACCCCAACGGAAGCTCACGAGGAGAGTACGTGCTGGAACAAGCTCGTGATGCCGAAGGACCGGGCTATGCGAAGGAGATTCACACTTTTGCAAATCCTGGCAAAGCTGAGCCAAAGGGGAAAAAGTTTTAGGAGCCATCTGGCAGAATCGGCTGGCGGGTGATTTCCGCGCTGTCGGAGGGTGCCGGATATCGATAAGCCCCGCCGAGCCGGAGCCAAGGAGCTCTGGATGGGTCAAGCGGGAGGGCGCAGCCTGGGGGCGGTAAGCCCTCCCTGAGCCCAAGGGCCTACCGTGATCCAGGCCTTGGGATTGTGGCAACATAAAGCCGCAGTGCTCAGCCCAAGTGGTCCTGTGCTACCAGCTTCCGCTCATCATGAACCGCACGGAACACTGTTCGTGTTCCATCAGGCTGTGTTTTCCATCCTTGCTCGAGAATGCCGGCACGCTGCGCCGCGTCAATCAACGCCAGCCGAGCAGGCTCTGCATCTATTGCTCCGTCGACAGCGCCCCGACAGAGTTGCTGGGCGTGTCGGAAATGGGCGCTTGGCGCCGCTGGCCAATGCAGATCCAGATATTCCAGCGCTTCCCAAGCGCTGCAGGCTTGGTAGTTCCCAGTGCTGTTTAGCCGCAGAAATACCGGCTTCTTGGAGGGTCTCTGCCCCATCACTTCCTCCTCAATATGAAACAAGCGATGCGGTTGTCTAGCAGGCCGGAGATGGTGTGCGTGCGACGAACGATCATCAAGAGGCCTATTCCCTAAACTTGGTGTCATGACGCCAGAGTGGGCAAAGAAAAACCCCGCTCGATGGCGAGGCTAGTGCAGGGGGACTGATATCAAGGAGCTGCGAGGCGTTCAGAGGAGCGCATCGAGGCGTTGACAGGCTTGAACCCCTCGCAGCAGCTTTACTGTCGGACGATCCAGCTTGGGTTGCAAGAGCGATGATCCGGTGATCCTGAGCAAGCACGGCGATGTGCCAAAGCATCTCGGGTCGGCTCAAAAGAAAGCCCCGGTATGAACCGGGGCTGAGGTTAGGAGGTCAGGGCGGGAGGGCAGGTTGCATTTGGGGGCACGTCGCCCTCCCTGAGCCTTGGTGTGCCAAAGCCTGCGTCACATTAGGCCGTTCAGGCAGTGCGACGAACACCCCGGCAAAAGGCTGAAATTTTAGACCATCCGAGCTAGCCACGTTTGGGCAACAAAAGGCCCGCCGGCGGCCGGTCAGGCGATGACGGTCACGGCATCAGCCCCATAAAGCGCTGGCCCTTGAGGTTGCGGCCTAGTGCAACGTGCCGACGGGCATGTCGTCATCGTCATAAAACTGCTCCAGCCCTGATTGGGAAATCGCACTCTGGAACTCCATCCAGGCAGCGTCATCAGTATCGAACGGCTCATCCCAAACGGTCGAAGACCCATCCGTCCCTTCGACCTCCAAAATCCATGGGTTCGTCGTGCCGGCTAAGCGGTATATTTTTACCCAGACCAGCAATTCACCCTCCCAGTGTTCGCCTCCGTGGATGGAATACTCAATCTCTGGGTTATCCGGGTTGGGCGGATCGCTAAGCGTCTTGGTCATCTATTTGCTCTTTTTGAACCCTATTGCCCCGATCGCGGCATCATGCCCGTTATGCCGCCTGCGCTTGGTTCTCACTGGCTTCTGGCTTTCTTCTGCCTTGAGTGCAGCTTCAACCTCATCCAGAAATCTGGTCCACATAGGCCTGCCCTCGTGCAGGGCGTCGGGCGGTATCTTGTAGGCCTTACGGCGTGCGCGGCAGGCCTTCTCTCTCGGATCTACGGGATTGCGCGGGCGGGATGCTGGCTTTGGTTTTCGGGGCTTCACAGGAACGCAGCCCCTTTCGGCGCCGACATTGACCTATGAGCTTCAGCTAGGCCCTCGAGCCAGTGGGCAACGCGTTCAGGAATCTCAACGCGGCCGTGATACCACGCCAGCGTCACCGCTATTTCCACACCCAGCGCCTCGGCCAGCGTAAGCGTCGACCAGCGGATTACATGCAGGCATTCTCTTAAGCGGGCTGGGGTCATTGCTCTTCTTTATCCTCCCCCGCATCCAGCTCGGTGACTTGCCGGTCAAAGCTCTCAAGGAATGCCATCTGCTCGGCAATGACGGCCTCCCGCTGCAGCCGGACAGCGCGGCGCTCGGCCGTTTTCACATTCGGAACGCGGGCAGGACGAGTGTTCATTCTACGAGCTTAGCGCGGCCGGCGGGGGGAAGGGAATAGGCCGGACCATCGATCAAAAAAATCGTGCTCGAGTGGAACGTTTCGCCTCTATCTGCGATCAGCGCCCGTCATGGAGGTTGACGCAACTATGACGGCCCCAGCGGAAACGCTGGGGCCTCTCTGCCGTTTGCCGACGGCACCAAGGGCTCCAAAGCCCAAAGCTCTGTTTATAGCTAGAGCACTCCCTCTCGACAAAACTGCAGGCTAGTTTTTCCCACAAGCCCGCGGCCCACAAGCCGAGCAAATCCCACGAAGTACCAGTGAGTACCAGCAGCCCCAGTGAGTACCAGTAAAAAGACCAGTGAAGTACCAGCAAACTAGGGCCACCACACCTCACGCACTGAGAGTGATTTTGCTCACCAATAGAGCCGAAACGGCAGCGCGTGACCGCAAAACGATGCCGCAAAGGCGAATCAGCTGGGGTTTGCAAGGACAGCCTATGCCGCCTGCGCGAAAGCTAAAACCGTATCGACCGGCCGCGGTTGGTCGCCGAAGCCGCTCGCTCGGAGTGTCTTACTAGAGCGTCACCCCGCGTCCGACGTCGCCATTTTTACCCTGCTTCAGTCGTTTCAATTTGCTGCATATTGCTCTGATTTGCTGCATTTTGTTTCGTACACACCTGTGCATCGGTGGATGGCGCCGGCTTGGCAAGAACTTTTTCGACACTTCGGCAACCTTGAAGTCGGGGTGCGGTCATCGGTCCGGCCTCATCAAAGCGGAACGCTTGTCCGCAGGGCCCTAATGGTAGTCCGCTGATCCAGTCCCAGCCACTATGTCGCGCTCATGGCGCATGCACAGGTACGGGCTCTCTGGTCATTGGTCTCGACCGGTTGCCATTACGTCGTCGTCGCTCTCACCATTACCCCACGCCCTACCGGGAGTGGATCTGCTTGTTCATCAAGAGGGCCTGCATCGTCGCTTCTGGTCACGCGACCGAGGAAAGTGCTTGGTCGAACCGCGTGCCTCTGCTCATGACGGCCCAGGCAATCCGGGCCAATTTGTTGGCGACTGCTATCGTCACCACGCGCGCCGGGCGCCGCGCCAGCAGCGCGTTGATCCAGTCTGCGAGCCCAGGTTTGTTGCGACAATACCGGATCACCGCCGTTGCGCCCAAGACCAGCAACTTGCGCAAATAGGGATCGCCCTTCTTGGTAATGCGGCCGAGATGAACCTTGCCGCCGGATCCGTTTTGGCGCGGTACCAGCCCTATCCAGGCCGCGAAGTGTCGCCCGGACTTGAAGGCGCTGGCATCGGCTATGGTGGCGGTGATGGCCGAGGCGGTGATGACACCGATGCCGGGAATGCTCTGCAGTCGCTGGCTGACTTCGCTGGCTCGATGATTGGCGGTAATCGCCTTCTCGAGAGCGTCGACGCGTGACTGCAACTCATCGATCTGCCCCATGATCAATTCGACGCAGCCACGAACCGGTGCGGGCAGCACCGTTTCGTCCGCCTCCCGCGCAAGAGCATGCAGCTCAGGAATGCTCCACGCGCCCTTGGGAGCAATCAGCCCAAACTCGGCGAGCTGGCCGCGCAGCGAGTTGATCAGCATAGTGCGCTGCTTGACGAGAAGCTCCCGCGTCCTGTGCAGCATAAGTCCGGCTTGCTGCTCTATGCTCTTGATCTCGACGAAGCCCATTGTCGGCCGCGTCACAGCCTCGCAGATCGCCTCGGCGTCCGCCACGTCGTTCTTGCCCCGTTTGGCATAGGGCTTGACGTAACTGGGTGGCATCAGCCGCACCTCATGGCCCATCTCGGTCAGCATGCGGCCCCAGTGATGGGCGGTGCCGCAGGCTTCAATGCCGATCAGGCTCGCCGGCAGACGCTGGAAGAACTCGATGACTTCGGAGCGGCGCAGCTTCTTGCGCAGGACTGCCTTTCCGGTCGCATCGGCCCCATGGACCTGGAAAACATGCTTGGCGAGATCAAGGCCGATAATCAGTGCGGGCCTCAGGGAACCTCCTCAAGTGAATCCGACGATGCCTCATCTTGCCACACAATCACTGAGCTCGCTGCCGGCGCCATCCACACCATCACTGTGGATGCCACCCACCTTTGGCACGGATTTGACTAAACATTACAGCATCTGGTCGTTGCGGTCATCTGTCCGGCCTTTGTGTTGCAGCAGTCGATTTCTGCATGGCCTTGATGGTAGTCCGCTGATCTGGTCTCAATCATCGCCGGGCCATCAGGGCAAGGGGCCACTTCCCCAGCGATGATGCCGCCACGTGAGTGGTCCATGGCCAAGGCTCAGTTCGTCGTCATCTTCGGCGAGCGCTTCATCCGAGCCATGGCGGCGTAATGTGAAATCGCCCGCCACACACGAAATTACTGACAGTCCCTGCCGGTCAGCAACGACACGCTGCTCAGGGTGGTGCGGCGCCGGGCCCGCCAGCCAACTGAGGTTCTGAAGGTTGTCGGCATTGATGACTGGGCCTGGCGCAGGAACCATCGGTACGGTCCGTCGTCTGCGACCTGGAGCGGCGGCGGATCGTAGCACTGTTGCCTGATCGGGAAATCGCCACTGTGGCGGCCTGGCTCGCCAATCATCCGGAAATCAACATCGCCTCCCGTGATCGCGGTGGAGCGACACGATGTTCCTCGACTTCCCAGCCGGAGCCCCGGGCGCGGCTCACAAACCATGCCGTTCTCGCCAGCAAGCTCGAACGCTATTTTAGCCTCCGCTATGGCGAAACGTGCCCCCAGGCCAATGGACACAAGTGTGCATTAAAGGCCGTCGACTGAGCCCCTTCCGGCGCTGTCACCTAGATCGGACCGGCATTTCCTTCTGCGTGGCGAGGCGATAGCTTGCCACGCGGCTGAAAGGCGCGTTGTGCCGCGGCGACCGACCATGAAGGCTAACATGGAGACACAGCCGGGCGAGAGGCGAATGGCGCTCAGCAGAAAACCCATAGCGCGGCGGCGCTTGCCGAACTTGTACAAATAATGGGCCAAGTCGAGACGTAGCAGCGAGTGCTGGTAGGGACAAAGGGCGAGCACGTCCTTGTTTTTCTTGAGGATGCGCAGGAGGCCCGTGCACTCCCTGCGCTTGTTGCGCGAAATGCTGTCGGCTGACATGAAGCCAAGGACGACGGGCTCTGTATCCTCAAAAATGTCCACGTTCCTCGCGACCCGGACAGCAAACTCCCAGTCTTCATTTGCCTGGACGAGCGGGTCGAACCAGACTATCCCGGGATAGCAGTTCCGCCGAAAAAGTGTGTTCTGGAGACTGATCCGGTTGTCCATGAGCAGATGCTGGAGCGTGTTACCGCCGGGCACCAGTTTGGTGGCGGGATCGGGCGCGACGGCGACCTTGCCCTTGCCGAACGAGAATTTTTTGTCGCGGCCGTAGAGGATTTTCGGACCGGTTACAATGCCATAGGCAGGACCGAGCGTGGCGAGGAGCTGCATCTGCCGGTCGAGCTTGCCCGGAAGCCAGAGATCGTCGCTGTCCTGGAAGGCAATAAACTCGCCTTTCGCCAACGCGATGCCGGAATTTCTGGCCGCGCCGGCGCCACCATTCTTGACTCGTCTCGTGAACACCACCCTTGGATCATTGAAGCCGCGAACGATGGGTTCGACATTTTCTGAGGACGCGTCATCGACGACAATCAGCTCCAGATCTGACCAAGACTGGGAGAGAACGCTGGCCATCGCGTCGCCTAGGGAATGCAACCGATTGAAGGTGGGCAGGATCACCGAAACCATTGGTGGACGGGTAAAAGCAGCGTCGTGTTCCATATCACTCATTCCGTTGCCGTGTGGAAATCTGACGGGGGCCACTTGCCGCTTGCTGCCGTTCGCAGCTTGAGGCTTTCGAGGCTTTTCCTGTCGCGTTTGCGCTTGGGCTCGTGGTTGTGGAGCTCTCGCTGGAAGGCTTTTCCGAGAACGCTGGCGACCTCGCCGAGTTTGAAAGAAGCCCTTTGGCTGGATACGGTTTCGTAGATGTCGAGGAGTCGTTTGCTCATGCCTTCGAGGCTGAAATTAGCCTCGACGGTTGCGCGACCAATTTGGCCCAATGCCTCCCGCAGGACCCTGTCGGCCAACAGGCTTTCGATCTGCGCCGCCAGCGGGTCCGGTCCCTCCTTGCCATTGCCGTGCCCATAAAAACCCTGTTGCATGAAGAGGTGAATGGTGTCCGGCGCGAAGATGCGAGAGAATCCTTCCTCACCCTGGACGATCAGCGGGCGCCCGATGGAGAGAGCGCGGAGGGCGGAGCTGCCCATGCCGAGTACGACGTCGGCGGCTGCATAGGCGGATCTGGGGTCGCCCGCTTCGCCGACAAGGCTCACCACTTCCCGGCCATGTCGCGCGTTTACAGCGTTTCCACGGCTGAGCAGGGCATCGCCTGCGGGCCCGCCACCGACGATGGCGAGGCGAACGGGGAAACGAGACGCCAAAAGATCAATTGAATCAATGGCGCGGACCAGGGCGTCGAGCTTGAGATCGACGGCGAGGCGCGACACGGTCACGAACAGAAGGTCGCTGTCCGAAAGCGAAAGCCGCTGTCGGAATGCGCTGCCGTCGAGGCCTGGATGGTCGCGTTGGGTGTCGATTGGTGGCTCTATGGACCAGACCGGGCCCGGGCGAATTTCCCTTGCCTTTTCAGTGAGTTCCACTGTGCCCATGATCAGGGGCAGCGAGGGAGGAATGAATGGAGAGAGGGTCATGTCGAGGATGGTGGCAAGCACTGGGACGCGGCCGAAAAGGCCGGCGCCGAGATAGGCGTCAAGGCAGGGTGGCCATTCGTAAGTGTGGATGAGATCAGTTTTTTCGCACCTCGCCAGGGCGTAGAGCTGGGCCATTTTTGCGGGTGCCGGACGATACTTGAAGGGTATGGCCTTGACGAATTTCAGACCGAGTTCGCGGATGTAGGGAACCAGGGGGCCGTCTGTGCCGTAGATGATGACGTTGTGGCCTTTTGCGGCGACGGAGGCGGCGAGGTCGATGGCGTTGATCTGGCTGCCGCCGATGGTTAGCTCATGCGGATAAACGATTATTTTCATCTGGCGCCGGGACCCCTGCAGCTTGTTCGCGCAAATTTAGCGGTGCGGACCAGCGGTCGAAATCAGCACAACGGGCTAGGTCCGAAGTTGCGCAGGATGAATGGTGGATGAACGAGGACTGAATGAATCGGCCATCCACCGGCCGCTGCCGAGGAGCAGGATAAAAAGCACGTAGGTTGCGCCCCAGAAGTGGACCATCCACCCGGCGAAGAAGAAGCCGCTCATGGTGATGAGGTAGGCGAGCCGGCACTGTTCCTCGCGCCCATCGAGACCTGTGGCAAAAGTGACGGAGAGCGTGGTTGCGAAAAAGGCCAGCGCCATGAAGAATGCAGCCGGGATGCCGCCGACAATGGCGTTCACCAGCCAGAACATGTCGACGCTGAAGGGCATCCACGAGGGGCGGTCCCATTCGCCCATGCCAACGCCGAAGATGGGATGGTTGAGAACGGACTGCGATCCGAATTCCCAAATCAGCAAGCGGAAATAGGCTGAGGCTTCGTCGAGCGCGAAATAGGAAAAGAGGATTGCCGGCAGCGAGCGATTGGAGAACAGATCGACGACCAGTGCCGAGGATGCAACGATCCCGATCAGCAGCCACCAGCGGCTTGCCAGCTTCCGGAAGACCTTGTCCCAGATTAGTAGCATGATCTGGGCCATGACGGTCGACATCGGACCCGAGGACATGGAGAGAAAGGCCGTGATGGCCACGACGCCCGTGCTCGCCACGCGCTGCGTCATGGTTTTGGCGTAACCGCGGACGATATAGGTCATGGCGAGAGCGCCGGAGCAGAAGACGCCGAAGAGGATGGGGTGCTCGAAGACCGATTGGACACGCCTGATTCCGAGCCGTGGCGGCTGATAATTGATGATGTGCGTGGGTAGGACGCGCGAGGCGAGTTCGAGGACGATATTCCGCCCCGTTGCCACCTCAAGCAGCGCCAGCGGAAACAGCACAAGGCCAACGATAATGAAGAGCAGGCGGGCAAGGGCTTCATAGTCGCGCGCCGAACGAATGTATGCGCGCGCCACCATGTATGCGCCCATCGTTTCAAGCACCTCGCTGCCGGCCTGCTCGACAGCGCCGGAAAAGCCGTGCGCGACAAAAAGGGCGACAGAAATCCAGCAGGAGAACCCAAGCGTGGCGATATCGGCGATGCCGATGCGCCCGGCCTTGCCGCTGAGCAGCCGAAACAGGGCTGGAAAGAACACCACGATCAGAACCATCCGATAGGGCTGCATGGCGAGTGACCCCAGCGGAATGATCCAGGGAATGATCAGGGACCAGCAGAGAGCGATAACGGGCCAGGCAAGCCGGGTGGTTTGGACATCCGGCGCCGCGATGTCGTCCCGGCGACGCTCGATACGCGGCGCGCGAACAGGGCGGTCGGTGGCGCGGGGCGGTCGAGCGGCGGATCGCGCGAATTGCGAGCGTGGAGGTGCCAGACGGGGCGCATTAATTCTGGACAAGGAACAGGCGCTCCGTCTGCGGGTTGGCCCGATCCCTGAGCAGTCCCTTGAGCATCTGGGCGCGGGCCACGCTCACGCGGTCATAGGCAAAGTGCCCTGCATCGACCGCGATCTGGTGACCGAAGCGCCGTCTCAGGGTGGAATCGGCAGCAAGTCGCACTAGCGCGGCGGTGAGAGTATCGACGTCGCCCGGCCGGACGATGATGCCGTTGCGGTCATGTTCCACCAGACGTGATGCGCCCATCGGCGTTGTGATCACCGGCAGGCCACAGCCGGCCGCCTCAAGGGTCACCTGCGGCCCGCCCTCTTCGAGGGTGGGGAAGACGAATACGTCACAGGATCGGTAGAGGTCGCCAAGTCGGGTGGTGAACGGGACGAGCCTGATCCGGTGCTCCGACACTGCATAAGCCAGCCTTTCGGCAAGGCAGGGTTCAATATCACCGACGATCAGAAGCTCACCCTGAACGCGGCTTTTGTCCCAGGCTTTGATCAGCTCGAGGATGCCCTTGCGGACACAGGCTGTGCCGACAAAGAGCGCTCGAAACGCGTTGTCGCGACGGGGAGCGGCCTCGCCGGCAAAACGGGCTGGCTCCCAACCAAAGCTGGTTGGCAGTATCTGCTTGCGGTCCATCCCAGCCTCGGTGAGGGAGGTCTCGGCACAGGGATTTGAGGCGAAGGCGTAGTCAAAGCGCGCCAGCTCCGCCAGTTCGGCCTTCACGGCTGCCTCGGTAATGGAGTGTCCGGGCGGAAGCCCTGCCCTTGCATATGCCTGGTCGAGAATTGGCTTGGCTGTTGCCATGCAGCAATTGATCATTTCCCGGACGGTGACGATCCCCCGACGCCGGGCATGCTCAACAATCTCGGGAGGCGTGCCCGGCCAGAGATAGGCAATGGTGGTTTGGGGGTCGGCCCTCTCCAGCTGGTCCTTGAAATTTTTGACGAGCCGACGCTCTGCCGCGGGTTTGACCTGCGTCCATGGCAAGCGGGACAATGGGAAGCGGAGGGCGGGATCGAATTCGATGTTCGCGGGCCCCTCGGTGCGGAGCCGGGGCAGGAACAGGATGGGCCGGATCGACTGGGCGTTGAACTGGGACAGAATATTGACGCAGCTTTGTGGCCAGCCATTGCCCGCATAGGGCAAGCTGCAATAGGTTAGGCAGGTCAGTTCAGGTCCGTTGTCATGCCTCGTCATGGGGCGACCTCAGCGTCCACCACCACGACACTGCCGCGCTTGCGCCACATGGTCTTGAGATGCCCCAGCCATCCGATCGACGCGGCGAAGCGGCGCGCGATCTCATTGGCCAGTGTGAACAAGGAATGCATCCACAGGACCAGCAGCGGCCATAGTCTTGGCGCGGCGATCATGACATCGCATTCGTTGCGCAACAACTGACCGAAGCGGGATTTGTACTCCGCCTCACCCTGACCGAAATCCATCAGCACCACTGCCGGATCGCGACACAGATCCTCGATCATTCTGAGCATGGCCAGACGGCCGACGGCATATCTTGCGAAGGCCGGATCATAGCCCGGCGTGCCCAGCGCGCAGGTTCCGGCATAGATGGTGCCGGACCAGAAGGCGACGGGACGGCCTGCGCAATAGAGCATCCAGATACGGGCCCACCCCTTTGCAAAACCGATCCGCAAAAGCGCCCGGTCGAGCACCGAGGCGGAAAAGGCGGCGCCCAGATTGTGTTGGTAGGTCAGCTCCGCCACTGCCGCCATATGCGTACATGCTTCCTCAAGCTCATCCGGACGCTCGAAGCGGCGCAGCCTCACATCGCCGTAGAAATGTTTCATCAGGTTGCGCTCTTCACGCCGCAGCATCTTGCGCGTCGATGCCGAGTGCTTAGCGAGAAACGCGCTAAAACTATCCGAAACGTCGATACCCCTGCGGTGCGTCGGGATCTTGCCGTGGTTGCGAAACAACCAGTGACTGACGGCTTTGGCGGCCGCGAGGCGCTGGCCAGCAATATCCAGATTGCGCATGACCACAAGATCGGCGTCTCCCCTGGCCAGGGCGGCACGGATGGCAAAAAGGGCATGCTCCTCGTCGGCGCGGCCGCGCGAGCCTAGAATGCCGTCAAAAGCGACGATCAGAGCGCGCTGCCTGATGTGCCCCACTGTCAAATAGCCGAACTTGAACGGCAGATGCAGATCCTCGGTCCGGGCAACGACCAGCATGTCGTGCCCGTCAGCCTGAATGTGGATGACATAGGGCGCGACGGGCGCCGGGAACGCCTGCACCACAGTCAAAAAATAATCGATATCAGCGTCGATGTTTGGAACGGACAGGGAGGCCCAGAGCGGACGAAGGCTTTCTACCGCTGTCACGGTCCGCGCCACGACGATATCCACCGTCTGCATCGAAAGTGCCCCCCGGCAAGAGACGTCTGCCTACGTAAGCTTGCGAATCTTGCATGATGTTTTGGGCACGAAAATCGACCGAACGGGCTAGATGCGGCCGCAATGGGCGATTGCCGATGCAGAACGAGACGCTGCGTCACCGCGCCGCATTCGGCATCGAGTCGTCACGAGCGTCTGGCAGTATAAAGCACTGTCATCTCAGAAATTTCTTGGCCTGTTCAATATCCGACCTAAGCATTTTTGCTTAGATTTGGACGATCAGAATGCCCTTTTGTCACTCGGACGAGCTAATCATAGCCACAAAATCGCCCATATAATCGACCAACTAGACAGCTTCTTTAATAGGATAGGTAATTAACCATGGGATATTGGCCCGATGGAACTAATTCTGGAATACCCGACGGGGTTACACTGAATGCACGTACCGGCGACATCGTTGTCACGAAGGCAGGTACCGTATTGTCCGGCCTCGATATTCGCGGGACCGTCTATATCCAAGCCGACAATGTGACGATCGAGAACAGCAAGGTCTCCAGCTCTGGTTTTTCGGTGATCAACGTCAAACAGGGGGTAACCGGCACTGTCATTATGGACAGTGAGATCGACGGCCTGGGCAAGTCCGGCAAGGGCATCATTGGTCATGGCACGTTTCTGCGAAACGACATTCACGGTGTCGTCGACGGTATCGATGTGAACGGCAACAATACCCACATCGAAGGCAACTATATCCACGACCTCTATGGCACAGATGATCCGCACTATGACGGCATTAACATCGACGCCAGCAATGTAACGGTGAAACGAAACACTGTGATCGTCGACCATTCGCAGACATCCGCGCTGATGGTGTCGAGCGACTGGGGCACTGTCCGCAACGTTCTCGTTGAAGACAACCTGCTGGTTGGCGCCGGCTATACCGTTTATGCGGTAACGGGCAAGGCTGGCCCTGGCACGCTTGTCGACGTCAAATTCATCGACAACCACTTTGGCAAGGGCCATTGGGGCACGTTCAATACCAACACCAGCGTCCACCAGTCCGGCAACCTCAACGATGGTGACGAGTTGGCTGCAGGTCTGTCCGAGAACGGTGCCTATGTTCCCTCGAAGCCGGGCGAACCCCAGCCTGGCAACCCGGACCCCAATCCCACGCCGTCCCCCGAGAATGGCGCGACCGAGGGTGACGACGTCCTGACCGGTAACGCCGATGCCAACACCATCAATGGCTTGGGCGGTAACGACCGCATCGATGGCGGTTCTGGCAACGACACGATCATCGGCGGCCTGGGACGAGATACCCTCACTGGCGGCGCTGGAAATGACGTGTTCGCCTTCCGCTCCACCAGCGAATCCGGGACCAACAACTCCACGCGCGATGTGATCACCGATTTCGTCTCGGGCCAGGACAAGATCGACCTCAGTGGTATCGACGCCGACAGCCGTACCTCGGCCAATGACGATTTTACCTTCCTAGCAGCAGACAACGCCGTCTTTACCAAGAAGGCCGGCGAATTGGCATGGCACACTGACGCCGCCAACAACCGGACGATCGTCCAGATCGACGTCAACGGCGACGGCGTCAGCGATCTCGATATCGCCATGGCCGGGATCAAGCAGCTTACGGCCAAGGATTTTATCGGCGTTGCTGGTACGGTCACGAGTCCAACTCCGACGCCGCCCACCACTCCGACGCCAACCCCGCCCAACACGATTAACGGCACAAAGAACGCCGATCGTCTGACCGGCACCAACGGCAATGACACTATTGACGGCCGCGGCGGCAACGACACGCTGTCCGGCGGTAACGGCGATGACATCGTGATCGGTGGTACCGGCCGGGATACGCTCACCGGCGGCGCTGGAAACGACGTGTTCCAGTTCAAGGCCGTCAACGAGATGGGTACCAGGGCCGGCTATCGTGACGTAATCACGGACTTCAAGCAAGGCGCAGACAAGATCGACCTCAGTGCTATCGACGCCAACAGCCGTGTCGCAGGCAACCAGGCGTTTTCCTTCGTCGCCGGAGATGACACCATCTTCAACAAGAAGCCCGGCGAAATCGCATGGCACACCGAAAAGGGTATCACCGTCATCCAGGGTGATATCAACGGTGATGGCCGTCACGATTTCGAGATCCAGCTGACTGGCCACATTCAGCTGACCGAGGGTGATTTCATCCTCTAGTCCGCAACATTGCGACCTGAGTGACGGCTCCCGCCCGCAAGGCGGGAGCCGTCATTTTGCGCCCCGGCCCGGAAGAAATCTGCAGTCGCCGGCCGCCCCAGGTAGGAATCGGCCAGCCACATAGCGAGCGTCATGACAGTAAAGCTAGGGTTGGCGCTGCCCGCGGTGGGAAAGACCGAGGCGCTGGCCACGGCGAGATTGGGGATGGCGTGACAGCGCAGGTCTGACCCGACCACCGAGGTCGCGGGATTGTTGCCGCTTCGCGTTGAGCCCGAGGGATGGGCGCAGGCCTCGGCGCGGTCGCAGATGCGGTTGGCGGGGTCGAGTATCGAATTGTCCCAGTCGAGCGGGCAGAGTGTGTCGAAGCCGGAACGCTTCCAATAGAGGGCGAGGCGACGGACGATGGACCGGAAGGTACGCTCGTCGGCATCACGCGGCTTCCAGTCGAGCTGTGCCATGCCCATTCCGAGACGATCCTTCTTGTGGGAGAGGCGGATGCGGTTTTGCGGATCGGGAAGCTGCTCGACGCCGGCGATTATGCGGAACGGCACATCGCGCGGGACATAAAGCTGGCGGTAACGGAGCCGCCAATAGCTGGCGATGGAGGCGCGCCCGATCTGGCCCAGCGCCCGACGCACTTGCCTCGCTTCCATCCGGCCGTGCTGGAGCCCATGGGCGAGGGCCTTGACGACCGCTAGGCCGCTATCGGGTTTGTCCACTGACACATGGACAAATCCGCTCGAAACATTGTCCGCGACCTGGGCGCTTCGGGATAATTCGAGGTGGAGGTCGCGGCGCGTGCCCTTGATGAAGCGGCCGCCCAGCATGTGGTTGGTTAGCTCTGCGCGCTGGCGATCAACGACGGCGATCTCGGCCTTCAGATGATCCTGAAAATAGCGGCCCAGCGCGTCGGTGCGGGCAAAGGCGCGATCGTCGCTCGAAGCGTCAAGTGCGAGCAACAGGCGGGTGGATTCAATTGTGCCGGCGGCGATGGTGAACTCGTCGGCGCGCACGGTCAGGGTGGCGCCCGAAAGGCTGCGCGCAGAGACCGCCTGCAGACGTCCCTGATCTCGGTCTAGGGCGAAGTCGACGACGCTGGCATGAAGCACCACGGTGAGATTGAGGCTGGAGCGAATCTCCCTGCCAAGCGTGGCCATGATATTTCCGTGCGCGATGGAGGGGCGCTTGGCCCAGCGGGCCTGAAAGTTCTCGATGTCGGCCAGCAGGAGGCCTGAAGCGCCAGGAGCGGCGGCGTCGATGTCTTCAAAAGAATCGTGACCGATCTTGAACAGGTCCTCTAGTTCTCGCTGATAGTGTTCCAGCGCGCCCATGGCTAAGGGCCATTCATCCAGCGCGAGATGCTCGCGGCGTTGTTGATCGTGAGCGCTGATCGGGATCATGCGGCCATGGGTTTCGTCATCGAGTTCAAGGCCACCGCTTTCGAGGAGCACGACCTGCCGATGGTGCTGGGCCAGGCGGCTGGCCAATAGCAATCCGGCAACGCCGCCGCCCACAATGCAATGTGTCGCGCTGGTGGGTAGATTGGCGCTGCCGACTCGAAGGTCTCGAATTGTCATCGGGACACACTCCCAAGGGTTCGAGCGACAGTAGCGCTCGCCGTGAGGTAAGAGGCTGAGTAGTACGGCTGGCGATGTAGCCATTCAGGCTAATGGCGTTGCGTTCGGGTTATTGTCGGGCACGGCCCGTACCAGCACCCTGTTGCGAAATCGGGAGTGCCGGAATGGTCCAAACGCCGCGCGCCAGCGTCATTCTTCCGCATTTGAACGAGCCGGATCTACTGGCTTGCCTGCAATCGCTCGACCAGCAAAAAATGGATGGGATCCCCTTCGAGATCATCGTTGTGGACAATGGTTCAACGGTGCCGCCCGAGGGCACTGTTTCATTGCTGTCAGGCGCGCGGCTGCTCTACCAACCCATTCCCGGGCCTGGGCCGGCGCGCAATCTGGGCGCTGCGGAGGCAAAGGCGCCGCTACTGCTGTTCATCGATGCCGATTGTATCGCCATGCCGCACTGGCTGTCGCGGGTCGTCAGTTATTTCGATGAACACAAGTCGGTCGACATCGTCGGTGGCAATATTCGCATCCAGCCCACCCGTTCAGGGCGGCTGACCGCCGTCGAGGCCTATGAGAGCATCTACAGCTATAGGGCCCGCTTTTACGTGGAGCATCATGGCTTTGCGGCGACAGGGAACATGGCGGTCCGGGCCGAGGTGTTCCAAAAAATAGGACCCTTTGGTGGCATCGGCACGATGGAGGACACGGCGTGGGGCCAGCGTGCGACCGGCATGGGATATCGCATCGCCTATCTTGATGGCGCCTGCGTGACGACGCCATCATGCAAGTCTATTGCGGAACTGACGCGGCGTTGGGACCGGCACGTGGCGCATGAATTTGGCGAACTGGACCGGACCCCCGCCAGCGTCGCCCGCTGGTTGGCCAAGAGCGCCATCATGGCGTTGTCCCCGTTGGGCGAGATCGTGCCCATCTTGCGCAGCGATCGGGTTGAGGGCGTGCGCGAGAAAATGCTTGCCTTCGCCTGCCTTACCAGGGTTCGGCTCTACCGCGCAGCCCGCATGATCGACCTCCTCTGGCACGACAATGCCGCGAGCATGGTTGACTTGTGGAACCGCGAAAAGCGCTAGGTCAGGTCATTCGATCGGACTAGCGCGTGCCGAATCTACTTCCCAGCGTAGGCCAAACTGCATCGCATGAGCGATGTCTCCGCCCTGCCGCAGCATGGCAATTTTACCGCTGATCCAGACGTGGGAGACGGGCGATGCTGAACGGCGTCAACGGACTTGAAGATCCTGAGGTGACTCCAGACGCTGGAACGGACCGGATCACCGCCATGGCGACCGGCTTCGGCGTCAGCGCGCAGCGTTTGATAGATTTGTGTGACCTGGCAGCGAGTGGCCTCCCGCAGATGGCCCTGCCGGAATTGAGCTTCGTTCACACGATGCGCAGCAAAGCCAACCGCAATGGCTCGGGCAGCAATGCCGAGGGTGATAATCTGCGATATGCGGTCAATGTCGCGCAGGGTCTGGGCTGGGTGCCGCAAGCGGTGCAACATCAGGTTCTGGGCGGCAAGACGGCGATTGACCTGGCTCTTCGCTGTGTCGCCCGTGCGCAGGCAGCCGGCGAACCGGGCGCCGTGGCATTGGCGGCCTGGGCCGCTGCGGAAACCGCTGGGGTCCATACGCCGGCACTCTTTGACATTCTTGCGCGGGCGCTGTCGGCTGAACCGGCAATCCACACCGTGCCCTGCGCCTGGGCGCTGACGGCGGCGGTAGCCGCCCGCCATCTTGGCGATACCAGCGAAGTGGAGCGGCGGGCTGCGGCCAAACTCGCCGGGGCGCAGTCGGATCATGGGCTGTTCCCGCATGTCCTGCCGTCTCGGGCCGCAAGCTGGATCCGCCGCCATGTCGGCAGCTTTGCGGACCAAGTCTATCCGATACAGGCCCTCGCGCGGTTGAGCGCTGCGACCGGTAATGCCGGTGCTCTCAAGGCGGCCAATGCCTGCGCGGCGCGGATTGTGAACCTGCAGGGACCAGCCGGGCAATGGTGGTGGCACTACGATACGCGCGACGGGCAAGTGGTGGAGGGCTATCCGGTCTATAGCGTGCACCAGCATGCCATGGCGCCTATGGCGCTGCTCGACCTCCATGATGCGGGCGGTGTGGATCATCGCCAGGCCCTGGCAAGGGGACTGGAGTGGATCGATGCGCGCCCCGAAACCACAAGCCCGATGGTGTCGGAGGGCGATGGCGTTATCTGGCGCAAGGTCGGGCGCAACGAGCCCAGCAAGCTGTCGCGCAAGCTCGGCGCCGCGACGACGGCAGTGGCTCCTGGCCTGCATCTGCCCTTTATCGACCTGATCTTGCCGACCGGCAAGATCGACCGGGAGTGCCGGCCCTATGAATTTGGCTGGATGCTCTATGCCTGGCGCTCGCGTGGTGTCGTTGCCGAACTGCGCCGGACCTAAGGTTCGCGTAGCGCCTCGTCCAGTCCGCGAATCAGCGGATGAAGGAAATAGGAGATGATCGTCCGCTCGCCGGCATGGATCTCCGCTGAGACGGTCATGCCCGGCAGCAGCACGAAATCCTTCGGCAGGTTGTTCAGTCGGCCCTCGCCCAATTTGACACCCACCTTGTAAAAGGTTGGCCCATTGTCCTGGCCAGCAGGGCTTGGCTGGGTGAAGGAATTACCGCTGATTGACGTTACCGTCCCGTCCATGGTTCCATGGACCTGAAATGGGAAGGCGTCGAACTTGATGCGGGCCAGATCTCCCAGCGCCAGATGGCCGATATCATTGCTCGCGACAATGACCTCGACATCTAGGGGCACATTGATGGGGACGAGCGTGATCAGCGGCTCGGCCGGCTGAATCACCGATGCGACCGAGCGCTGGGCGACCTCCAGGACTGCAGCATCGGCGGGGGCATGGAGCTTGGACATGGTGGCGCGGAGGTCGACCTTGCGCAGTTCTTCCCTGGCGCTGGCATAAGTGTCCTCCAGCTCCACCAATTGCTCAAGCGTCATGCGGCGGTAGTCTTCGATGAAATTCTGGCGCTCGGCCGCGGTCTTGTTGAGCTGTTCGCTCGCTTGCACCTGCTGGCCGGCGATCTGGCTCACGGTTACCTGCAGGTCGAGGCCGAGGTCGCGGCTTTCGAGGAGCGCCAGGCGCGAGCCGTTGCCGGTCTCGGCCAGATCAAAGCGCATGCTCTCGATTTCCCGCAGCCCTTCGAGCCGCTGGTCCAGCGCGGTCTTTTGGGTCAGTGAGGCGTCGATGACGGCCTGGCTTTGCGCAATCTGGGCGTCGAAATCGGTGAGCCGCGCCGCATAGGCCAACCGGCGTTGCCGGAAAAGCTGTTCCTGCATCGCGGCCTCGGACGAGGCTCCCGCTCCAGGGGCGTATGGACGTCCATCCACCTCAGCACGGAGGCGCGCAATCTGGGCGGTGAGATTGGCAATATGCGACTTGAGCTGCCCGGCATCAGACGAGCTGAAGGTGGGATCAAGCGTCGCCAGCAACTGGCCTTTCCGGACTATGTCGCCGGGTTTGACCGTGATGGCGCGAATGATCGAAGTCTCGAATGGCTGCATGACCAATGTCGGCTGACTGGTCGAGAGCTTGCCGGGGGCCACGACGACCTCGTCGATGTTCGAGACGCTGGCCCAGGCGATGCCGGAGCATATGGCGGACGCCACGATATAGAGCGTGAGGCGAGCGACGACAGGCGGCCGACGCTCTTCCAGCGCGATGGCGTCGGTCTGAAAATCCATGACGGTACTGTGCCCAACGGGCTTAGTCACAGCAGCAGGCGGCGCCTTTTTAGGTTTTACGAGCCGTGGTTTTTTGCTGAAGTTCTTCATCCGACGAGCTTTATTTGCTGGTTCCAGAGCTGGCGGTAGGTGGTGCAGCGGGTCACCAGCTGGCTGTGCGGACCCGAATCCACCAATTGCCCGCGATCGAACACGAGGATGGCGTCGGCATCGGTGAGCATGGAGAGGCGGTGGGAGACGATGATGACCGTGCGGCCCGCTGCGATGCCTTTGATGGAGCGTTTGACGATAGCTTCGCTCTCGGGGTCCAGGGCGCTGGTCGCTTCATCGAGAATGAGGATTTTTGGATTGGTGACGAGCGCCCGCGCAATGGAGAGCCGCTGGCGCTGACCGCCCGAAAGGTTCTCGGCGCCTTCCTCGATCCGCGTATCATAGCCACGGGGCAATTGCTCGATGAACTCGACGGCGCCGGCGAGTTCGGCAGCCTCCACGATTTGCTCGAAGGTGGCATCTGGCTTGGCGGCGGCGATGTTGTCGCGGACGGTGCCACAGAAGAGGAAACTGTCCTGTAGCACGACACCGATGCTGCGGCGCAGGTGATTGAGATCCAGTTCGCGCACGTCGTGGCCGGAGATGCGGATAAGGCCCTGCTGGATGGGATAGAGGCCCTGAATCAGGCGCGTCATGGTGCTCTTGCCGGAACCGCTGCGGCCCACCACGCCCATGACGCTGCCTCCGGGAACGACGAAGCTGATATCTTTGAGCGCTAATGCCCCATCCTGACGATAGCGGAAGGCCACGTTTTCGAACTCGACGCCGCCGGTGAGCTCTGGGCGCAGACCCTCGCTGCGGCCGGCATTTTCGACCTTCTCGTTCATCACTTGCCCGAGCATGCGCACCGAAAGGGCCACCTCCTGATATTCGTGGACCATCGTAACGATCTGCACCAGGGGGCCAGAGACACGGCCGGCCAGCATGTTGAAGGCGATGAGCGCACCCACGGTCAGTCCGCCGTCAAAGACTTGTAGGGCACCAAAGACGATGATGGCGACCGACATCAGCTTTTCGACAAGGCCAGTGACGGCCTGGGCGGTGACGGAGATGACCTCGACCTTGAAGCGGCTGTTGATAGTCTGGGCCGAGCGATCGTCCCAATTGCGCCGCTGCAAAGGTTCCATGGCGAGCGATTTGAGCGTGCGCACACCATGCATGGTTTCGACCAGCAGCCCCTGCCGCTCGCCTTCGGCGGCATAGAGATCGGCCAGCCGCTTGCGGAAGGGCACGACAAGCAAGGCCACGACAAGGCCAATAAGCGCACTGGCGCCAAGGACGATCAACGCCAGAAAGGTACTGTAGAGAAAGAGCACTGGAATGAAGACAATGAGCGAGAGCGCATCGAGCAGGGTGAGAAACAGGCGGCCGGTGAGGAATTCACGGATGCGGCCCGCCTGTTGCATATGCTTGACCAGCACGCCGGCAGAAGCCTGCTCGAAGTAGGTAATCGGCAGATCGAGCAGATGCCGGAAGGTGCGGGTTGCCACACGGATATCGATGCGATTGGTGGCGTAGACCAGCAGATAGCGGCGCAGGAAAACGAAGACAGCTTCAAAGATCAGGGCGATGCCGATGCCCACCGCGAGGACACTGAGCGTCGAATAGCTTTCATGCACCAGCACCTTGTCGATGACGAGCTGGAAAAAGATCGGCGTGGCGAGGCCCAGCGCGTAGAGAAAGAGCGCGGCAATGGCGACGTCGGTGAAGAGGCGCGACTGCTGCAGAATTTCGGGGATGAACCAGCGAAAGCCGAAGGGTTGTTCGGGGTCAGCCATACCATAGCTACGTTTGGCCAGGAGCACTTCGCCGGACCAGTGTTTGGCGAACTGATCGAGTTTAACGACAATCATGCCGCCGACCGTCTCGGCCAAAGGATCATAAAGCCTGAGGATACCGGCACCGGCTTCGTCTTTGTCGGCGCCGATGATGGCCACCCAATTGCCGTTTTGAAGCCGAACCAGCGCCGGGTAGGCTTGGCCAAGGCGCAGCAGGGCGGGGGCGCGCAGACGCGTGCGGCGGGCCTTGAGGCCGGCATTTTGCGCCATGCGCAACATCAGGTCTGGGCCAATGCCCTCCTCGCCAAGGGCGTATTCGGCAATCAGCCGTTCCGCGCTCACGTCGACATTGTGATGCCGAAGCACGGCGGACAGGCAGGAGGGGCCGGTCTGGATCGACATTTGGCGACGGCGTCAGACGAAGTTCGGCGAAACGCCGTCGCTCGACCTGGCGGGCCTGGCGGTGGCCGCCAGGTTGGGCTCGTTGCGGCGGATAGCGCCGGCTTCGATCAGTCCGTTCATGGCGTTTTGCAGCACTTCGAAGCTGTTGGCAAAACCTTCAAGCGACATGACGATGCGCATACGATGCTCGGGCACTGGCTGGCCCATATCGTCGCGCATGGTGTGGGAGAGGCTCACCAGGTCGAGCCGCATAATCGTGCCGGTAACGGTGATTTCGCCAATGGCATCGGCGTAGATTTCGGCTTGCATGGTGTTGGTCTCCGGTTGGTGTTCAGGTCGCGAGCTGTGCGTTGAAGACGACGTCGACATAGTAGTTGGAGGCATTGTAGCTGCTGGTGGGGAAGGCGCTGGAGCTGCCATAGGCGTAGAGGCCGTTACCGCCGCTTGTGGCGCTGGAAGGCGCGGTCAGCGGCCCCGAGGTGATCGCCTGGTTAAGGCCTGCACCGGTGACCGAGTAATTGCCATTGGTGTGATAGGAGATGACATAGGTCGCGCCTGCGGTGATGGCGATTGGCGTGGCAAAGTTTGCTGTCTGCCACCCGCTGGCAGTTTCGTTCTGGAAGCTGACACGGCCTAGATTGGTACCGGTCGAACTCCACAGCGTCGCCACATGCGGGCCGGTATTGTTGGGGCCTTTGTAGAATTTTGCCGCAGTGATGGTACCATTCTGGGATGAGGTGAACTTCATGCCCAGCTCGACCCCATTGGGGTCGTTGACCGAGATTGTTGCCGGTGTGGCGCTGGCGGCAAACAGGGAGACGCCGGTGGCTGCCGCCGCAACATTGAGGCCAACATTGGCGGAGGCAACGCCGCCACGGCCATCGGCGATGGCATAGTTTAAGGTGGCTGGGCCGGTATAGTTTGTGTTGGGCGTGAAGGTGATGATGTTGGTCGTGGCGTTGAAGACGGCGGTACCGTTCGTCGCGCCACTCGTGCCCGTAATGGTCAGGAGATCACCGTTGGCATCACTATCATTGGCCAGCAGTGTTGCCGCCTGGATTTGGAGGGGCGTATTGCGCTGGACCGTGATGCCGCTGTCATTGCCGGCGACCGGGGCGGTGTTGGCGCCGGGCGCGTAATAGACATCCACCCAGTAATTGGTGGCGTTGTAGCTATTGGTCGGGAAGAGGGGACCAGGGCCATAGGCGAAGAGGCCGTTGCCATTGCTGGCGCCGCTACCATTTTGCGGGGCGGTGATCCCGTTGTTGCTGATCGCGGTGTTGAAGGCCGCTGCAGTGGCGGAATAGTAGCCGGAATTGGTGTGATAAGAGACGACATAGCTCGTGCCCGCCGTCACTGCGATTGGGCTGGAGAAGCTGGCCGATTGCCAGCCACTGCTGGATTCATTGGTGAAGGCGACGGTGCCGAGCTGGATGCCGGTGCTGCTCCAAAGCGTGCCGGTATGAGGACCGGTGTTTTGTGGGCCCTTGTAGAAGCGGATACCATTGATCGATCCGGCAAGGGCCACGGTGAAGCGCATGCCCAGCTCGACCGAAGCCGGATCATTGGCTGTAACAGTGGCGGGCGTGGCATTGCTCGCAAACAGCGAGTTACCGCTGATGGCCTGGGTGACCGTCAGGGCGACGGAGGCCGAGGCGGTGCCGCCGCGTCCATCGCTGATTGAATAGACGAAGGACGCCGCGCCCGAATAGCCAGCGGTAGGGGTAAAGAGCACAGCATTGGTCTGGGCGTTGTACACCGCCGTGCCGTTGACACCGCCGGAGGCGCCGGTGATCGACAGCGGATCGCTGTCGGGATCATTGTCATTGGCCAGAAGTGCGGCGGCGCTCAGCGTCAGCGCCGTATTTTTCTGTGTTGTGTAGCCGCTGTCATTGGTCGCGATGGGGGCGCGATTGGTCGCTGCTGTCGCATTCATGATGACGTCGACCCAGTAATTCGTGGAGTTGAAAGAACTGGTCGGCATGAGGTTCGCTGTGCCGTAGGAGAAGACCCCATTGGCTCCGGCAGGCGCCGTGAGCAGGCCAGAGGCATGGCTCGTCGCGAAGTAATTGCTGGTTGTCGCATAGTGGCCATTGCTGTGGTAGCTGGCCACATAGGTGGTGCCCGCCGTGATCGGCACGGCATTGCTGAACATGACGGTCTGCCAGCCGCTTGCAGTCTCGTTGACGAAGGTGGCGGTGGCTAGCAGCGCGCCGGTGCTGGTCCAGAGCGAACCACTATGGGCTCCGGTGTCGAGTGCGCTCTTGTAGTAGCTGACGCCCGTGATGACGCCAGAGGCAGAAGCGACGAATTTGACACCCAGATTAACCTGGGCGGCGTCGGAATTGCTGAGCGTGGTCGGTGTGTCCGAGGGCCGGAACAGGGTGCTGGTGGTGACCGAGGGGGAAACATTCATGTTGACCACGGCCGAGCCGACGCCGCCGCGACCATCCGAAATCGAATAACCAAAGGACGCCGGGCCGGTATATCCGGTGGTCGGGATGAAGGTGAGGGTTTGCGCCTGGGCGTTTAAGGTGACGGTGCCGTGGGATGCAGATCCAGCGCCAATAACGGTCAGCACATCGTTATTGGGGTCGGTGTCATTGCCGAGCAGGGTCGCCATGGCGAAAGTGATCGGCGTATTAAGCTGCACCAGATAACCATCGTCATTGTGGCCGATAGGGGCCGCATTGGGCGTGGGAACGCCACTGAACACCACATCAACCCAATAGTTGGCGCTCGAACTGGTTCCCGGAAAGGCGCTGGCGCTGTCATAGGAATAGAGGCTACCCGTCGAGGTAAGAGGGCCTTGCAGATGCGGCGTAGCGTAGTAACTGGGCGAGGCGGCATATCCAATACCGTAATTGGATGCGACATAGCTGGTGCCAGCGGTGATCGAGACCGGGTTGTCGAAGATCACTGCTTGCCAGCCGCTGGGTGTCTCGTTGCGGAAGGTGGCGCGGGCCAGCAGCGTACCGGTGGAGGTCCAGAGAGAACCGATATGTTCGCCGCTGTTGCCGGTGCCTTTGAAATAGCGCAGACCGACAATGCTGCCCGACTGGTTGGAACTGAAGGTGACGCCGAGATTGACCGGCCGGTCATCGAGGCTGAAGGGCGCGGTGGGGGTTTCGCCCGGGCCAAAGAGATTGCCCGAGCCGCCCTGATCGACGCTGACCGCTCTGCCGGCGGTCGGCGTTTCGAGATTGATGCTGTCGTCGACGGCGCGCGACAGGATCGTATAGGTGCCGCCCACCAGGGGGGTCCAGCTATAGCTCCAATTGGAGGCGCCGGTGGCGCGATGCCATGAGGCGCCACCATCGGTCGAGACCTCGACCACCGAAACCAGACCGCCGCCATGATCGGTGGCAGTCCCGGTGACGGTGGCGGTCTTGGCTGCTTCGAGCGGCTCGGTCAGCGGGTTGATAACGGTGGTCGGCGCCAGACTGTCCATACTCTGGCTGGCCGTAACGAGGCTCTGCATCAGCGTTGTCGGCTGTACGCCCATATCGGCGAACAGATTGATCATCGCCTGCTGGACGTTGCGGTCGATCGGGGTTGCCTCATTGTCGTGGTGGCTGTCGAGGCCCCAGGACCAGTAGACGGTGCCGGCGCCGAAAACGAGTGCGCCGCTGGGAGCACGATAAAGCGTCAGGCTGTGCTGCGCCGTACCCGGACCGGTGGAGGCGCCATAGTCGAGCAGCAGGGTGTTGACGTCCACACTGGTGGAGGACAATGGCACCAAGCCCGCCGGGCGGAAGCCATTGTCGACGTCGGAATCCCACTCATAGCCAAGCAGGTTCTTGGTGAGCGTATAGACTTCGCCCGGATTGATGTCGGCGACGGCGGTATTGGTCCAGAAGCGCAGGTTGGATATGTCATAGGGCACGTTGATGGCGTCGAGCCGATAGGAATCGACAGTGAACATGGTGCCGGTCAGGTTGTTTTCCGGCCGCCCGGAGCCGAGCACCGGATCGCGCCAGGTGGAGGTGGTGCCTTCGGCGTCGCTGTCCGCATTGTCCCAGCGCTCCTTGTAGGAGACGAGGGTTTTGTAAGGCGTGCCGCTGCCGTCAATGCTGGTTTCCCAACGGGTTTCCCAATAGACCTCGTTGCCGCTCCAGAACGACAGATTGACCCCCGCATCGCGGGCAGCTTCGACATTGGCGCGCTGTTCGCCAGACCAGTATTCGTCATGGCCGACACTGAGAAAAATCTTGCTGTTGAGCAATTGGGCGGCGTTGGACGCTGCGTCGATGCCGGAGATGTAGTTGATGTCGTAGCCATTCTGCTCAAGGAAGCGGATGGCTGGATATTCGGCCCCGAAGATGTAGTCCTGCGGTCCAGCGGCGAAACCGCCATCGCGGGTGATTATGGGACGGTTGTAGCTGACCTTGCTGGCGCGGCCGGTGCGCAAGCCGCCGCCAATGCCACCGTAGAAATTGTAACCGCCCCACCAATTATAGGCCTGCCAGGTGGTGTCCGCGGTCTGGAAGGTGATGTCGCTTGGTGCTTCGTCATTGCGCACGATAAAGGGGATCATGTTCTCGCCCAGCGAGCCATCGAGGCGCGTCAGCTTGGCGAAATAGACCCCAGAAACGGCATCGGCCGGAACGGCCCAAGAGGCCGAGACGGACCAGTTGCCGGCATCGACAAGTTTGGTGGTTGGGTCGAAAAGCGGCAGCGGCTGGGATTGGGCACTGGCCAGATTGCGCTCGATGGTGTGGACCAGCCGGGCGCCATCGCCGCCATAGTAGCCGAGGCGGTAGATCTCGATCCGGTAATTTTTTGAGTCGGTGCTGATTTTGAAGTCGACAGTTTCGCCATGGTTCAGCGTAAATTGGGCGGCATAGCCTTCTATCGATGGATCGGCGAGGCCAATCAACCACTCGCTTTCTGGCGTGCCCTGCTTGCTGTTTTCCAGCACAATTGCATTTGGCGTGGCCGATAAATTATTGAGAGTCGACATGGTGTCACGCGCAAGACTAGTGCTCGCGCTGGTCGGCGCATCGACCGGTTCGTAAAAATCGAGAACGCGCTGGGCATAGCCAGTCGGCTTGCCATTGGTGGCGGCCGGACCACCTGTGCGCACGGAACACATGGTGCAGGCGCGGCCGGTACAGGTGCCGCAGGGCGTCGTGGCGGAGGCGGCGACCCAGCTGGCGCGCCAGTCAAGCAGATCCGGCGCTGCGGTTTTGTCGGTCTCCGAAGCGGCAGCGGGGGATGGGGCTTGCGGCGACGGCTCTGGCGGCGTCTTCAAGGCTTGCCCGGTCGCGGAGGCGTCGGCCAAGCGAGGTGTGGTCCCAGAGCGGGAAGGGCCGCTGGCCTCGACAGGACTCGCCGGCAGTAGATGTGGCGAGAGCGTCGGTTGGAACTGGGTCGGGGCAAATGTACTGCCGGCGACGGTAGCGTCCGGACCATAGGCTATCGCGGGCGTCAACGCGTTGGGCAGGTGTTGCGAGCGAGCCAGGGGGATCTTGTCCGCAAACAACCCAGACGTGGCCAAAGCAAGATTCTCGTTCAGGGGCACAAGGGCACTGGAGGCGCCTTTCGGGGCGGTCCAACGACTGTGACCAGTGCCGCGCCGCAACCAGAGGGGCTCGACGGCATGACGCGTCTCCTGGGACGGCGATGGCAGCACCGCAAAGGTCAATGCTAGCCCTTTCGTGCTCTGCCGGTTGGCAATTGCGAAATGTTTCACGCGACTTCCCCCGGTGAGATACGAAACGCGGATACCCCCACGTCGGGCGGCGCTATCCTCCCAGCCCTGCCCGACGTTTCGTGTCCGAAGGACACCTTGCCTGCAGTGCCACGAACACCGCATCTAAGGTATCTTACGGCCCTGCTACGGGGCTCAGCCGGCCTTGCAACGCGGCTGTGGATCGACCAGAACAGAGTTCCAGCGACGCGCCTATCGCCCGTGGGGATTAGCTCTGGCGCCGTTGTGATCTAGTACGACGCTCATGCCTCGCTGCCGGACGGCTGGTGATGCGGTGGGCGCTGTTGGGAAAAACTCCGCCATGTCGCCAGGGCGCCCGCACGGTGCACGGCAGAACCACCGAGGCTGCGCAGGAGTTCGCCGGTGAGCAGGGCCAGTCGAAAGACAGCATTGGCTGTCGGGCCATGATGGCGGGCATAATCGCGAATACGGTTGGTAGTGAGAAGCGCATAGAGGTTGGCGTTGCGGCTATAGTCACCACCAATGTGGATGAAGACCGCTTCAGGAACGAAGGCGACGTGAAGGCCGGCGTCGCGGACCCGGCGCTGATAGTCGACCTCTTCGCTATAGAGAAAGAAGGACTCGTCCCACAGGCCGGTGCGGGCCCGGGCACTGGCGGAAATGAGCAGGGCTGAGCCGCTCGCCCAATCGACTGTGCTGGTGCGTTCGTAGCGATGATCACTGCAGATGCATTCGCCGCGGTCCAGACCATAACCGAGCCGCGTACCGAGGAGGGCATCGGCCCAGGCGGTCTGCAGCGATGGTTCGCGGCGCAGCGAATGAAAGAGCATGCCATCTTCGTGCTGGATGCGGGGGGCCGCGATGCCGATATTGGCAGACAGGCGGCGGATCAGATGGGCCACCGAACCAGGTGCGACACGAATATCGGGGTTGAGGATCAGCAGATCGGCCTCGGCCGAGATGGTGGCCGCACCGGCATTGATGCCGGCGGCATAGCCTCCATTGCGTCCGGTTTGCACCACGCGCGCACCAATGGGATGCGCACGCGCAATGGCGACGGACTTGTCGGAAGAGGCGTTGTCGACGACGACGATTTCGGTGCGCGGGAGGCCGGCGAGGCCCTCGCCCAGCGTGTCGAGAAGGCCGCCCAGTGTGTCGGCGCTATTGTAGGTGACAACGATCACCGCCAGCGATCGATCGTTCGAATTGTCAGCACGGGGCTGGCCTGAAACTCCCAAAGCCATCATCGCCTCCCAAGAATGCGACCCATGTCAGCGTTCACAGGGGGGCTGGGCACTAGTGATTTGCAGCTAGCGGAGCGTCGTTGTGCTTATGCCACTAGTCAATTTCGCGCGCGTATCGCTCCCGGCGGACGGCAAATGCGCTCCTATTATGCGCTGATCGCCCCTATTAGGATGATTGTTGGGCCTTTGCACCGCCGCATAGCGTCATCCCCTGCCAATGGGGAGGTCCTAATGACATGGAGCGCGGGTGAAGCCCAGGCCGGCGGGCCGTTTGCGCAGAATCCCGACTTACTGTTCGGGCTGCACGTTGATGCCATCGGCATGACCGAGGCAATCGAGCGGTGTCGGCTGGCGCTGGAGACGCGGCGCACGCTGTTGGTGGGTGTGCTCAACGCGGCAAAAATTGTCAGCATCCGGCACAATGCGGAGCTGCGGAACGCCATACTCGACTGCAATATGCTGCTGGCCGATGGCCAATCGGTGGTCTGGGCCAGTCGGCTGCTTGGGCATAGATTGCCGGAGCGCGTGGCCGGCATCGACCTGTTTCAGGAATTGCTGTCGCTGGCGCATCAGCAACGGCGGCGCATCTATCTGCTGGGCGCGACGCCCGAGGTTCTAGCGGCGCTGGTCGCTAAAATCGGCCAATGCTGGCCGGGGGCGGAAATCGTCGGCAGCCGAGATGGCTATTATGCCGAGGACGAAGCCGCCGACGTCGCAGAAGGAATTCGGGACGCCCGGCCCGACATGTTGTTTCTGGGCATGCCGTCGCCGAAGAAGGAAATCTTCCTTCGACGCTTTCAGGACCACCTGGGGGTGCCAGTTTTACACGGCGTTGGCGGCTCGTTCGATGTTCTGGCCGGGTTGACCAAACGCGCACCGCGCGCCTGGCAGCGCATGGGGCTCGAATGGGCTTACCGGCTGGCGCAGGAGCCACGGCGGTTGTGGCGGCGCTATCTCACCACCAACACCGCTTTTGTTACCCTGACCCTCCGCGAAATCTTCCACCCCAGCGCCGAAATGCAGCGCCTTCCTGCCGAGCCTGGCACGACGCCCAGCTCTCACATCTCATCATAGGATTGGCCATGTTGAACGAAGTTTTTAGTGGCAACCTCGTGGTTGTCGGAATGGGCTATATCGGCCTGCCTACGGCCACCGTCCTGGCGACGCGCGGGGTGCAGGTGACGGGCGTCGATGTCAATCCGCGCATCGTCGAGACGATCTCGCGCGGCGAGGCTCCCTTTATCGAGCCTGACCTGGCCGTCGCCGTCAGCGGCGCCGTGGCCATGGGGCGGCTCTCGATGGCGCGCGACATCCCTGAGGCCGATGCTTTCATCATCGCGGTGCCAACTCCGTTCAACGAAGACCACACGGCAGACCTCTCCTGCGTCAAAGCAGCGGCCGAGCAAGTGGCGCCGAAATTGCGAAAGGGCAACATCGTGGTGCTGGAATCCACCAGCCCACCAGGCACGACCGAACTGGTCAGCCAGTGGATCGGCGCCGTTCGACCTGACCTCATCATGCCCCATGTCGTGGGTGGCAACGCTGACATCTATGTCGCGCACTGCCCCGAGCGGGTGCTGCCGGGCAAAATCATGATCGAGATGATCACCAACAATCGGGTGGTGGGCGGCCTGACGACGAGCTGCGCAATCAAGGCGGCCAGCATCTATCGGGTGTTCTCACAAGGCGAGATTCTTCTCACCGATGCCGCCAGCGCCGAAATGGCCAAGCTGGTGGAAAACTCCTATCGCGACGTCAATATTGCCTTTGCCAATGAGCTGTCGCTGATCACCGAGTCGCTAAGGCTCGACGTTTGGGAAGTAATCAAGCTCGCCAACCAGCATCCACGTGTCAATGTCTTGTCACCAGGCCCGGGCGTTGGCGGACATTGCATCCCGGTCGATCCGTGGTTCATTGTCGCCGCGGCGCCGGATCTGGCCAGGCTCATTCGTACGGCGCGCGAGGTCAATGACCACAAGCCGCATCACGTGGCCAATCAGGTCATCGCCAAAGCCAGACGTTTTGTCTCGCCATCGGTGGCCTGCCTGGGCCTGACCTTCAAGGCCAATGTCGACGATGTGCGGGAGAGCCCGGCGATCGAGGTAGTTGGCCTGATTGCCAGCGCCCTGCCGGACGTCGAAATCATGGTCGCCGACCCCTATGTCGAGACGCTGCCGAAAGAACTCGTGGGCAACGCCAATCTCCGGCTGACCAACGCCGGCGAGGCTGTGGACCGGGCCGACATCATCGTGCTTCTGGTCGAGCATGATGCCTTCAAGGCACTGCGCCATAATCGCCACAATGGCAAGGTGGTCTATGACACCCGCGGGGCGTGGGCGTGAACCTGTCTTACGCTCGGAACGAAGTCGATTGGGCGCTCACCATGACCAAAGAAATGCTCGATTGACTTCACACTGCGATCCGAAGCAAGGCCGTCGCCATAGGGATTGACGGCCTTGGCCATCGCATCATAGGCAACCTCGTTGGTCAGAAGCCGGCTCACCTGTTCAAAGATCAAGTTCTCATCGGTTCCCACCAGCGACGCCGTGCCGGCGAGCACGGCCTCTGGGCGTTCGGTCGTTTCCCGCATGACCAGCACCGGCTTGCCTAGGCTCGGCGCCTCTTCCTGCACGCCACCGCTGTCAGTCAACACGATGTCCGACTTTTTCATCGCGTAGATAAAATCGCTATAGTTGAGCGGATCGGTGATGATGATGTTTTCGATGTCGTCAAGCTCGGGCAGCAGGATTTCGCGCACCGCCGGGTTGAGGTGGGCCGGCAGCAGCAACTGGACGTCCGGGAATGCTCGGGCGAGCCGAGCCATGGCCCGAGCGGCCCGTGCCATGGGCTCCCCCCAGGATTCGCGACGATGGGCAGTGACCAGGATGATCCGGCGGCCGTTGAGCCGCAATAGGTCCTGATTGGTGGGCAGCAATTGTCGGGAGGCGACATCAAGTAGGGCGTCGATCACTGTGTTGCCGGTTACGGCGACACGGTGGGGGGCGATGCCCTCGGACAGGAGGTTCTGTCGCGCCGTTTCCGTCGGCGCCAGATGTAGGGCAGCCAGGCGCGAGACCATTGTGCGGAACATTTCCTCGGGAAAAGGGTCGTAGGCATCGTAGGTCCGCAGACCCGCTTCGAGATGAATGACCGGCGTCTTCGCATAGAAGGAAGACAGCGCCCCAGCAAAGCAGGTGGTGGTGTCGCCCTGTACGAGGACAGCGTCGGGACGTTCTCGCTCAATGATTTCAGAAACACCCTCCAGCGCTCTGGCTGTGATGCCGTCCAGGCGCTGCCGGTCGGCGATGATGTTGAGATCATAACGCGGCTCGATGCCGAAAATGGCGTTGACCTGATCGAGCATCTGCCGGTGCTGGCCGGTAACCACCACAACCGGTTCAAGATGTTCGGATGCATCCATCGCGGCAATGAGGGGCGCCATCTTGATGGCTTCGGGCCGCGTTCCATAGACAACCAGAATCCTGCGCATCAACCGGTCTCCCGCCTTCGGCACAGGTGACGCTAGGCGTGGAGTGCTCTGCAGCAAATACCTCGTTCTGCTAAGCCGTGACTGAGGTCCATGGCCGCCGTGTGCAGGCCCTAGCCAAAGACGGTTAGTGGCCGGCCCAAAGGAGTAGCGAGGAGGCGAGGACCTGCACCGGCCCCTCCATTCATACTTCGTTAAGCTTATTACGCGGGAAAAGCGGGCGTAATCTAGCTCGCACGGGGGAGTTTTGGCTTGGGCGATAGCGCCTATCGTGCCCACGACAAAGCAAATTGTGGGGCGACGATGCTCGACCATTTCATAGAAGACCACGCCCTTCTCAAGGCAAGCCCGTTCACCTTGCGGGTGCCGGGGGAGGCACGAGGGCGGGCATATGTTTTTGGCAAACGCCTTATCGACATCGTTCTCGTCCTAGTCGGTGGTGCTATGATCCTGCCGCTCGTACTCATCCTTGCTCTGCTGGTGAGGCTGGATGGTGGGCCGGCTTTTTATCGCCAGCCTCGGATCGGGCGTCATGGGCGGGTATTTATCCTCTGGAAGCTGCGCTCCATGGTGCCAGATGCCGACCAGGCGCTTCGGGCCTATCTCGACAAGAACCCCGCCGAAAAAGCCGAATGGGACAAGCATCAGAAATTGCGGCGCGACCCCAGACTGACGCGGTTCGGACCTATTTTGCGCCGCTACTCTCTCGATGAGCTGCCGCAATTGTGGAATGTGCTGATCGGTGACATGAGCCTTGTCGGGCCGCGTCCTATGCTACCGCAACAGCGCCTGCTCTATGACGGCATGGCTTACTACGACCTGCGGCCGGGCTTGACCGGATTGTGGCAGGTCAGCGAGCGCAACAGTTGCAGTTTTGCCGAGCGAGCCCGTTATGATGAGCTTTATGGTTGCAGCATCTCAGCTGCCACCGACTTCCGCACCATCGTCAAGACCTTCGGCGTAGTGCTAGGCGGCACCGGCTACTGAGGCGTGACCGTCGCCGTATCCGCCGGCGTCTTTGGTGGTTCCATCGTCACCTTCACCAGATCGGCGGGCTGCAGGAGGCTTGTCTCCGTGGCGTCCAGAGCGACGGTCTCGCCGTCCTGCTGGCGCAGAATTGTGTATTCCACCTGAGTTTGCAGCATTTCGTTGAGGACGGGGGCGTTGTCGGCCTCGATCGATTCTAGCAGCATCCGGCGCGCCGCCGATTGCTGCTGCAGGATTTTTTCCAGACTGGCCTGGTCCTGCTGCAACAGGCGTGCTGTTTCCGATTGCTGCTCGTCCTCGAGCTTTGCGAGTTCGCGCTGGGAATGGTTGAGGTTTTCGCGTGCGGTCATAGTGGCGATGACGATGTCGAGGCGTTGGGAGCGCAGATTGGAAAGCTCTCGCTCAGCATCGTTGAGCCGGGAGACTGTTGCGGAGCCTGCGGCTACCAGATCCCGGATCGAGGCGACCTGCTGTTCGGCCTTTGTGGTCAGATCGTCAACGGCATCCAGTTTTTGTCCGAGCGCATCGATTTCGGCATTGTAGAGCGCGGCGAGGTCGACGAGGCCGGTTTTCTGGCGGGCGGTCTCGTTGACATGTGCATCAAAGATCCGTCGCTCCTGCTCGAGAATTTCGGCAGTGACGGGATCGGCGGTCGTGAGAGCCTCCGGAAAGTTGATGGTACTATCGCGGGCGAACTCGGCTTTCAGCCGCGCGAGTTGCGCCTTGAGGCGCAGGATGTCACTGCCGAAGCCGGCGAGGTCGGCTTCGAGGCGGATCGCATCGCTGGCACCGGTGCTGCTCTCGAAGCGGCGTTCGCCTCCGGCTAATGCCAGGGCCTGGATCACGCTTATGCCGGGACGATAGTCGAATTGGCCGGGCGCCGCGACGCTGCCCACCACATAGATGGGGGGATATTGCACCACCTGCACCGAAGCCTCAGGCTTTTCAATGAGGCCCAGCTTTTGCTGCAGGCGCTGGGCGATCTCGGCAGCTAGCTCATCGGGGGTCAGCGCCTCGGTCGAGATGGCGCCGAGCGAGGGAATGGTGATGGTGCCATCGGCGGCAATGTCGAACTCACCGCCAAGCGCGTCCCAGCGCTTATAATCACCCGAGGCGGCCACGAATTGCACGACGGTGAGCTTCAGCCGGGTCATTGGCACCAGCACGGCAGCACTGGCCGCCAGAGGCAGGGCGGCCATGGAGGCCATCAGAACACCCCAGAACAGGGCGCGTCGGCGCGGACTGGGTCGCTGCAATATGGGCATCTTCAATCCGCCTTTCATGGCTTTATCGCGCATCCTACCCCGCTTCGGGGTCTGCCTGAACCGACTAGTGCGGCTTAGCCCATGCGGCGTAGGCGGGGCGAACCCCTACCCGTGTTGGCGATAGTGCAGCCCCGTCAGAGCCTTATCCTCGTCGCCAAGCGTCGCATTGTCCGCGGCTGCCGACAGCAGGTGACGGCATTGCTCGATCTTGATTTCAGATTCTATTTTGCCCTGTTCCGCCGGAAATTGCCGGTGTTTCTCACGGTTTTGGCGCTGGTCAGCACGGCCTTTGTCGCCGCGATTGTCTTCTGGCCGGTGTCGTATCAGGCGACGGCGCGAATTCTCGTGGAATCGCCGCAGATACCGACAGATCTGGCCAAATCCACCGTGCCCACCGGTGCCGCGGAGCAATTTCAGATCATCCAGGAGGACGTGCTGTCGCGGCAGAGTCTTTTGGACCTGGCCGAGCGCTTCGGGCTTGACGCCGGCACACCGCAGCGGACCGATACGGAGATCGTCGCCGACATGCTGGCGCGCCTGGGGATCTCCCCGATGCCGATTGGCACGGGCAACGGCGCAACCGCGACCGTCTTTGAAATTTCCTTCAAGGCAGATCATCCGAGCACGGCAGCTGAGGTCGTCAATGACCTCGTCGCCATGATCCTGAAAAAGGACGTCGCCTTGCGCACAAGACGAGCGCAGGAAACGGTGACCTTCTTCAACAAGGAGACTGCAAGGCTCAATGCTGCGCTCCGGATCGTTGAGGGAAATATCCTCAGGTTCAAGAACGCCAATATCAATGCGCTGCCCGACAGCATCGAATTCCGCCGGACGCAGCAGACCAATCAGCAAAGCCGCTTGCTGGTGCTGGCGCAGGAGAAGGCGGGACTCAACCGGCAGCAGCTGGAGCTGCAGTCACGACCTCTTGGTGTGATCGTCAATCCGGCGACGCCGGACGAGCAGACGCTGACGTCGCTGCGGCAATTGCTGGCGCAGCAGCGGGCGACCTTCACCGAGACGAGCCCCACAATCGTGGCGCTGCGCAGCCGCATCGAGACGCTAGAAAAGAGCCTGATGGCGACCAACCAGGGCGCAGGAATCGACACTGCCGGTGACGGCGCCAGGCAAAGCCCGGCGATGTTCGACATCCGCGTGCGGCTTGAGGAGATTGAAGACGAGCGCGTGCAGCTCAACCAATCGCTGGCGGCGCTGACGGCCTCCATCGAGGCGACACCCGGCATCGAAACGGCACTCAATTCGCTGCAGCGGGACCACCAAAACCTGCAGGCTCAATATGACATGACGGTCTCCCGGCTGGCCGAGGCCTCAACGGGGCAACAGATCGAACTGCTGCTCAAGGGCGAGCGCCTGTCTTTGATCGAAAGTGCGGTGCCGCCGCAGAAGGCGCAGGGTCCAGGCCAGCGTGTCTTGCTGCTGGGTAGTGCGCTGGGTGCATTCGTACTGGCGCTGGCAGTGGTCGTGGTGCCGGAATTGCTGAGCAAGCATATCCGCCGACCGGCCGAGCTGGTCTCGCGGCTGCAGATCGTGCCCTTTGTCACCGTGCCCTATATCGATCGGCCGGCACGGGGCCATGGGGGGCTGCGGCGTCTGTCCAAAGCTGTGCGTAGCAGACTGGGTTTCGGGGGAAGCCGAAACGCTTTCCCGGTCCCCGCGCTTGCCGCTTTTACCAAGACCAGAACGGGCCAGTAGAAAAATGGACACCCCGCTGCAGACGAATTCCAATACGGCAGTGTCATGGCAAGAAATCACGGCGCTCGACATCGATCCATGGCGGCTTGAGCGGCAGCGGATTATTTCCTTGACGCGGCGGCATTCGGGTGCCGCCATCTTCGACATCATGCGCACCAAGGTTTTGCAGGATGCGCGCACCAAGGGCTGGAGGACGCTGGGCATTTCGGCGCCGACGGAAAAATGTGGCAAGACAACGGTGGCGGCCAATCTCGCCATCAGCCTTGCCAGACACGAAAAGCTCAAGATTGCGCTGATAGACCTCGAGTTGCGGCGGCCAAACCTGGCGCGCATCTTCGGACATTCGGGGCGCTATGCGACCGAAGATTTTCTGCGTGGTCGGTGCCAGGCGGAGGACTATCTCGTCCGGCTGGGCGACAATCTCGCAATCGGGACAAGTCCGCCTAGTGCGAGCCATGTTTCCGAACTGCTGCACAGCGCCGACACGGCGGCGGTTCTGGGCACGTTACGAGCGGAGCTGGGTGCCGACCTCGTCCTCTACAATCTCCCTGCGCTGCTGGAAGGAGACGACTGCCTCGGGCTCTTGCCGTTGGTGGAGGCCTCGCTTCTGGTGGTGGGAGCTGAGCAGAGCACGATCGACGATATCGATGTGTGCGAACGGCAGATGAGGGACCGCACGCACCTGCTCGGCGTGGTGCTCAACAAGTGCCGTTACCCTACTGGCAAGAACAGCAATTTCCAGGCTTGATCAGCCTTCGCGGAAGGTCCGCACGAACCGCTCTTCGATTGGCGCCATTAGATAGGACCAGACGGACCGTTCGCCGGTCTGGAAGAAGCCTTCGGCGGGCATGCCCGGAACCAGCTGGGCCTCCGCCGGAAGCTTCGCCAGTTCTTCGTCGGCCACACCAACCCGCACTGAGAAATATTCCATGCCGGTGACCTGGTCCCGCAATAGGTCCGGGGCGATGGCGTCGACGGTGCCGTCCAGCAGCGGTGTGCTGCGGGTGTCGAAGCTCAAGAGACGGATATCGGCGAGCTGGCCAACATGGAGGCGGCTGACGTCGGTGGGCCGCACGCGCAGGTCAACCACCAGATGGACGGCCCGCGGAACGATCAGCATCAGCTCTTCGCCCGGAGAGACAACGCCACCCACAGTGTGCACGATGGATTCATGCACCGTGCCGTCGATCGGCGCGCGGATTTCGAGGCGCATCAGCCTGGCCTGGGCGGCGATGATTTTTTCGATCACCTCGGCGATGGTCTGGGACACCGCCTGGAGTTCGGTCAGCGCCTGGGAGCGAAAATCGCTCACCGTTTGTTCGGACTGCAGGCGCAGCTCGGCGATCGAACTTTGCGTTGAGGCAATGGCCGATTGAACGCCAGCCAATTGTCCTTCGATCTCGGCCTTGCTGCGCCGCATCTCGTTGACGCGCTGGTTGGAGATAAGTTCTTGCCCCGCAAGGGTTTCGAGCTGTTGCAACTCGTTTGTGACGATCTCAAGCTGGCTCGAATAAGCGGTGATCTGGGCCTGCTGCCCGGCGATGAGCGCCTCCTTTTCGGTGATCAGCTCGGCAATCCGGGACACTGAGCTGTCAAGCGATTGCTTTCGCGTCAGAAGCAAGCGGAGCTGGTCGCGCACGACCTGTTCGAGCAGCGGATCAGCGTCGAGAACACTAGGGACTTGGGGCAGTTCCATGGAGGTGCTGCCAATGCTCTCGGCAGAGAGGCGAGCGCTGGCCCCCAATGCCTCGCGGAGCTGGGTTTTCATCACGCCGAGTTCAGCCTGCGCGAAGACATCGTCAAGCCGCACCAGGAGTTGGCCCGCGGTGACACTGTCATTGTCCTGCACCAGGATTTCGCGGACGATACCGCCTTCGGAATGCTGCACCTTGCGCGCCCCTCCCTCAACCACGACGATGCCCGAAGCAATGACGGCGCTTTGCACCTGTGCCAGCGCCACCCAGCCGCCGAGACCGACAAACAGCGCTGCCAGTACGATGCCGCCTATCACCGCATGGCGCTGGAGGCTGCCGAGATAGTGATCGTTGGGCCCAAGCCGGTTTATGCCGGGCCGGTCGAGTTGGAGGGGACTACGCATCGCGGGCCTGCGAGGCTGGCAGCGCGACCCGGTCGAGCACTTCGCCCTTGCCGCCGAACGCCACCTGGCGTCCGTCACGCATGAACAGTAATTTGTCGACCGCAGAGATAGCGCTCGGACGATGCGCGACGACTATGACAATCGAACCGCGCCTGCGGGCCTCCTCTATGGCGAGGGTGAGCGCCTCGTCGCCCTCCATGTCGAGATTGGAATTGGGTTCATCGAGCACCACGAGAAACGGATTGCCATAAAGCGCGCGGGCAAGACCGATGCGCTGGCGCTGCCCTGCGGAGAGATTGGACCCGTGGGCGCTGAGATTGGTCTCGTAGCCATTGGGCAGGGACGCAATGAGATCATGCACGCCGGTAGCCTGCGCAGCGGCGAGGATAGCCTCGGTGTCATGGCTGGCGTCGAAGCGGCAGATATTTTCAGCGATGGTGCCGTTGAGCAACTCCACCGATTGCGGCAGGTAACCGATTGCCGCGCCGAGTTCGCCCGGGTCAAAATGGGCCAGTTCGGCGCCGTCGAGGCGGATCGCCCCGGACAGGACGGGCCAGACGCCGACCAGCGCCCGCGCTATCGAAGACTTGCCTGCGCCGGACGGGCCGATAATGCCCAGTCCGTCACCCGCATTGAGCGTGAAGGTGACGCCACGCGCCACAATGCTTTCGGCGTTGATGCCGGTCGAAAGATTTTCGACGCTGAGGGTCTGGCGCTGGATGGGGAGGCGCGTTGGTCGTTCCCGCTGCCCGGAAGCCTTGAGCATGCGGTTGATGCGCACCCCGGCCTGGCGGGCGCTGACGAAACTGCGCCAGTGGGCGACAACCTGTTCCATGGGCGCAAGGGCGCGAGAGGTGAGGATCGACGCGGCGATCATGATGCCGCCTGTCGCCTGGTTTTGAATGACGAGATAGGCACCCAGCGCGAGGACGGCCGATTGGAGGAGGAAGCGAAAGCCCTTGGTGATCGAACTGTAAAAGGCCACGCGGTCGGACGAGCGCATCTGGGTACGCACCAGTTGTCCGGAGGCCCGCGCCCAGCGCCGCGTCACGGCGTCCTGCATGCCCATGGCAAAGATGGACTCGGCATTGTTGTCGGCGTCTCGGCCGAGCGCGGCGCGTTCGCCAGACGCCGCCGTTGTGGCCATAGCGGGCCGGTGGGAGTTGAGTTCGTTGAGCACCAGCAGCAGGGTCATCACCAGACCGCCGGCCAGCGCCATCGTGCCGAGCCAGGGGTGTAGATAAAAGGCCAGCGCCAGGTAGATCGGCACCCATGGGATATCCAGCAGCGAGATCGCGCCTGGTCCTGAAATGAAGAGGCGAACCTGATCGAGATCCTGCACCGGATTGCTTAGATGGAGGTGGCTCTGATTGATCCTCATACGCATGGTGAGTGGGAAGAGACGCTGCGCCAGTCGGTCATGGAGCAGGCCACCGATGCGACCGGCCATGCGCGCCCTAATCCATTCGATGACCGCATAGAAGCCGAACAGCACGACCACCAGTGCGGTCAGTGCGGCCAGCGTTTCTGCCGAACGGCTCGGGATGACCAGGTCATAAACCTGCAGCATGAAGATCGAGCCCGTCAACATCAGGATGTTGGAGGTGACGCTGAGCGCGAAGAGCACGACAACGTGGCCACGCGCCAGGCGAAGCACATCTCCGAGCGAGTTGGGTTCGGCGCTGGCAACCATCATCGACAAGGCGGCCTCCTCGCTAGCGGCCTCGCCATGGCGTCAGGGGTCGCTGTCCGGGGCCTATCGATAGCAGGGCGGCGCGTACGGCCTCGCTAGCTCAATTGGCCTATGCCGAGCTGCGCCTCTAACCTGAAAGCCGCGCATTTCCCGCGACGCCTGCTGGTCGAGCTATCCCCGTAGCTACATTGAGAAATTGCTGGCTACCCGCGCACTGCTACATTTTTGCACCGGATCGGCGAGACAATTTGCCGGCATGGGGGGCAAGCAATGATGCAGCAGGTGACGTTGGGCAAGGGCGTGGTGATCCACCACGCTGACCTGGTCAATCTTTATGGCTGCTCGATCGGTGACAACAGCCGCGTTGGCAGTTTTGTGGAAATCCAGAAGAACGCCACGATCGGACGGAACTGCAAGATTTCGAGTCACAGCTTCATCTGCGAAGGGGTCGCCATTGAGGATGGCGTCTTCATCGGCCATGGCGTGATGTTCACCAACGACCTTTACCCGCGCGCCACGACCGAAACTGGCGCGCTCCAGGGCAGCGGCGACTGGGCAGTGCTGCCGACCCGGGTGTGCCGCAATGCGTCCATCGGCAGCAATGCCACCATTCTGCCCGGTCTGACCATTGGAGCAGGCGCCCTTGTCGGCGCCGGCTCTGTGGTCACCCGCGACGTGGCGCCGGGCGAAACTGTCGTCGGTGTCCCGGCCAGGCCCTTGAGCCAACGGCAACAGGTCAATCCTTCCATTCATCAACATGGGTTGCAATCATGATTGGCATCGGCGTTATCGGCTATGGCTATTGGGGCCCCAATCTGGTCCGAAATTTCTCCGACATTGCAAATGTCGATCTGCGCTGGGTCTGCGACCTGCAAACCGAGAGGCTGGCACGGTTGCGTTCGCGCTATCCGGCAGTGCAGATCACAGAGGACATGGCCAATGTGCTCAACGATCCCAAGGTGGATGCGGTGGCGATTGCGACGCCGGTTTCCAGCCATTTCGATCTCGCCATGAAATGCCTCAAGGCCGGCAAAAGCGTCTTCGTTGAGAAGCCGATTACGGCAACCTCGGAACAGGCGCGGCGGTTGATCGACCAAGCGGACCGGCGGGGTCTTGTGGTCGCTGTTGACCACACCTTCATCCATACCGGTGCGGTGAAGAAACTGCGCGAGGTGATCCGCAACGATCTGGGCGAGCTCTACTACTACGACTCCGTGCGGGTGAATCTCGGTATCTTCCAGCATGATGTGAGCGTCATGTGGGACTTGGCGGTGCATGACCTCTCGATCATGGACTACGTGGTCGAGGCCCAACCCGTCGCCGTCTCGGCACTCGGCATGTCGCACGTGGAAGGGACGCCCGAAAATATCGCGTATCTGAACCTGCACTTCGACTGTAAGCTGATGGCCCATGTCCATGTCAACTGGCTGGCGCCGCTTAAGGTGCGGCGCACGTTGGTAGGAGGCAGCCAGAAAATGGTGGTCTATGACGATCTCGAACCCAGCGAGAAAATCAAAATCTATGACCGCGGCATAACCTTTGACCCGATGGCGCCAAAGGCGGGCGAGCGGCGCAACCAGATGCGCATCGGCTACCGGGCCGGCGACATGTCGGCGCCCCAGCTCGACATCACCGAAGCGCTCGGCTCCGAGCTTAATGAGTTCGTCACCTGCGTCGAGCGTGGCACCAGACCGATAGCCGACGGGGCCGCAGGCCTGCGGGTTGTCAAAATTCTGGAGGCCGCCACGCAGTCCATGGCCCGAGGCGGCGCTGTCGTGAAACTGGCGCGCGAAAGGGAACTCGCATGATCCCCTTTCTCGACCTCAAGGCGCAATATGCCAGCATCCAGCCGCAGATCGAGAGCGCCGTGACCAAGGTTCTGCGCTCGGGGCACTATGTGCTGGGCGACGACGTGGCGGCGCTCGAAGAAGAATTCGCCGCCTATTGCGGCACGACCCATGCCGTTGCGGTCAATACCGGCACAAGCGCACTGCATCTGGCACTCCTGGCGGCGGGGGTGAAGCGCGGCGATGAGGTGATCACCACCCCGTTCACCTTCATCGCCTCGGCGGCGGCCATTCGCTATATTGGTGCGCGGCCGGTCTTTGTCGATATCGATCCAAAGACCTTCACCATTGATCCCGACAAGATCGAAAGCGCCATCACGCCGCGCACGAAGGCCATCCTACCGGTGCATCTTTACGGGCAGATGGCGGCTATGAGTGACATCCTCGACCTTGCAACTCGGCATGGGCTAACGGTAGTCGAAGATGCCTGCCAGGCGCATGGCGCGCGCTATAAGGGCCAGCGCGCCGGCAGCATGGGCGTCTCGGGCTGTTTTAGCTTCTATCCCGGCAAGAACCTTGGCGCCTGTGGCGAAGGTGGGATGGTCGTCACCAGCAATGACGAGCATGCGCGCCAGATCCGCATGTTGCGCGATTGGGGCCAGGAGAAGCGCTACCACCATGTGGTGGAGGGTTATAATTACCGGATGGACGCCATTCAGGGCGCGATTCTGCGGGTAAAACTGCGGCAGCTTGAGAGCTGGACTGAAACACGTCGTGCCCGCGCTCAGCTTTATACAAAATTGCTGGAGGGCTCCTGCATTGCGGCGCCAATCGAGGCCGAGGGCAATCGACATGTCTGGCACATTTTTGCGGTGCGTATGCGGGATCGCGATAACCTTCGAGCGCAGCTGTTGAAGGAAGGCATAGAAACGGGCCTGCACTATCCGGTGCCGGTGCATCTGCAACCGGCCTATGCCGACCTTGGCCACAAGCGTGGGGACTTCGTGCAGGCCGAAGCGGCAGCCGACACGGTCTTGTCGCTGCCAATCTATCCAGAGCTGTCGGAACGCGACGTGGAATTCATTGCCGACGCGGTGAGCCAAGATGTCTACGCTGCTTGAAGAGCCCTCGCATGCTCGCGTCGTCCCGGCCATCCACGGCCGGAACAATATGGAGAATGATCCTGCCTTTGAGCGCGGCTTTGCCGATTGGCTCGCGCAGCATTATGGCGGCGAGCGACTGCCTGATGCTTATTCCCGCTTTGCGGTCGGCGACGGAAAGCTCGATGCACTCATGCGCAAGCTAGTCTTCCAGGTCGGTGCGAGGTCATGCGGCGCCGGACTGCAGGTCGGGAGTCAGGTGGGCTTCAAGCATATCGAGACCTTCGAGATCGGCAACAATGTCTTTATCGGGGCCGGGGCATATATCCAGGGCCGCTTCGATGGCCATTGCACCATCGGCAACCATGTGTGGATCGGCCCGCAAGCCTATTTCGACGCGCGCAACCTGGTGTTGGGCGACCATGTTGGCTGGGGCCCGGGCGCCCGGGTATTGGGCTCGCAACATACGGGCCTACCCACCAGCGTGCCAGTCATCGCCACCGATCTTGAAATCAAGCCGGTTCTTATAGGGACGGGCGCAGATATCGGCGCCAATGCGACCATCCTGCCCGGCGTCACCATCGGGGAAGGCGCCATTATCGGCGCGGGTGCCGTCGTGACCACCGATATTCCGGCTTTCACTATAGCCGCCGGCGTTCCCGCCCGCGTGTTGCGTCAGCGCTGAACCAGAAGGATCTGACACGATGAGAGGCAAGCGCATTTTGATCACTGGTGGGGCCGGGCTTATCGGCTCCCATATTGCGGACCTTGTGGCGCGCCAGGAGCCGGCCGAGATCGTCATCGTTGACAATTTCGTGCGCGGCAGAATGACAAACCTGCATGAAGCACAAAGGCTCGCGGCGGTCACCATCGTTGAGGGAGACGTCCGCGACGCCGCCCTGGTGGCCCAGGCCATGGCGGGGATCGACATCCTCTTCCATCAGGCGGCGATCCGCATCACCCAATGCGCCGAGGAGCCAAGGCTCGCGCACGATGTGTTGGCCACCGGCACATTCAATGTGCTGGACGCTGCGGTGAACGCGGGCGTCGGGAAGGTGGTGGCCGCATCGTCCGCGTCGGTGCTGGGTGCGGCGGATGTATTCCCGACCACGGAACAGCATCACAGCTATAACAATCGCACCATCTATGGCGCGGCCAAGGTCTACAACGAGGCGCTGCTGCGCAGTTTCAACGAAATGACGGGGCTCGATTATGTGGCTCTGCGCTACTTCAACGTCTATGGCCCGCGCATGGATGTGCATGGTGCCTATACCGAGGTGTTGATCCGCTGGATGGAGCGCATCGCCAGCGGCCTGCCCCCGATCATCATGGGCGATGGCAGCCAGACCATGGATTTCATTCATGTGCGCGACATCGCCCGCGCCAACGTGCTGGCGGCACAATCTGGGGCCAGCGACGCGGTGTTCAATGTCGCCAGCGGCACCGAAATCAGCCTCAGCGACCTAGCGCGCGTGTTGCTCGCTGTTATGGGCTCGTCCCTGAGCCCGGTGCACGAACCGGCCCGCAAGGTGAACCCGGTGCCGCGCCGCCTAGCCTCGACCGAGAAGGCGGCGCGCGAGCTTGGCTTCACCAGCCAAATCGGCCTTGAGGAGGGGATGGCCGACCTCGTCGCCTGGTGGCGGCAAAGCCGGGATTCCGAGCGGAGTGCCGTCGCATGAACATGGCCATTCGCAAACTTCCCGTGGCACGGCCGGTTCTCGGTGAGGAAGAGGCCGAGGCAACCCGCCGGGTCATCCTTTCCGGTTGGGTGACGCAGGGGCAGGAAGTCGCCCGCTTCGAAGAGGAATTCGCGCGCTATGTCGACGCGCCGCACGCCTGTGCGGTATCCAACTGCACGACTGCCCTCCATATGGCGCTGATTGCCGTCGGTGTCGAAGCCGGCGACGAGGTAATTACCGTCAGCCATTCCTTCATCGCCACCGCCAATGCCATCCGCTATTGCGGCGCGCTGCCCGTCTTTATTGATATCAGCGAGGGCGGGTTCAACATCGACCCCGATCAGATCACGGCTGCCATCACGCCTCGCACCCGGGCCATCATCTGTGTCCACCAACTCGGTATGCCCTGCGACCTGGCGCCGATTGTGGCCATCGCCCAGGCCCATGATATCAAGGTCATTGAGGATGCAGCCTGTGCATCGGGCAGCGAGATTGCGGTAGATGGAGACTGGCAGCGCATTGGTCGCTGCCTTGGCGATATTGCGTGCTTTTCCTTCCACCCGCGCAAGGTGATCACCACCGGCGATGGCGGCATGCTGACCACGCGCCACGCCGACTATGACCAGAAGTTCCGCCTGCTGCGCCAGCATGCCATGAGCGTGCCCGACACTGTGCGTCATGGGGCGGCCGAGGTGATCTTCGAAAGCTATGAAACGCTCGGCTACAATTACCGCATGACCGACGTGCAGGCGGCCATTGGCCGCGTGCAATTGACCCGCCTGCCCGAGATCATTTCGCAAAGGCGGGCGCTGGCGGGGCTTTACACGACAAGGCTGGCGGCCCTCGAGGTCTTGCCCCCCATGGAGCCGGACTGGGCGCGCAGCAATTGGCAGAGCTATTGCGTGACGCTGCCGGTGTTTTGCGATCAGGTGGCGATCATGCAGACCCTCCTCGATCGGGGAATTTCTACCCGACGTGGCGTCATGAATGCCCATCTCGAACCGGCCTATTCCAACGCTGCGGCCTTCCGCAGCGTTGGCGACCTCGCCCGGTCCGTACAGGCGCAGGCCCGCGCGATCATCCTGCCGCTCTTCGTGCAGATGTGCGACGATGATGTAAATTATGTCGTCGATGAACTCGCATCGGCCCTTTCTGTCTAAGCCGCCTCCGGTCGATGCCGTAGCAGCCGGTAGACAAAGGGGCGGAGCACCAACGGTATCCATTTTTGAGGAACAATGCGGATCAGATGGGTGAGGGAAAGCCAACTGGCCGCCACCGTCATGGCCAGCCCCACCGCCAGTGCCGGCACGGGAGGCAGAAACTCGGCAGCTAATAGCGCAAGACTGGTCAGCCCGAAGAACAACGCGGCGAGCCATAGATTTTCGCGAAACCAGACAAAGCCGGTCAGCGACCGGACGAGGATGTTGATGATCGCGCCATGCCAAACATAGAGCCCGACAAAGGCAATGCCTGCGCCGACAATGCCCAGTGTATTGAACAGCAGATAGGCCAGCCCGACATGCACCGCTGTCGCGGCCACTTCCGTCCAAAAGAACATCCGCTGCCTGCCCTTGGCGAGGATGAGATAGCCCATGGGCCAGGCCATGACCCGCAGGAGCATGCCGAGGCACAGCCAGCGCAAAACCGGAACGGCGTCCCCGAATTGGCTGGAATAGAACGCTGTGATCACCAGTGGGGAAAGCGCCACGGTCGCGAGCAGGCCCGGCCCCGCCAGTAGCAGGCTTACCCGGGCCTGCTCATTAACGAGCCGGTTGGCGGCAGCGTGATCGTCGGCAAGACCCGCGAGGCGTGGGTAAAAATCCGTACCCATGGCCTGAAGGATGAAGCCGACATAGATGCCGCCAAGGGCCCAGGCCGCCTGATAATTGCCAGCGGCTTCGACGCCATCATGCTGGACGATCAGCACGCGAATGGCCAGTGCGGCACCGGCGGTGAGAATGCCGCTGGCCATGAAGGCAAAGCCCAGCCCTAATAGCAGGCGCGTTTCGGCGCTGAACGAAGACAAGGTCAGCGCTACACGCGGCAAGCTCAGTCGGCGGCCATACCAGAGGGCCGTGAGCCAGGAGGTAAAGGCCATGGCAACTAGGGAAGGGACGACCCCTGCCTCACCCCACCAATAGACCAGCACAATTGCGACCACCGTATTGACGACAGCGCCGAGCACCGTCGTGCGTGCCAGATCGCCCATGCGCCGGCTGCCTTGAAGAATGGCAAGGGGGGCGCCGGCGACGATGCGCAGGAACAGCGCCGCGCCCAGAAGGCCAACCGCCGGTGCGTTCGCCTCGGTTCCGAAGGTCAGAAGCGAGATCGGGCCGGCGACGAGGACGAGGAGGATGGCCCCCGCAACACCCAACATGACCGACAGCAGCGTGATCGTTCGCGCGACTGTGGCTATGCGCGCAGCTTCTCCCGCAGCGACGGCTACCGCCACCTGCCGAACCCCGCTCGACTGCACTCCCAGCCCGGCAACGCCTGCGCCAAGGTCAAGGATCACATTATAGAGACCGAAGAGCCCAATCCCGCTTGGCCCGAGCAACACGGCCAGTATTTTGACCCGGAATATGGAGAGGGCAATGCTGATCAGTTGCGACAGGGCGATGACTGACATGGACTTCACGATGTCGCCATATCGCCGGCCCTGCTCTCCCTTATCTTCCTCCATAGCGCGCACCTGATCTCCCGGATTGGTCGATCACACTCTTGCTGCCTCCGGGAAGCTCATCAATTGGCCGTGACCTGATCTTTTGGCGCGCCACTACATCGTCCTGGCTACGGGAAGCGCAATTCTGCAGGCCGGTCCAGGGGAGAAGGCCCGCGACATCAGGATAGCCGCCATTTCACCGCGGGTTGAGGCGCTCAAGTATTCATAACCCTAACTGTTTGGGAGGCGGTCCCCCGCTGGTGAGGACTAAATCGAAGCCGGAAAAGACTTTGACCCGTTTGATAGAGCGCCGCTCCGAGTCACGGCTGAGTCACGCCTTGTGTGATTAGTTTGAATTCTATGTAACTACAGGGCAAAAATGGGGGTAAAAATGGTTGAGACGTCTGTTATTTCAGGAGCTGGTTTGTATGCGTTTTGGCAAAACACAACAATTCAAAATAGTTGCAGAATAGGGATACTTATTCTTGCTGACACCGGAGTGGCATTTCAGAGCTTGCTCAATTCGACGCAGAAGTGTTTTCCAGAAGTAGATATTGTCCTGTCGAATAAAATCCCAGATGATAATGAGGCAACATTTGAGCCGCGGCTAATTCTTATCGATGCGTTTGCCTTCCGCAGCGTATCAACATTGATGGGAGAGTGCCGCGAACGCTTTCCAGACGCCCAGATCGCTCTCATGGTGGAAGGGGGATGGAATGAAGATCCGGCACTCAGAGCGATCGTGGCCGAACGCGCCATACAGGGGCTTGTGCCGTTCAACCTACCCATCAATGTGTGGCTGGCGACCATCTGGCTCCTGCTGAATGGTGGTGAATATTTCCCGCAAGTTGTTTCTCCAAAATCTGCTGCACGAGGTTTCTTGTCTCGCCGTGGGCCGAGCAATTCCTCTGACCCGCATGCAGATTCGGCAGGTGTTCTCTCCTCGCGAGAGGCAGAAGTTCTCGAGCTGATGTCGGATGGACTGCAAAACAAGATCATTGCGTCCAAAATGGCGCTATCCGAGCACACGGTTAAAGTACACGTTCACAATATTATTCGAAAACTCAAGGTACATAACCGGACGCAAGCAGCGGCGGTCTTCCGATCCCTAGATCGCCGCCCGTTGTATGATTCCCCGTCTATTCGCACCGCCGCCCAGATGTGATATACTCCGCTTTGGAGTGAATGATCGAGCGTCAGGAGGGCACGTTAAATGGTGCTTTTACTTGAATGACTGAACGCATCGAAATCTTTGGCAGCGAATTCGACGTGGCCATAGGGCTACTCGGCGACTCCCATGTATTCGCCTCCGGGGTCGTGGTTTATCCCACATGTCATTTTCAACGAATACTTTCCTACCTGATCATCGAGGGTCGCGGTCAGCCGATTTCCCGGCGACGCATCGCCAACCTGATCTGGTCCGACACTGCCTCCGAGCAGGCGAACGCGGATGTGCGCCAGACGGTGGCTCGCATAAGACGATTCCAGCAGCAGCACCATTTTGAAGTGCTGATGAGCGACCCCAACATGTTCTGGCTTGGCCAAGGGAACGGCGTATATATCGATCTGGTCGAGTTTCGGGAGCTCATTGCCAATCCCGGTCCCAAGGCGTGGGTGCGACTATGTGAGATCTATGGCGGTGACCTGCTGGGCGCGCACCGGCCCGCCGGGCAGGGTTTTGAAGAATGGCTGGTTCACCACCGGACGGCGCTGCGATTTGACTTTATAAATGCCATCTCGCAGGCCGTGCTACCGACCAGCCTGCTGACTCACCGGGAACGCCATTTTTGTGCATCGCGCCTACTTGATGAAGATCCCTACCATGAGGGCGCCCACAGGGCTCTCATGTATGAGGCGGCGCTGAACGGCGACTTTACCCTGCTGCGACATGTCTACGAAGAGTGCAGCAATGTGTTGCGGCGCGAATTGGGGGTAAACCCGACCGCCGAAACCGTCGACTTCTACCGCAACCTGATGAACCGGGCGCCGGCCGCTTGATTAGGCCTTGAGCCGCGCCAGCAAGCGATCGGCGATATAGTCCGCGATAGGCAACGACGAGGTGGCCGCTGGCGAGGGCGCGTTGCAGACGTGAAGCATGCGCGCCGTTTCCAGCATCAGGAAATCCTGAACCATGGAGCCGTCGCGCTTCACCGCCTGAGCGCGGATTCCAGCAGGCATGGGCGTGAGGTCGGATAGCTCCAGCTCTGGGCAGTATTTGCGGCAGGCAGCGAGGTAACGGCCGGTAAAGACGCTGTTGCTCAGTTCGTCCAGCGCCGATTTCAGGTTCTTTCCGAGCAGGTGCCATAGGCCGGGAAAGCGTGCTGCATCGGCCAAATCCTCAAGCGAGAGCGCTCGCTTGCCATACCCCTCCCGCGCCAGTCCGAGGACAGCATTGGGTCCAAGACTGATGCTGCCGTCGATCATCGGCGTCAGGTGGATGCCGAGAAACGGCAATGCCGGGTCGGGCACCGGATAGATCATGGCATTTACCAGCCCGGCACGGCGGGGCGCGAGGCGGAAATACTCGCCGCGGAAGGGCACGATGGCAAAATCGACATCGAGCCCGGCCATGCGGGCGACGCGATCTGATTGCAGGCCGGCGCAGGCGACGAGCGCTGCTGCGATGATGGTCCGCTCGCCCAGGTCCAGTTCAACGTCAGCGCCGCACTCCCTGATAGCCAAGGGCGCAGTCCTCATGGCAATTTCGCCACCATCGCGCCTGACATCCGCAGCCAGTACAGCCAGAATGTCCCGATAGTTCACGATCGCCGATGACGGCACGTGAAGCGCCTTGATGCCAGTTATCGCAGGCTCGATTGCGGTTATCTCATTGCGAGACAGGGACTGAGCGGGAATGCCGTGGGTGGCTGCCCGCTGCTCCAGCGCGTCAAGCCGCTCTACTTCCAGTGGTGAGGTCGCGACGATAAGCTTGCCGCGCTCTTCAAAGGCAATGGCATGGGCGCGACAATAGTCCTTGGTCATGCGCATGCCGGCACTACACAGCCTGGCTTTCAGGCTGCCCGGGGCATAATAGATGCCGGAATGGACAACGCCGGAATTGCGTCCCGTCTGATGGATACCGAGTTGGTCTTCTTTCTCCAACACAATGAGACTGGCGCCGGGCCGGGCAGCAAGCAGCGCCCGCGCAGTGGCCAAGCCCACTATACCCCCGCCGATGACGCAGAAATCGTAGCGCATATCTGACGCCCCTGAATCTCGTGAATCTCGTAGCAGCTATCGACGTTTCATCTCAATGGGCATTTGACGCCGCAATTTCGCGGGCAATACGCTGCGCCACTACGGTCGCGCTTTCCTGCCAGGACGGCATGGCCCAACTGAACCGGCGCTCAAAAAGCACGGCCAGCAGCGGCGAGGCGAGCGGGCGCTGCGCGGCCGTCTTGTAGTCGTCACCGGAAATGTCCTCAACTTCCGCCCAGGGCCCACCCACGGCACGGCTGGCAGCAAAAACATGGCGCGCCAGACCCGCCCAACTGGTGCTGCCGCGGCAAGTCAGGTGATAGAGCCCATAATGGTTTGCATCCAGCCTGCTAACCAGATGGAGAATCGCATCAGCGACATCGAGCATGGATGTGGGCGATCCATAGCGGTCCGCCACGACATTGACCATGCTCCTGTTTGTGGCGAGGTTCAGCATGGCGCGAATGAAATTGTTACCATAGGGGCTGTGGGCCCAGGCGGTGCGCAGGATGACGCTCTTTGCATTCGCCGCGCTCACTTCCAGCTCGCCGGCATATTTGGAGAGCCCATAGGCGCTGAGCGGCGAGGCCGCGTCGCTCTCCTCATAAGGCGCGCCCTTGTCGCCCGAGAACACATAATCGGTGGAAATATGAATGATGCTTGCGCCAACCTGCTCTGCCGCCGCCGCCAACGCACCCGCCCCGTCGCAATTGACGGCAAAGGCCAGATTGGGCTGGCTCTCGGCAAGGTCTACGGCAGTGTAGGCGGCAGCCGATACAACCATGTCGGGCCTTACATGCTCAAGCACGGGCAGAAGCGTCTCTGGCCGCAAGAGGTCGAGTTCCGGCCGGCCAAGCGCGACGAGTTCGATATCGCCGTATCTGGCCGCCCGCTCCATCAGACACTGGGCGAGCTGCCCGCTCCTGCCGCTGACCAGCACTTTCATGGGGAAAGCGCCACACCGCGGCGCGCCGTGGCCTCACCAGAGCTCTGCAGCGGCCGCCACCAATTGGCATTGTCGAGATACCAGTCGACGGTCTTGCCCAGGCCGGACTGAAGGGTCTCCTGCGGCGTCCAGCCCAGATCGCGTTCAATCTTGCTGATGTCCATGGCATAGCGCCGGTCGTGTCCGGGGCGATCGGTTACAAAGTTAACAAGTTCTGCATAGGCTGAACCATCTTCTCGTGGCGATCGCTTATCGAGGAGGGCGCAGATCTGCTCGACTATGTCGAGATTGGAGCATTCTGCCTTGCCCCCGATATTGTAGCTTTCGCCGATTGTGCCGCGCGCGCTGACCAGCGCCAAGGCACGAGCGTGGTCGTACACATAGAGCCAGTCGCGCACATTACTGCCAGTGCCATAGACCGGCAACGGCTGCTCGGCGAGGGCGTTTAGGATCATCAGAGGGATGAGCTTTTCAGGGAAGTGATAGGGACCGTAATTGTTGGAACAGTTGGACAGCACCACGGGAAGCCCATAGGTGTGGTGCCAGGCTCGGACCAGGTGGTCAGAAGCAGCCTTTGATGCCGAATACGGCGACGAAGGCGCGTAGGGCGTGGTTTCGGAAAAGAGGCTCCCGTCGAATGGCAGGTCGCCGAAGACCTCGTCGGTCGAGACGTGGTGAAAGCGAAACTGTGTCCGTTCGCGCGGCGGAAGCTTCTGCCAATGTTTCAATGCCGCATGCAGCAATGCGTATGTGCCCACGACATTGGTCTCGATGAACGCCCCCGGTGCGTCTATCGAGCGGTCGACATGGGTTTCGGCCGCGAGATGGATGATGTGATCGATGCGGTGATGCGCCAGCAAGTGGCTTACCAGTGGCCCATCGCCAATGTCCCCGCGCACAAAGGTGAAATTTGGCAGTTCGCGCAGCGCAGCGATCAACTGCAGATTACCGGCATAGGTGAGCTTGTCGAGCACCACGACGACATTGTTTGGATCCTGCATTAGATGGCGACAAAGCGCCGAGCCGATAAAACCGGCACCGCCGGTGACCAGGGCCCTCATACTGAAACCTCCATGAGCTCGGTGAGATCAGCGGCGTCGAGCGTCGGCGCCAGGCTGTCCTTATCCGAAAACAACATATCGGCAGCGAGGACAGGCCAGGCGATGGCCAGGCAGGGGTCATCAAAGCGGATGGCCCGCTCGTGCTCGCGGCTATAGGGCTGCGATACCTTGTAGATGACTTCGGTGTCCGGCTCGATCGTGACAAAGCCATGCGCGTAGCCCGCCGGTACAAGCAACTGGTTCCAGCACGCGGCCGAGAGTTCGACACCCACCCATTGCCCAAAGGTGGACGAGCTTGGGCGAATGTCCGCAGCAACGTCAAAGATCGCTCCTCGCGCCACGCGCACCAATTTGGCCTGCGCAAAGGGGGGCAATTGATAATGCAGCCCACGCATCACGCCACGCTGGCGCGAGACGGAATGGTTGTCCTGGACGAATGCGATGCTGATCCCGTGGCGGGCAAAATCCTCGGCGCTCCAGACCTCGCAAAAACTGCCCCGTTCATCGCCGTGCTGTTGTGCCTGGATTTCCAGCACACCGGCCAAGCTCGTCTCTCGAACCAATATGCTCACAGCACCAGTTCCCCGATACGCCGCTTGAGATAGGTGGCGTAGCGCGACCCGCCCAACCGCCCTGCCCGCGCCATTGCCCGCTCGGGATCGAGCCAGCCCATTTCGAGCCCGATCTCCTCGAGGCAGGCGATCTGCACGCCCTGCCGCTGTTCGATGGTGCGTACGAACGAGGCCGCATCGTGGAGGCTCTCATGCGTACCCGTATCGAGCCAGGCATAGCCTCGCCCTAGCCGCGCCACGTTAAGGAGGCCGCGTCGCAGATAGTCGTTGTTGACCGAGGTGATTTCGAGTTCGCCACGCGCCGAGGGTCTGGTCGCTGCGGCAATATCGACGACATCGTTGGGGTAGAAATAGAGCCCCGTTACCGCCCAGTCGGAGTCTGGGAATTCGGGTTTTTCCACGATATTGACGGCCTTGCCAGTACATGGATCGAAGGTGACGACACCGTAGCGCTGTGGATCATCCACCTGATAGGCAAAGATGGTGGCGCCCGCAGCGCGGGTGGCCGCCGCCTTGGTCAGATCCGCTAAACCATCGCCGAAATAGAGATTGTCGCCGAGGATCATCGCCACATTGTCGTCGCCAATGAAATTGCGGCCGATGATGAAAGCCTCGGCCAGCCCATTGGGCTGGCACTGCTCGGCATAGGATAGCTCGAGCCCGAACTCGCCGCCATCGCCCAGCAGCATCTCGAAAGCCGGCAGGTCGCGGGGCGTCGAAATTATCATGATGTCGCGGATGCCGGCGCGCATGAGAACACTCAGCGGATAATAAAGCATCGGCTTGTCATAGATTGGCAGGATTTGCTTGGAGATCGCCAGCGTCAAAGGGTAGAGCCTCGTCCCACTGCCACCCGCCAGAATAATGCCCTTCACCCTTCACTCTCCCGCTCCCAACGACCCAGTTGGCCGGATCCTCGTCGACGCCGCGGCAAAGACCCCGTCTGCAGGCCTTTACGGCAACGCGTCCCGACGCACGCTCGCACTCTGCTCATTGCAGGGCCGCTCAAATCTGGAAGTTTTTACGCGTCCTGCCTTTAGGCAGTTTGAGCTAGGTCCTGTCCCCCGCCAGCACCAAAGCACGCTCACGGGTGGCGCCGCGCCAGAATGAAGTATCTCGCGTCCGAAACTTATCGAGCCGTTGCTCCTACCGACAACGCACGCTGGCCCGCAGTCTCGGCGGAAGGACCTGAGGCAGCGTCAAGCCACCTCAGATCGGTTTGAGCTGGCCGGCACGGCAGCGCTGAGCAGAGTTGCGGCCCGTCGTGGCCCCCTATTGCTCGTGGAATGCGCGCGACATGCTGTCGGTGACGGGCTTGATCAGATATTCGAAGAAAGTCCGCTCGCGGGTTTGCACGAAGACTTCGGCGGGCATGCCGGGCGTGGGCGTGAAGCCATCGACGCGGGCGAGCTGATCGGGGGCGATGCTCACGCGGGCAACATAGACCTCCTGGTTCATGTCGGCGGCGTCGACAATGGTGTCGGCTGAGACATAGATCACCTCGCCATCAAGAATGGGCGTGGTGCGCTGGTTGAGCGCGGTGAGGCGGACCGTGGCGGGCTGGCCCTGGCTGACCTCATCGATCTGCATGCGAGGTATTTTGACCTCGACGATCAGTGGCACATTGGCCGGCAGAATCTCGAAGATGGGTTTGCCGCTTTCGATGACGCCGCCTGTGGTGTGATAATACATGCGCACGATGGTGCCGGCGACCGGTGCGGCGATGGTGGTGCGCGCCAGAACATTGTTGGCCTGCTGGCTCTGCTCGCGCAGGGCATCGAGTTCGGCCTCTACCGACTGCATTTCATCGAGCGCGGCCTGCTGAACCGCGTCGGTGGCCTGGATGATTTCGCGACGATATTTCTCGATCTGCGCTTCGGCCTCGCGCACCTCGGATTCCAGCCTCTCTACGTCGCCTTCAGCATCGGCGATGGAGCGCTCGATGGTGCGGACCGACGATTGCGGGGCAACGCCCTTAGTCTGCAGTTCGACCATGACCCGGTAGTCTTCGCGCAATAGCGCGAGCTGGCGGTTCATGGCCTCGATCTGGGCCTGCCGTCCCTCGATGCGGAAATCGAGCGCTGCCACATTCTGCTGCATCAGCGCGGTTTCGTTGACCAGCTTGTCGCGCGCCGCGTTGAAATTGGTGCGCTGGCTCTCGTTGATCGAGGCAACTTCGGCATTGTCGAGCCGGGTCAGCACGCTGGGCGGCGGCTGATACTCTTCGAGCCCATTGGCCTCGGCGCTAAGGCGGGCCCAGATAGTTTCGAGCCGCACCAGCCGCAATTGCAGCTGCTGGGCATTGGCATGGGCGGCGGTCTCATCGAGCAGCAGCATGCTCTGGCCGGCGGCGACCTGATCGCCCTCGCGCACCATCAAATCCTTGATGATGCCGCCCTCGAAATGCTGGACGATCTTGTTTTCGCCGGTCGCGACGAAGCTGCCGGGCGCGATGACGGCGGCCGAGAGGGGCGCGAGGGCCGCCCAAGCGCCGAAGCCTCCGAATGCCGCCGTGACCAGCACGAAGCCGAACAGGGTCTGCTTGCGGATGGAGCGGGGCACGCCCGAATACCATTCCAGGTTTTGCAGTTCGGCGGCTGCGGTCATGATTCCATCTCCCGGGCAGGCGAGTCGATGCCGGTCTGGCCGGCACTGGCTGCCTTGTTCTGCGTCAGCGCGGCCATGACCTCGGCGCGCGAACCGAACATCGACACCGAGCCATTGTTGAGCACGAGGATCTTGTCTACCACGTTGAGCAAAGCGGGGCGCTGGGTGATGGTGACGACAGAGATCTTCTGCTTGCGAGCATGCAGCAGCGCCTTGGCCAAAGCCGCTTCGCCGAGGGCATCGAGGTTCGAATTGGGTTCATCGAGCACCACCAGTTTGGGATCGCCGAAAAAGGCGCGGGCGAGGGCAATGCGCTGCTTCTGGCCGCCCGACAGGGGCGCGCCATCGGCAGCCACGTAGGTCTCGTAGCCCTGCGGGAAGGCGGCGATCAGTTCATGCACATCGGCCAGCACGGCGGCGTCATAAATGGCCTGATCACTGACGTCCTCGCGCATGCGGGCAATGTTGGCCTTGATGGTGCCGGGGAACAGCTGCACGTCCTGCGGCAGATAGCCGATATTTTCGCCAAACTGGCGCTGGTCCCAATTGCGCAAATCCATCAGGTCGAGCCGCACCGATCCGGAGGTGGGCAGGATGGAGCCCACTAGCATCTTGCCCAGAGTGGTCTTGCCGGCGCCCGAATTACCGATCACCGCTAGGGACTCCCCCGGCAGCAGCGAGAAGGAAATGCCGTTGAGCAGCACCTTCTTGTTGGGCGGTGGCACGAAGAGAATGCGCTCCACATCGAGCCGCCCCTTGGGGTCGGGCAGCATGAGGCGCTCGAAGTTGAACGGCGACGATTGCAGCAGGCCCTTGATGCGGTTGAAAGAGGCGCGGAACTGGGTGAAGCCGCTCCAGCCCTCGATGGCGCCTTCGATGGGGGTCAGCGCGCGGGCGGCAATGATCGAAGCGGCGATGACCATGCCGCCGGTGATCTCGCCTTCAATGGCGAGGAACGCGCCCCAGCCCAGCATGGCGACCTGGGTCAGCAAGCGCACCGCCTTGGAGACGCTCGACATCAGGATATTGCGGTCCTGCGCGCGCACCTGGGCTTTGAGCGATCCAGCGGTGTCGCGGCCCCAGATGCGGACGGCCTCGGGGATCATCGCCAATGCGTTGATGATCTGGGAGTTGCGCGACATGGAATCGAGGTGAAGCGTGGCGCGGCTCAGCAGATTGTTGGCCTCCGCGAACGGCTTGGCGGTTAGGCGCTGGTTGATCGTGGCAACCACGAACAGAACCAGCGCCGCCCCGATGACGATGAGCCCAAGATCGGGGTGGACGAGGTAGACCGCCAGCACAAAGAGCGGCGCCATGGGCGCATCGAGGAAGGCCAACAGCGTGCCCGAGACGATGAAGGTCCGTAGTTGCTGGAGATCGCCCAGCACCTGATAATCCCGGCCATTGCTGTGCAGCGAGGCGCGCGCGGCGGCGCTGAGAATGGGGGAGCCCAGTTGTACCGCCACCTCGACCGCCGTTCGCATCAGGATGAAGCGGCGCACCGCATCGAGCACGGCCTGAAGGATCACCGCGCCGACCACGGCGGCGGTGAGCATGACCAGCGTATCGAGCGAACGGCTGGTGAGCACTCGGTCGGAAATCTGGAACAGGTAGATCGGCAGCGCCAGCACCAGGATGTTGATGAAAACAGTGAAGCCCATCACAATCATCAGATTGGTCCGAACGACATCGAGCCCATTCTGAAGGCTCTGGGCGAAATTGGGCGTGGCGGTGCGCTTGTGGAAGCCATCGCGACTGCCGCCCCCGCCGCCGTTCTTGGGCTTGTCGCCGCCATCGCGAGCGGGCGGATTGACGGTTTTGAGGGGGCCCAGATCGGCATCGACAATGGGCGGGATTTTGGTTCTGGGGGCCGGCTCCGGCGTGCGGAATTCGGTCTCGCGGGCTTCCACAGGGGGAGGCGGTGGGGCGGCTTGTGGCTTGGGCTCTGGTTCTAATTCGGGTTCGGGTTCGGGTTCGGCTAACGCGGCCTCTTCCGTTTCTTCGCTTTCTGCTGGGAGGACTTCCTCTTCGGCTTCGCCCTCTTCCGCCAGGGCTTCCAGTTCGGCGGCGGCGGTGCTGATGTCGAACATCAGGCGGTCCACGCGGGCGGCTCGCGCCATCTCGCTTTGGCGCAGGTGGCGGGCCACGATGTTTTCAGCGGCTCGGGGAAGACTTTCGATGGTCATGTTCTGATCCCTGCTGGCATTGGACTAGGCGAGCACGGATTGGATGATGTCGGCCGGCGGGCCATCGGCGGAGGGCGGCGTGGGGCCCAGCCCGCCATCGAGCGGCATGTCGAGCGTCACATCGACATCGAGAAAGGCGATGACCTCGGTGACCAGCGCGTCGCCCCCGGCGGGAGCGCTGTCGGCAGCGATGATATCGGCCTGGATCAGGATGGCGTCGGAGTAGACCTGGCCATCGACATAGGCCGTGTCGCCCAGCCCGTCATAATCGGTAATGCCAGCGATGTTGACGAGGGCATTGGCGCCGGTGCTGATGTCCCACTGGCCCTCGGGTTGTCCCTCGATCACGGCGGCCTTTTGCAACGCCACCATATCGGCATCGCCCAGAATATTGGTCTGCTCGACATAGCGTAGGTCGTAGATGCCCCCTGCGACATAGAGCACACGGAGCATCTCGAAGCCCTGGAACTGCATGTCGCCAGCAAAGCTCGCCGGCATGCCGAGATTGCCACTGTCGATGTTGTCCATCGTCTGCTGGTAGTGCTCGGGCATCTCGTCGACGACACTGGTGGGGCCGACATTGTGGATGGAGGCTTCGTTCCACAGCAGGTTGCCGCTGGTGGCCAGGCTGCCCGTGCCCGCCGAACCCTTGCCTAGCATCTGGATGGTGTCGTTGTCGTAGAGCACATTGGTCTGCACGATGACGTTGGCGTCGTAGAGGTTGCCGCCCACGATGATGAGATCGAAATGGAGCCCCAGATTGAGGAAGCTCACGCCATTGAGGCCCACATTCTCGCCCGTGGTGACCACGGTATTGCTCCCGGTGGAGGAGAGCACGCTGATGTCCTGATCGGACGAAAAGGTGAACTGGCTCAGCCACTCGATGAACACCAGATCGCCTGCCACCGTCGACACCTGCCAGTTGGAGGGCATGACATCGGTATTGGCCTCGGCAGCATCGCCGGTGGCGTCTCGCACTTCCTGAATGAAAATGGCGCTGTTGATAGCGGCGGTGGTGCCGGGCAGATTCTGCGCCGCGCCGGGCACGTCGCCGTTGATGGTGTCGCTATCGAAATGGGCATTGGTCTGAATGATGACATCGAGCTGGTGCAGGTCGCCCCCGATGGCGAGGATCGAGCCGCCCACACCGCCATTGACGAAGGCCGCCTCGTTGACGAGCAGGTTCCCGCCCGAATGCAGCGTAACCGTTGCGGCCACAGTGTCGCCGGATAGGGTCACTTCGACCTGGGTTTCAGTGGGTTCTTCGGGCGGTGCTTCTTCCTCGTCGCCCATCGTTGCCTGCAGGTGTTCCGGCAGGGCGTTGGACAGCTCGGGCGCCTCATCGACCATCTCGCCGTTGAAGTAAGTGCCTCCGATGTCATCGGTGATATTGACTGTCGTGTCTGGCGGGGGAGCGCTGGTGGCCAACTGCTCGAAGACTTCGGCAACCTGCTCGATAAAGCGGGGAACGTCGCTGACGGCGTGGAGCGCAGAGGCCTCGGTGACCGGGTTGGAAATCTCGGTGACCGCGCCGTGCAGCAGCGTGATGGCCGACGCCGCGCCCGATTGGAACTCCAGCGCCCCCTCATACTCGCCCAGCACCACGATATCGTCGTCCGAAAGGGTGATCGACTGCGCGATGACGGCGATGACCGACCCGGGCTCGGGGCCGATGAAGGGACCAGGGTCCATATGCGGGCCCGATTGATCGAGCACTGGATCGTCGGGGGCGATGGGGGGCGGGCTGATGCGGGTAAAGGGGGCATGGACGCCAAATTCTTCGATGGGCGAGTGGCCCCGGATCTCCCAGGCCGGCGGCGCGTATTCGACGCCCGGCTGGTAGGCCCCAAGGGTGAATTTTTGGGTGATGTCGGCGGAGAGCTGTTCCAGGACCGGATCGAGACGATCGGCCGCAACGGCGGCCTCGATCGTCTCGTAACCGAGCCGCGTGCGCATGGCTTCCACAGCAAGTTCGAAATAGCCGAGGAAGTGGGCGACGATCTCGGTGGACGGGTCGTTGGTCAGGAACACTGGCTACCTCCGAGTGCCCGCGGCGAATGCAGGCAATGGGGACGCTTGGACCGATGCCTGCGCGGAGGATGCCGCGCAGGTCAGGCTTGATGGAAAGCTTGCTATGCGTCGTCGTTGCCGGCGTCGTTGCCCATGTGATTATCCCCGCCGACCACCGTCGTTTCGACGTTGTTCTGCTGCAGGTTCGCTCCGAGCACGACTTCCATGTTGAAGGCATTGGCTGAGACATAGGCGCTGCCATCAGCACTATTGTGGTTGGACGCATCGTCATCAGCGGTGGCGTCGAACGCGTTCTCACTGGCGTGCAAGTCGCTACCGCCGGTGGCGTAGGCGTTAAAGATCGCACCACCGTTGTTTTGCTGCACGTTCTCGAGGGCATCATTGTCGAGGATGTCGGCGACCTGGTTGATCGCAAAGCCGGCATCGTCACCGCCGCCCGAGAAGGCGCCGTTGAACACATTCTCAAAGATCACGTCATCGCCGGGATTGAAATCGAGCGTACCGCTATTGATGAACAAATTGTCCATCGTGGCGGTGCCGATATCGAGGTCGGCGAAGTCGTTGTCCTGGTTGTACGAGTCGGCAATGTCGTCATCCGAGCTGTTGAATGAGTCACTGATGGCCACGTCGATTGTCGCATCGAGATTGGTCGAGCTGTCATTATTCGAGTCATTCATCGAATTGTTCGAATTGTCGTTGTTCGAGTCATTCGTAGAATTGTTGTTGCCGCTCGAATTGTCAGAGTCGTCCGCCGAATTGTCGTCGGTTGTCGAGTTGTCGTTGTAGGAGTCGCTGATCGACTTATCGTTGGCGACGTCGTTCAGGTCGACAGTGATATCGTCGTCGGTCGAGTTGTCGTTGTTGGAGTCATTAACCGAGCTGTCATTTCCCGAGTCCGTGATCGGCATGCTGGTATTGGTCGATTGGTTGCGGCTGTCATTGAAGCTGTCGCTGGTCGTCGAATTGTCCGAACCGTCGGCCGAATTATCCGAGCTGTCGGAGTTATCGGAGTTATCGGAGTTATCGGAGTTATCGGAGTTATCGGAGTTATCGGAATTATCCGAGTTGTCGGAGTTATCGGAATTGTCCGAATTATCCGATTTGTCGTTGAAATTGTCCGTCAGATCGACATCGAGCGAATTGTCCGAACTGTCGGAATTATCCGAGTTATCGGAGTTATCGGAGTTATCGGAGTTATCCGAATTATCGGAGTTGTCCGAGCTGTCGTTTCCGATATCCGAGACAGCGACGTCGAGCGAATTGTCGGAGCCATCCGCTGATTGGTCGGAATTGTCGTTGTGGGAGTTCAGATCGGAATTGTCCGTAAACATGCCATTGTTTTGGAAGTTGTCGGCCATAAAGTCTCTCCTGCTCAAAAGCAGCGGATTGGCCAAAAACCTCACGCATTTCCAACGAGGTCAGTCTGGCTGTTCCGCGGGTTGAGGGCGAGCAAGGCGGCGGCATGTCAGGTCCGGATTTGCGGAGCGCGGTTCCGGCTGGCACCGACGACATTGGCGACGCCCGTTCGGCAACAGGGCGCTGCCAGAACCAGACGACAGTGAAACACTCGCTCCCCAGAAAACAGACAGCAATTAGATCAACCGGGGCACCAATTGTTGCCTAGTAAGTTTGATCTAAGCCCTAGAAGCCGCGAGACGTAATAAGCCTGAAGCTTATGCGTAATGAACCCCGTAGGGACTAAAAGCGGGCCCGTGGCCTATTCTACCCGAGCGAGAACGGGCGATGAACGCCCCAATACCTGACCAATCGGCTGAGATCGGGCGATGGAAAGGAGGATGTCCGCGTCAAATGTTCGGTGTTAATCTTTTGTTAATCGCAAACTTAGGTAGCAGGCTGGAATGGAGGAATCCGCCAGGTCAGGGGAGGGAAGATAGGTGTCAGATCGGGTAGGTGGCGCCATTGGTCCGATTCATCGGACGGCGACCGACAATACGCAGCGCATAGTTTTTATGGCTTCCCGACAGGCACACTACCAATGCCTTTCGCTGGCGGCGCAACGCCATTTCGCAATGTTCGAGGTCAGCCTTCTCGATCATATCTCAATCGGGGATCCCCCCGATGCTTCTGTCCGCCTTGCGATCCTGGGGCATGATGAGGGCTGGATGTCTGTCAACACTGTCCGTGAATGTCGCCGCCGCTTTCCCGAGGCGGCGATCGGCCTCGTGGTTGAGCGAGGCGCACTCGATCTCGATAGCAGGCTCATGGAGCATCACCTCGTTCAAGGTATCCTGCCGCTAACTCTGCCGCTCGAAGTGTGGCTCGCGGTGGCGTCGCTTCTGGTGGCGGGCGGCGAATACCTATCCCATGACGTGACGTTGCACCGCGATGCGCCGCCGCCCAATGCCGCCGGACAACCGATCAATGGGCTCGATACCCTCACCACGCGCGAGCGGCAAGTTCTCCAGCTGGTGTCCGTTGGCTACCAGAACAAGCTGATTGCAGACCAAACGGGGCTGTCTGAGCATACGGTGAAGGCACATGTCCACAACCTGATTGCAAAGCTCGGCTTGACCAACCGTACCCAAGCCGCAGCCGCGTTCCTTCAGGGACAGGCCGATCAGGCGCAACGGGGCCAGACCGAAATGCGGGCGCGGTGAACATGGCCCGGATTGAGAACGTGCTGCAGCTTGTGGGTCAGCTCAACTATGTCTGGACCAATACCGAGAGCCTATTCATCTACCTGATTGCCTACCTGGCCGGGACTAGGAAGGAGGCGGCGATTGTAATCTTCCTCACGCTCAACACCACCCGCGCGCGGCTGGACCTGCTCGAACGGCTCGCCAAGACCACTGGGGTAACGCCCGATACTCGCGCCGCCGTGCTCGATCTAGCCGGCCGCCTGCAGCGCGAGGCCCGGATCCGCAATAAGTACAATCACTGTATCTATTCTTTCGACGCCAATGGTGAGCTCAACAGCACCCAGCTGATGCGGATCGTCGATTTCAACGACAACCTCAAATACGGTAAGGTCGAAGCCCTGGACGATGACGAAATGGAACGCATCCGCGCCGCCATCGCCGCCATAACCGTCGCCAACCGCGATATCTTGACCTTCATGAACGCCCGAGACATCGCGGTTTAAGAGCTCGCATCGGCGCAGAAAATGCTGGGTGTGAAAAGCCAGATATAGCGGCTGAACAGTCCCGAGTTTGGTAGCCTGTAAATCGGCGAGGCGGTTGGGTGCCGATCGGCGCGATAAGCCTTTGAATCCCAATCATCGGTGGGGGTCACACAATGGCGCCGAATAACCTTCTAGGGGTCAAAGATCCGTAGGCGGGGGCGCGCCGCTGAGATGCTCTGAGAGGAATCGATGTCCGATATCCAAGGATATACATTCTACACATACTCATCTGCGTCGGGGGCCGGCGAAGACCGCTGGCATGATGACGGCGTTAGCAATGAGTTTTTTGATAATGAAATATCCGCACGTGAGGCGGTGGCAGCGTTATTTCTAGAAATTGGTCGTGATGGTGAGGAAGTCCCAAGGACGATGCTCATCGAAAGAATTGAAATTGTTCCGCTAACGAAACAGAACGTTTTAGCTCTGCTCAACAATGATCTGTCGTCATTCATCCTTCGGTACGAAGTAATTGATACCGTTAATTCTTTGAATTGAGTCTCAGTATCAGATAGTGCGCGCAATGCGGCGCATCCGGGCGCCGGCAATGAGTAACCCAGCCCAGACCTCACAGCTACCGACGGCCGCTGCGCCACCCTCCACGCCGCCGCCGGCCGATCCTAATGAGGTCTTAGGCTAGTCGCTTGGAACTGAAATTTATTCCAGTTGCCGCTCGATCATGGAAGCTGTGCGATGGCAGTGTTGATCGACGAGGTGCGCTGAGCGATGAGGGGCAGCTTTTCGAAGATTAGCTTCGGCGGGTAAGGGCGCGGGCGCCTGAAACGAAACGGATCGCGGGCACATGCCGACCCGTCCGCACGCCATGACAAGCAAGGGCCGGCCAAAAAGGGCGACCTCAGCGCATCTCCGATCAATCGAGCACACAGGTCGACCCGAGGCGCTCCATCGGACCTAGCCTACGCCGCAGGCGACCACAGCCTGCTTCGGGGGGACGATCAGCGCCCTAGCGCTGGTTATTGTGTCGACCCTGCCGGCTGTGCTGATAGCGGCTCCCGTCGCGCTTTTTTGGCTGGCGTTGGCTTTGGACCTAGATCGGCCGGATTATTTCCAATGGCGTATATGCTGGTTCGATGGGCGTTGCATAGCCGCATGCGTATAAGTATTATTGGGGGCCCGGAGAGCAAGCATAATAGAAACTGAGTGCGCTTTGCCGGTGAATAGTGAGCCACATGCCGTCCGCCAGCCTGCGCGACCGAAATAATTCGGCTCAAGCGCCTACTGGCAGCGTTGGTGGCGGTACCCGCACGCCGCCGTGACGATGAGCACGCCGACGAACGAGCCCAAACTATCCGGGCCCTGCTGCGCGATTTAGAGGGCCGCTAGAGAGTATGCCGTACGCTGTGACGTAGCCGCTTGTCTCACCCCGCCTGCAATGCTAAGCGGGGGCAGCGCCGGTATAGCTCAGTTGGTAGAGCACCTGATTTGTAATCAGGGGGTCGCGGGTTCGAACCCTGCTGCCGGCACCAATAAAACACCATGAATTAAGTGCCTCACGGGCACCCGAGACCCAAATTTCTGCTAGGGCACAGCTGCCGATTCTAGGGCAGCCTCCACCCGGACGCAACGGGGATCTTCATGGCAAATGGATATAAATCCAATTCATCAACGCTACCGTGCGATGCCGAAACAGCCGATCTTGACGCATCGGTGCTTGAGCGAGAAGCCTTCGTTCCTTTCGGACCCAACCTTCAGAGCATAGATGAAGCCCAAAAGGATATGGAAGCATTCCTTCCGCAAGCGAGTGGCAGAAAAAGCCACGCAGTTCTTACAATATTCCCTATGGGGAGGTTGGCGCGGCCCGGGCGCTCATAAAATCGCCCCTCGACTAGCAAGTCTAAAACCGGGGCAGGATTTCAACTTCAAAAGCGACCCAGCTTCCGTTGATACTATCGCAGATCTCATCCAATTATACGTATCTTCCGGATACTACAAATCACTGGCAAGCGCATCGAAAAGCTCATACCATTTGCACCTCAGGCAAATACTAGAGAAATTTGGCTCCTTGCCGCTCCAGGCGTTTGACGAGCGTGGTGCTCGATCCCTCATACGCCAGTGGCGGGACAACGAGCTCGCCTCACGCCCGAGGAGTGCTGATGCCGCCATTGCGATTCTGCGCCTTCTTCTGACTTCGCTGTCGATGAGGAATACCTGTACCGCAACCCGGCGGCTGATTTGGGTTGCATCCACACCAAGACGCGGCGAGATATCATTTGGACCGACGCCCAGATTGCGACCTTCCTCAGCAAAGCTCCCAGGCACTTGGCGCGAGTTCTATTGTTGGCGATCTGGACTGGTCAGAGGCAAGCCGACCTTATCAACCTGAAATGGGGTTCTTATGACGGGAGATATATCATGCTTCAGCCGAAGAAATCCTACCGAGGAACACCAGCTCGCCGGGTCAAGGTTCTGGTTTCCAAGGAACTGCGTCAAATCCTGACAGAAATAAACCTGGAGCAGATAGCTCGGGCCTCAGATCCAAACCCGAAGAAACGACGCCCCCAGCCAGACTACGTCCTGACAAACTCCCGCGGCATCCCCTGGTCGCTTGAGGGTTTCAAGGGGGCGTGGCGTAAGGCTGTCTCCCGGACAGGCCTGTCCGGCATAACCTTTCATGATCTGCGTGGAACGTTTATCACATTGGCGCACCGCGCTGGGGCGTCGATCGTGGAAATCGCAGAGGCAACTGGTCACGACGAAAAGGAATGTGAACGGATCATCCGCAAGCATTACCTCGCGACAGGAGCAGAGCCAGTAGTGATGAAATTGGAGGCAGTGAGGCAATTCGCCCCTAGAAATTGGCTGAACGCGAGAGCCCAAGACCTCGCGCCAAACGACCGGACCACCGGACCACGATTCCCACGAATGACGACACGGTTTGAGAAATTATGTGCACCGGGACAGGCTCATTTTGAGACGTAACGATATTCCTACCCCACAAATACATTTCGTCACCAACGGCACGCCGGAGGCCGACGCCGCCGGCGCCCGGCTGCGTCGGCGCTATGGCGATCATGCCATCACCGCCGCCGATATCGTGGTGGCCCTGGGCGGCGACGGGCTGATGCTGCAGACGCTGCACCGGGTCATGCATACCGGCGTGCCGGTCTATGGCATGAATTTCGGCTCGGTCGGGTTCATGATGAACAGCTTCTCCGAAGATGACCTGGTGGGGCGTCTCGCCTCGGTGCAGCGTACCCAGATCTTTCCGCTGTCGATGCAGGTGCTCGACACCACCGGTCATACCCAGATGGCGCTGGCGCTCAATGAAGTTTCGCTGTTCCGCTCCAGCTATCAGGCCGCCAAGATCCAGATCATCATCGATGGCGAAACCCGGCTCGAAGAGTTGGTCTGCGATGGCGTGCTGCTGGCCACCCCGGCCGGTTCGACCGCCTACAACCTATCGGCGCATGGCCCCATTCTACCCATTGAAGCGCCGCTGCTGGCGCTGACCCCGATTTCGCCCTTCCGCCCGCGACGCTGGCGCGGCGCCATCCTGTCCAACCGGGCCGTGGTGCGGCTGATCACCCGCGAGGCCGTCAAACGCCCGGTCAACGCCGTGGCCGACAATGTCGAATTCCAGAATGTGCTTGAAGTCACCATTCAGGAAGACCGCACCCATGGCGTCACCCTGCTGTTCGATCCGGGCACCAGCCTCGAAGAACGCGTATTGAGCGAGCAGTTCCGCTTCTAGACAGACACAGTGCGGTGCCGGCGCGATCGCGCAGTTGAAACCTCTGACCACGGTCTGATCTGCTGCGGGTTTTGAGGACACCGAGTTAAGGTGTTTTTGGAACTGGAGAGTTTTGATGGAGAGACGCAAGTTCAGCCGGGAGTTCAAGCTCGAGGCTGTTAAGCTGGTCAGAGAACGGGGCGTTGCTGTGGTGCAGGCGGCCCGCGATCTGGACCTGCATGTGAACGTGTTGCGCAAATGGGTGCGCGAGCAGTCTGCCGATCCGCAGCAGGCATTCCCCGGTCATGGGCAGATGAAGCCTGAGCAGCTCGAGATCGAGAAGCTGCGCCGCGAGGTCGCCAAGCTCAAGGCGGAGCGCGACATCCTAAAAAACGATCACGGGCCTTGGCCCGTCTGTGCGCGGTAGAAACTGGGTATGCTACCGTGGTCGCCGGAGGGGAGTTGCCGACTGCTTATTGGAGGCGTTCGACCCCGTTAAAAAACGTGGCACATGTGTCTCGCGATCCATTTACGGCGCAGCCCTCAATGACAAGAACTGGTGCCGCGGCCTTGATGGGCAGGCGAACGCCGAAATGGAGTGGCATGAGTGCCGCGAGGACTCACGTCGCTTTCCGCCGCTCGATCTGGCGGGTCACTGGTGGGAGGCAGCAAATGGCAATCTCACTTCGGAAATATCTCCGGCTGTGGCTCCGGAGAATGAAGTATCTGGACGAAGGCGAATCTATACAAAGCTGGCAGGCCGATCCGTTCTCCCACCCTGAGATCCAGCGCATGACGCGGGCACAACTTGCCGACCTTCCTGTATGCCGGCCGGCCAGGGAAGACAGGTAGCTCGCCTGCTGGCGCAGTAGCAGCCGCTGGCGGCGTGATCCATGGTCGTCTTAGCGATCTTTAAGCCCCCGGTGGAAACGCCGGGGCTTTCCCCTCAAAAATCCACCATTCCCACCCGCTCCAAAATGCTCCGACAGACCCTAGGTACGACACAGATGCGACATACAGGGCTCAAAGCCCCGGATTTCCTGGGGTTTTGACGGAATCATAATACGTGTGTCCCCTGCGGCAAATCTGGGTTCTGGCGTTTCTTTGGCCATCGAGACAAGTCGGGCCGTTTATACAAAGTGCGATACTGAATGTGTTGCCGACTTTAGAAGCCCTTAAAAAGTATGGACTCTCGGTCCTTTCTTCAAGAAATTCGATTCCCATTGCCGGTCCAATTGCCGGCACGAGCTAAGCCCTCGAGAAAATCCCACTCGACTGCCTGAACGATGTCATTGAGTCGGCGGATATCGACGGGCCGCGGCTCTTTCTTGGTGCCATAGCCTTTGGTGGCGCCGGTCTCGGCATGACCGAGCAGTTGCTTCTTTTCATCCTCGGTGGCGCCGACGCTCGCCGTCGCATCCTTGAAACTATGCCGGAATGAATACAGCGTCTTCTGCGGATCACCGATCTTGAGCTCGTTGCGGGCAAAGTCTGACCAGAATGACGAGACCTGCTGCGACACCGCGTCAATGTCGCCATGTTTGTCCTCCACCGGCCGCCATAGGGTGTTCCACCCCTGGGCCCTGGCCGTCTCAACAAG
>NZ_JBTMWV010000014.1:0-71724 GCF_054489345.1 Devosia sp. A369 | reverse complement strand
CTCAAAAATCGCACGCGCACATGAGACCCCCGCTCGGGCTATGCCCTCCCGGCGGTCTCATGCGCGCGCCAAAGGTGGCCTGGTCTTGCTCCGCCTAATGGCCGGATTTTACTCCGCCGTTGACAACGCTCCATAGTGGGCCGCAACCTCTCTAGATAGCGATCTTGGAGCTCCGACACGGCAAGCAGGATATTTAACTGCTCAATTGGAACGTGCTTTTCGTAGATGTCTGTTCCGCCAAATGGCCTATCAAAGAAAGATAGGGCCAGATTGAGTACAAACTCTGAGTAAGTTGAAAGGTACTCCAAAAGTCGAGAGCGCACGAAGCGGGTACATAGTATGGTGGCTTTTGCGACCTTGTAGGACGAAGCCACCGTTGGATGAACGCTATAGAAAAAGTACATTATGTCGAGGAGAGCGCAAATTAGCTTATACTGATCCTCAAGGGCAAACTCATCTACAATATTCAACTTATCTACACTATCAATCACCCTCTGAATTCGGCTCTCCATCGCCGATATTATTATAGAAGACACATGACCATATTCCGCCCCACTCTCATGGCAGAGGGTCTTGATCTCTCTCACGAAGTTACCGGCTGCCCGCCTGCTCAGACCCCGAGGAGAGCAGATAGAGTATTGCGCTTTATCTCCTAGCCTCACGGTGTGTTGGAGCCAAAAACGTTCAATTGCTCTGCTCGTCCAGTCACTAACGGCGGACATCTTAGTTTGAAAGGGGCGTTTAAGCCTCTCTGCCTTTTCCTCGTTCAGGTGAAGATTTATCTTCTCCAGCTCATCTGCCAGCAAGCGCTCTATCTGGAAGCTACGGGCCTCCGAATTAGAGAAGACTATGTAGTCGTCAACATATCTCTTTATTGAATAATCAACGCCATTCAATAGATTTTTCTGGTGCAATCGACTGTGAAGCCGGGAATCTACGGATTGCAGAACTATTTCTGCGCATACACGACTAACTTCAGAACCAACCACTATCCCGTTGGTCTCGTTGTAGTTCATTTTCTGCATAAGCCGGTCAAAATCATTCCCGAATGAAATCGCCCTGTTATTATCCTTGCCGTGCTCCAGATCTTTTACCGCCCATGTGATGGTATGAGTGTATATGCTACTGAAGCATTTACTCACGTCGAGCATCGACATAAAAGAAAATCTCTTCTCCAGATCAATGTATTCCTCTGAAGCAAAGAATTTGTGAAACCTGACATAGCCTCCATAGGCAAAATATGAAGATGGGTTCCTCACTAGACCATCAATTTCATCCTGAATCACATCTGCTTTTTTGAATTTATTCAAATCTGCGATGGGAGACTGATAGAAAAACGTACTTGCTACTTTGCTTGGGAAACGGATCGAGTATGGGCTTCTTGAAGCATAGTACGTTATCAGATGGTCGTATCTGTTATAAAACTCAGCGGCCCTAACTTGGGAGCTGGGATGGACCAGACTAAGCTGGCGCAGCCTGCCCTCTTTGTGAGAAATTTTGTACCGAAAGGGCACCGTGTACGGCACATCCCCGTCAATAATAGTGACATCTACCAACTTTCGGACATCGGCGGGCATGCTAGCCAGCCGGAGCATGTTTGAACGAAATCCGTCATTTGAGTAAACTAGAGGCGCATCGCCCGGTGCCGTGTCTGTAATAAGCGCCCGGTAGAGATCGTTACGATCAAACGTAGACTGGATTTTTCGCTTTCTAGGCATAGGACCAGCACTTCCGCAGTTCGGCTATTCTCTCGCCTGAGAGGTGGTAAAATCGACGGTCTCTAAAATTTTTCACAAGACTATATTTTAGCAGCTTTCTGCGCTGCTCTACTGTTAGAGAGGCAGACACCAAAGCCGATGTTCGCCCCGCCTTTCCACTGAGCACACCCGCAATAAACCTATCCAAATCAGGTAACGCTTGAGATTTTTCGATGTTTATCTGCCGGTAATTGCAAAATATCCCTACGTTTCTTTTGAGTTTCTTCTCATAGTCCACTATGTTGAAGTTACCCGTTATAATCTGAAAACGCTGCTCTAAATCGCTAAATCTAAGTGTGTGCGTGTGCTCTAGAAGAGCTTTGACCAGCCTGCTTTTTGTTCTATTTTTCTTTCTGTCCGACAGGTCCAGCCGAACACTTCGGTCAATTTTATTGCCAATGGCGTCTCGTGGGTGCGACACCTCTACATGATATCCAAGAAAATCGAAGCATCCTGCTTTTCCCGGATTTTTAACAGCATCTCGCCTTTCGAGCGGAATAACATCGGTCTTATCTGGGTTTAGATGCAGACCAGAAGGAAGTTTAATTTCGAGACGAGAAATGAACTCGCCCTGCTCTTCTGTACCGCTCGTAATGATTAGAATGTCGTCGACATAGCGGGAGTAAAAATAGACCTCCGGCTGACGTTTCGCAAAGGCATCAAATTCTTGCATTGTCAGCTCAGCCAAGGTTGAGCTTAGACCTATACCGCGCGGAACGCCCTCAACCCCTGACAGCTCGCAATGCCGCAGAAACATATGGGCAATGGCAGACGTTTGCCTGCCAATCCTTCTATCCTCATGAACAAGACTAGAAACACCATCTATGTCGATAGATTCATAAAAAGACTTAATGTCCATTTTATAAATCTTATGAGGAACCCCTTCGGATAGAAGAGATGTTACTCTTTTAATCGTGGTGTTGCGGTCCGCCTGCCTAACATTGGTAGCGGATCGGATATTTCTATTAGTTTTTCTTAGGACAATGTCATACTGGAAATCTGAAAACTGATAGACAGGCTTCCCTTTGACAATATGTGTCGTGAAGCCGGCATGTTCAAAACCCTCTTCACAGACTCTACACGCCAAATAGATCGCTCGCTCAAGCTGGGCAGGATCTGAAAGGGCGGGATGTAGACGCCTGTCGTACCTCTGGACCTCTCTCCTAAGAGATTCGGCACGATAACTTGTGTCGTACATTCAGAATACGATGCCCCCCTGCTCTCAGGGTTAAGCGTAGCATATCAATTGTCCTTTCGACACCGCGCGCGTCGCTGGACAGGCGTACCCCATGGAGTAGGTACGGCATGACGCCTGATATTGGGATGAGTCGAGGAGGTCGTCTGAATTTTTGGGCTGTTTGGCAGTGGGTACAAACAGGTTACGGCAGGAAACATCCAGCCTCTATCTCATTGATTTACAACAATAAAATAGAAGTGGCGGAGAGGATGGGATTCGAACCCACGAGACCCTTTAGAGGTCTGCGCCCTTAGCAGGGGCGTGCCTTCGGCCACTCGGCCACCTCTCCGTCAGGGGGGTGGATACCGGTCAAGCGCCTTGCGTTCAAGGTCTATTTCGCAGTCTCGGCATTTTCCCCGAAAAATCATCCGCGCAGGTCCGCAGGGAACTTTGCCGGAACAAACGAACGACGCGTAGGAGGCTGCGTACAAAACCCGTACAGCATGTTTCTCGCCTGTTCCGGGCCAGATCATAGCCGACAGCATTGAGGATTCGTGGGGGCTGCTCCAGGCCGCCATCAAACAGTGCCGCGTTCGGGTGGTTTTGCGAAAGCGCCATCGGGATGTCATTGCTGGCAAAGGAAAAACCCGCTCAAATGGCGGGCGGAGTTTGTCCAAAAATACGAGGTAGCGAATGCGGATCGGTCGTTGGCTGCTTTACGGACTCGCCGTGGCCATGGCGCTGGTCGGCATCTATATTTTTACCCTGGGTGGATATTTCGTCTTTGTCGGCGTGGGTCTCTATGGGGCGTGCTGGTTGGTAGCTTGGCTCGCCGGCAAAATTCAGCCCATGCCGGTGGTCACAAGCGTCGGCAGCAAGACCGGGTTCGGAGGCTTCCGAACCCGGTCTTGCAAGGTGGGATCAGCGCTGGTTGAACAGCATCTTTTGCGCGTCCTTGTCCTGGGACAGATCAGCTGATGGCGCCTCCTTGCCGACAAGCAGGCCCTTGGCGACGCCCGGGCGGGCGTTCATGCGGTCAATCCAGGCCAGGACATTGGGGAACTCGTCCCTGGTGATGCCATAGCGCTCCCAGGACTGGGCCCAGCCAATGGAGGCGATATCGGCGATGGAATAATCGCCGGCGATATAGTCGCGGCCTTCGAGCTGAGTGTTCAGCACGCGGAACAGGCGGTGAGTCTCATCGCTGTAGCGCTTCATGGCGTAGGGGATTTTTTCGGGCGCATAGACGTTGAAGTGGTTGTTCTGGCCCAGCATGGGGCCGAAACCGCCGACCTGCCAAAACAGCCATTCATCGACTTTGACCTGCTGGCGCGGGTCGGTCGGGTAAAGCTGGCCGAATTTCAGGCCGAGATATTTCAGAATCGCGCCTGATTCGAAGATCGAGATCGGCGCGCCGCCGGGACCTTCGGGATCGACGATGGCCGGGATCTTGTTATTGGGCGAAATCGCCAGGAATTCGGGCTTGAACTGATCGCCCTTGCCGATATCGATGCGGTGATAGGTCCACGGCACCCCCAGCTCTTCGAGCATGATGTGGACTTTCTGCCCGTTGGGGGTGGGCAGGGAATAGGCCTCGATCGGCTTGGTCTGGGTGGTCATTGCCGGTTCCGTCATAAGAATGGGAAGTCTCCCACCTATATCGGTGCCTTACGATGAAAGGCAAGGTAGCGCGACGCTCCCCTGCCTTCCAAAATTGGGCCACGCTCAAGCGCGCCGCAGAATCATCTGTGGATTGCCATTGCCGCGCAGCGCCGACGAAACGCCGTGACTATCGATGGTGGCGACAACACGGTGGCGATAGGCGGCGAACATGAAAGTGGGTGTAACATTGACGGGCTCGTCAAAATTCACCGTCACGGTCATGTGCTGCATGTCGCTGAGCAACTGCACGCCGATCAGCATGCCGGTAAAGGGCTGATCGAGATAGAGGCCGGTAACGCGGGCGCCGACCTGGAACGGCACGGCCACACGGTCCGGCAAGGCGGCGCGGGCGGTGTTCCAATCGCGATAGCCGTGTGCCTTGGCGACCGCTTCAAGGGCAGCGCCATGGGACAGGATTTCGCCGGCGTCGGCCTTCAGCTGGCGCAGCGCCTTGGCTTCGGATTTCAGCGTCTGGGCCGATGGGGTGTCGAGTGAAAACGACATGATAGTCCTCTCATTTGCGATGAGGCGACTGTGCCATGGGAGCCCGCATTGCCATGCTACGCCTCGCAAAGATGAACCTGGGTTCGTTCTCATGCTCGGGGCTGGACTTCACCATCGGAATTGCTTCCGGCGAGCGGCGGGTGCCAGCGACCTGAGCCGGATATGATCCCCGAGCGCGGTTTTGTCAATCTCATGGCTGACCTGCGATCAATCGCGGTGATGCTTCGATCAGACAAATCTGTTGGGCGGGCGCGGCAATGCGGGGTATGGGACATAGTAACGAAGCGAGGGACTGAGCCCTCTATGAGGGCTGTCTCCATGCTTGAAACGCTGTTCCTGTTGCTTGCCGGCCTGGTGGGTGGCGCGGTCAATTCGCTGGCGGGCGGCGGCTCGTTCATCGTGTTTCCGGCGCTGCTGTTCGTCGGCGTGCCGCCGGTGATCGCCAATGCGTCGAACACCTATGCCGCCCTGCCCGGCTATGCCAGCGGCGCTGTCGGCTATTGGCACGCCATGGTGAAATACAAGGATCGGCTGGTGCTCTATGGCATCATGTCGGCGATCTTCGGCTATGTCGGCGCCGAACTGCTGCTGGTGGTGTCGGACGAGTTGTTCAACCTGGTGGTGCCGTGGCTGATGGCGTTTGCGGTGCTGCTGTTCATCTTCGGCAATCAGATCAACGGTTTTGTCGCTTCGCGTAGCGGTGGTGGTCGCGGCATGAAGATGCTGGGCAGCGTCCTGCTTATGATTTTCCTAGCTGGCGTCTGCGTTTACGGCGGGTTCTTCAACGCCGGTCTCGGCATTTTGCTGCTGGCATTCCTGGCCACGGCCGGCCTGACAGACATTCACGCGATGAACGGGCTCAAGCTCTATGTGTCGGCGGTGGTGGCGCTGGTGGCGGTGGCGCGGTTTGCGGTCAGCGGGTCGATCGACTGGTATCACGGCTCGATCGCACTGGCCGGGGTGGTAATCGGCGGCTATCTGGCGGCCAGGAATGCGCATTTCATCCCGGCGCAGTGGATCCGGATTGCCGTGATCATCTATGGCGTGGCGATGACGGGGTATTTCTTCTGGACGGCATATGCCTAGCTAGTCCGCTTTCCTGATCCAGACCGCCGCGTCGTGGAATGCTGCGCCGCCGAAGGGGCGGGCTGGCTTGGAGGTGGTCAGGGTATTGATACCCCGGCCACCGCGATGCGATTTGTTCTGGTGCAGGCCCTCGGCGATGAGCACGCCGGTGGGCAGGCCGGTGCGAACGCGGGCGGTGAGATCAACTGAGCCGCGTCGGTTGCCGACGGTGACGAACATGCCGTCAGTGACGCCCAGAGCCGCCGCATCATCGGGATGGATGAACACCGAGGGCACGCCCTCGCGCTTCTGGCTGCCGGGGGTTTCGTTAAAGCTGGAATTGAGAAAGGCCCGCGCCGGACTGGTGGCGAGGCGGAACGGGTGTTCGGCGTCGGTGGGCTCATTGATGGCCCAATGGTCGGCGAAGCGCGGCATCTCGGCCGGATCGCACATCCATTGATAGTCCTTCTTGATGCGAGCGCCCTCCCAATCCGGGGCGAAGCGGAAGCGTTTGTCGGGCCAGTCGAAACCATCGGCAAAGCGGGCGGCGGCGTCGGGGCGCTCGCGGTCGACAAAGCCGGTCTTTTCGATTTCGTCGAGGTCGCCATAATTGGAGCGGCGGAAGGTTTCGGCGACGACGTCGCGGTCGATGCTGCGGAAACAATCGTCATCGAGGCCGAGCCGCAGGGCCAGCGCGTTGATGACTTCGTGATTGGAGCGAGCCTCGCCGGGCGGCGGGATCAGCGCCGGGCCGTAGAGCACGCGGGTGTGGCCGCCACGGGTGTAATAATCATTGTGCTCGAGGAACATGGTTGCCGGCAGGACGATATCGGCGAATTCGGCGGTTTCGGTCATGAACTGCTCGTGGACCACGAGAAACAGGTCCTCGCGGGCAAAGCCCTGATTGGTCAGGGCCTGATCGGGGGCGACCGAGGCCGGATTGGTGTTCTGGATCAGCATGGCCTTGACCGGACCGCCGCCCTTGAGCGCCTTGGCGTCGCCGGTAAGGATGGGGCCGATCTCGGACATGTCGAGCCAGCGCGGATCACCCTTTTGCAGCGCTGCGCCGGTAATGGCGGATTTGTCGAGCTTCCAGGTGCCTGAATTGGAATGGAAGGCGCCGCCGCCGCGATGTTGCCAGGCGCCGGTCATCGCCGGGATGCAGAGCGCGGCATGCATGGCGGTGGAGCCGTTGAGCTGGCGGGTGAAGCCGTAGCCGAGGCGGAAATAGCTGCGTGGCGTGGTGCCGACGAGGTGGGCGAAGGCGGTGATCTGTTCGACGGTGAGGCCGGTGATGGCGGCGGCCCATTCGGGCGTCCGAGTTGCGAGGTGAGCCTCGAATTCAGGGCTGAAATCGGTGTTGCGGGCCATATAGGCGCGGTCGGCCAATTGGTCGCGCAGCAGGACATGCATGACGGCAACGGCCAGCGCGCCATCGGTGCCGGGCCGCAGAATGAGCCCCATATCGGCCTGCGCCATGGTGGCGGTTTCGTAGATGTCGATGACCACGATCTTGGCCTTGCGCTCCTTGCGGGCGCGCATGGCGTGGGTCATCACATTGACCTGGGTGTGGACGGCGTTGGTGCCCCAGATGACCACGCAATCGCTTTCGGCCATCTGTTCGGGATTGACGCCGCCCAGCAAGCCCGTGCCGGCGATGAAGCCGGGCCAGGAGCTGCCGACGCAGATGGTTTCATACTGGCGGGAATAGCCCATGGCGGCGCGCAGCCGCCCGAGGCCGTCACGCTGCACGTGGCCCATGGTGCCAGCATAAAAATACGGCCAGATGGATTCGGCGCCGTGTTCGGCTTCGATCTGGGTAAAGCGGGCAGCGATCTCGTCGAGCGCTTCATCCCAGGAGATGGGGGTAAACTGGCCGCTGCCCTTGGGGCCGCTGCGGCGCAAGGGACGCGTCAGCCGGTCGGGATGATGCACCCGCTCGGCATAGCGGGCGACTTTTTCGCAGATGACGCCGGCGGTATAGGGATCCTCCTTGGCGCCACGCACCCGGCCAATGGTGTGGGCGTCGATGAGCTCCACATCCAGCGCACAGGCCGATGGACAATCATGCGGGCAGACTGAGCGGGCGGTGCGGATGGCGACGGGCTGGTTCATGCCCGCAATCTATCTGAGCGCCGGGCGGCGCTCAAATAAATTGGTGAGGCTCAGAGCGTGGCAAAAGCGCGGGTGGCCGTCTCGGCATTGCGGCGGGCGCGGTTGGTGGCGTGGATGGCCAATTGGGCGGCGCCGGAATGGAACTGCGAGAAGGTAACGCGCCGCGCATCATGGGTGGCGATGGTGACGCCGCGCCAGGTGGGATGCACCGAACGCACATCGGACCAGGCGAGCTGGGTTTCCCGCCCGAAGGCGCTGCGATGTTCGAGCACGGTATTGTTCCAGCGCACCTTGGTGAACAGGCCGGTCAGGCCGATACCGAAGGCCCCTGCCCCCAACAGGATTGAGGCGATGAACGTCGCCACCATCTGGGCGGCCGCGACATGCCGGGTGCCACCGACGACAATGATGGCGGACATCAGCACCACCGCCAGCGCAGCAGCGCCGTAGCAGGCGAAATATTCCATCATCGAGGGGCGAAGCTCGGACCAGCCATCGACATGGATGGCCTCCTCGCTCTGCACCAGACGCAGCGCCAGAAAGGCGGCATAGCCGAAGGCTACGACCCCTGCGGCCCGGGCCAGCGGCAGGCCAGCAGTAGCAGGCATATATTTGAGGACGATCAGCGAAACGATCACGAGTAGTGGCATAGCCACTTCCTGCCAGCGCAAGGGCACTATTGCTCTCCAATGTGATTGGGGCCGGCGACGCGAGTTCGGCATTCCTATGATTTGAATCTAGCAAAGCTCACTGATTTGGCCATTAACAAATCGGCGAGCGGCTGCGGTTCATGGCGAATACCAACCTTTTTGCCACAGGTGCGGCGGCTGAGAGGTTGAATCAAGGCGCTGGGACTTTGAGTCTGAACGCCGGTCTAAGTGATTGAAAATATGTTGCAATAGCCAATAAAAAACGGCCCGCATTGAGCGCGCCGCTAAGTTGATGGCTTGTGGTTCAGGAGGCCGGCGCGCCGGCAGCGGCAGCAGCGCCATTCTCTCCGCCGTCAATCTCGGCCTCGGGTTCCTTGCGCAGCGTGGTGGCCAGCGGGATTTCCTTGAGCAGGAAGGACAGCGCGAAAGCGAGCACGGCGGCACCGGCAGCGGTGAGGAACACCGGATGCAATGCCGCTGCAAAGCCTTCGAGCACCTGTGTGCGTACGCCCTCGGGCAAAGCCTGAATCGCCTGGGCGTTGAAGGCCCCGCCGCCCGCCGGCATGGTGTCACCCAAGCGGCTGGCCAGACTGCTGCTGAAGATGGCGCCGAACACCGACACGCCGATGGAGCCGCCGATCTGGCGGAACAGCGTGCTGCCGGCGGTGGCGACGCCGACGAGAGCCTGCGGCACCGCATTCTGGGTGGCAGTGACGCTGACGCTGTTGACCGGGCCGATGCCCAGGCCGACGATGAACATATAGAGCGCGATCTGCCAGTCAGGCGTCGACAGCTGCATGACGCCCAGCAGCAGCAGGCCGACAAACAGCGTCGCCGTCGCCAGGGTCGGCAGAATCTTGTAGCGGCCGGTCTTGCTCATGAAGAAGCCGGACAGCGTCGAGGAGCCAATCAGCCCCACCATCATCGGCAGCAGCTGCAACGCCGAATTGGTCGGCGAGACGCCCTTGGCGATCTGCAGATAGAGCGGCAGGAAGGTGATGGAGCCAAACATGGCCATGCCAACCAGAAAGCCGATGGAATTGGTGACCAGGAAGGTGTTGTTGGAAAACAGCTGCAGCGGCAGCACGGGCTCGGCGGCGCGGGATTCGACCCAGATAAAGGCTCCGAGCGCCGCGAAGGACGCCACGATCAGACCGATGATCTGCACCGAGAACCAAGGGAAAGTGTTGCCGCCCAGGCTGGTGGCCAGCACGAAGGCCGACAGCGCCGTGGTGAGCAGCACGAAGCCCATATAGTCGATCTTGTGCGAGACGCGCTCGGTGCGCGATTCAAGGGCAAAGCCAATGACGGCCAGCGCCAGCAGGCCCAGCGGCAGGTTGATGATGAAAATCCACTGCCAGCTCAGCTTTTCGACGATGAAGCCGCCGAGCAGCGGCCCGACAATGGTCGAGACACCGAACACGGCGCCAAAAATGCCCTGAATCTTGCCACGTTGACGCGGAGGAATGACGTCGGCCACCACAGTCATGGCGACCACCATCAGACCGCCACCGCCAAGGCCCTGCACGGCGCGGGCGATGATCAGGAAGGTCATCGAGGTTGCCATGGCGGAGAGGATAGCGCCGCCGAGGAAGATGACGATGGCTGCCTGCAGCACGATCTTGCGACCGAACAGGTCGCCAAGCTTGCCATAAATCGGCGCCACCACGGTGGAGCTGAGCAGATAGGCGATGACCACCCAGGTCAGGTGATCGAGGCCACCCAATTCGCTGACGATGCTGGGCAGTGCTGTCGAGACGATGGTCTGGCCCAGCGAGGCCAGTAACAGGGTGACGGCGACAGCGCCGATGATCAGGCCTACCGACTGCGCTGGCGGCGCTTCGGCAGATTGTGCAGCTTGGGACATTAGGCGATCCTTTGACCGCAATGACGCAGGGAGTCGCGCCCTCTTGCGGGATGAGTTGTTGCGGAATATATCTGCCCGCAGCAAATACATGTCAATAGCATGCAATTGCCATTATCATGCAAAACCACGAGGACAGCCATGCCCCATTCTGGTGGCAAAACCGATATGAATGCCCTGCTGCGCAAGGCCGGCATCGAGCAGGCCACCGTTGACGCGGTGATCGGCATCGATGCGCTGATGCAGACCTGGCGCCGCCGCGCCCGGGCGCGCGAGCTGGGGCACCGGGCGCTGATCGACCTCAAGATCGATATGGATCTGGCGCAATTTGACGTGCTGGTGGCCATTGAGGCGCCGGAGAACCAGTTTGGCGACAGCGGTGCCGGCGAGACCATGGTGGCGACGGTCGCCGAGCGGTTGGGCATCGATCCGTCGCGCGCCAGTCGCGTGGTGAGCGAAATGGTCGACGCCGGCTATGCAAGGCGCGCCGTAAGCCAAGCCGACGCCCGCCGGACCATTATCGAGCTGACCGATGCCGGCGCCGCCATCATCGAAGCGGTGCGGGCCTATAAATTCCTGATCCTGGGGGATTTCCTGTCCGGCTGGACGAAGGACGAGGTCGACAGCTTCGTGCCGCTGCTGCGCAAATTCGGCGACTGGTCGGCCCATACCGAAGTTGGCGTGGTCAAATTTGCTGACGATATTGCGCTCCTTGCCAAGGGCATCGCCGCCAGCCGCAAACAGGCCGAAACGGCTCAGGGATAGGCGGCGGGATCGACGCCCTCGCGGGCGCAAAGTTCGGCCATGGCGCTGCCCGGTGCCGGTTGCGGCAGGCCGGCGCGGCCGCGGCGGGTGAGTTGGCTGCGCCACAGGTGGATGGCGAGGGTTTCCGGACGGATCGCCGCGTCAACGCTGGAGCCGGGCTCCATCAGCGCCGGAATGCCCTCATAGGGAATGGGATAGAGCACGGTGCTCGGCAGGACCGCATCCACCAGGCCATGACGGTGCATATAATGGGTCAGCGCCATCGGGCCGGTGGCGCCATATTGCATGTCTTCGGGGGCGATTTTTTCGCCGAACAGGCGCCGGACCGCGACTTCGATACGGCGGAACGGCGGCAGATGCGGCTCCAGCAATGGCCGCTTGGTATCGGTGAAAATCGACAGCAGATCGGCCAATAGCGGCGCATCGGCAGGGATGTGCAACACCGCGCCATTGATCGAGCCGGGGCGCTCATAGGCCATCAGATAGTCGGGCGGACCCTCGATGGGACGGACGCAATAGACGTCGAGATCGGCATAGACGCCCCGGTTCTGCCGGAGCGCCATCATGCGGAAATAGTCCGAAAACACGCCGGGCGTGCCCTTGCCCTTGTAGAACACCAGCTTGTCGCGCGGCAGCACGTCGGCCGCGTCGCGGGCGATGGCGCTGGCCGGCAGGCCAGCCACCGGATCGAAGGAATAAACCTCCACCCGATGGCCCTGCCGCACGAAGGAGGCGATGGACAAGGCTTCGAGCCAGCTCATCGGCCCGTGCCAGAAGCTCACAATGGTCGGCAGCGTGGTCATCGTTAGCTGAGCCTAGACCTGCGGCGCGCGCTTGGGCTTGTGGTCCTTGAGCTTTTTGGCAGCCTTGGGAGCGCCATCAGCCGGCTTGCCAGCCCATTTTGGCTTGCCCTTGTCCTTGGCCGGCGGAGCCTTGGCGACCTTGGGCGGACGCGGCTTGTCGAAATCGGGCTTTGGCTGGCGCGGCGTTTCGGCCTCGGCGGCTGGGTTCCAGCTACCGGTTGCCGGCTCGGCAAAATCGTCAGGACGCAGGCCGGCGGAGCCATAGCGCGCCTGGCGGTCGGCGCGTTCAGGACGCGGTGCATTGGGGTCGAAGCGCTCCACCGGACCGGGCGGACGACGCTGCGACGGGGGCGGACCGGCACGGCGTTCGCCGGGGCCATCTACGGCCGAAATGGTAACGCCGCGCTCGCCGGAGCCGTTCTTCTCGACGCTGCGAGCAAAGGCATCAGCCTTGGGCGCGGCAACTTCAAAGATGGATTCGGTGTCGAAAATGCGGATCGAGCCGATGGCGGTCTTGGTGACGTTGCCCGCCTTGCACAGCATCGGCAGCAGCCAGCGCGGCTCGGCCTTCTGCTTGCGGCCGACGGAAACCTTGAACCAGGTGCCGCCTTCGAACTTTTCGCGGACCCGCGGATCGCTGTCGCCGGGCTTGCTCGGCACCGGATTGTCGCTGATGTCCTCGGGGGCCGGACGCGCTGCCAATTGCTGGCGCAGATAGGCGCCGGCGATGGCCTCGACGCTGTGGCGCGCCAGCAGCTCGGTGACCATGGCGGCCTCGTCTTCGGTGGCCGGGGTGGTCAGGATCGCAGCGGACAGGATGCCTTCGCGGAAGCGCGCATCGATCTCGGCGGCGGTCGGCGGGGCCATCATGGTCACGTCGAGCTTGGCGGTCTTGAGGATGCGCTGGGCGACGTTGCGGCGATGCATCGGCGAGATGATGACGCAGGTGCCCTTGCGCCCGGCGCGACCGGTACGGCCCGAACGGTGCAGCAGCGTATCGGGATTGTTCGGCAGATCGGCGTGGATCACCAGATCGAGATTGGGCAGATCGATACCGCGCGCGGCCACGTCGGTGGCAACGCAGATATGGGCACGGCCATCGCGCATCGACTGCAGCGCATTGGTGCGCTCGGCCTGGCTGAGTTCGCCCGACAGCGTCACCACGGCAAAGCCGCGATTATGCAGCCGTGCCGACAGATGCTTCACCCCTTCGCGGGTGGAGGCGAAAACGATGGTGTTGACCGCTTCAAAATACAGCAGCGTGTTGATGATGGCGTTTTCGCGCTCGGCGGCGGGCACCAGCATCAGCTTGTAGTCGATATCGGCGTGCTGCTCGGTAGCACTGGTGGCGGCAACACGCAGGGCATTGCGCTGGAAGGTCTTGGCCAGCTGGGCAATCGGCTTGGGAACAGTGGCCGAGAACAGCAGCGTGCGGCGGTCTTCCGGCGCGGCGTCGAGGATGAATTCGAGGTCTTCGCGGAAACCCAGATCGAGCATCTCGTCGGCTTCGTCGAGCACGACAGCGCGCAGCGCCGACATGTCGAGGGCGCCACGGGTGATATGGTCACGCAGGCGGCCGGGGGTGCCGACGACGATATGGGCACCTTGATCGAGCGCACGGCGCTCGGCACGGGCATCCATGCCGCCAACGCAGGACGCGGTCTTGGCGCCGGTTTCGGCATAGAGCCACTCGAGTTCGCGCTGTACCTGCAGGGCAAGTTCGCGGGTCGGGGCAATCAGCAGCGCCAGCGGAGCGCCAACGGAGGTGAAGCGTTCGGCGTCGCCCAGCAGAGTCGGCGCAATGGCCATGCCGAAGGCAACGGTCTTGCCGGAGCCGGTCTGGGCGGAAACGAGCAGATCGCGGCCGGCGGTCTCATCTTCGATGATGGCGGCCTGGACGGGGGTCAGGGTCTCGTAACCCTTGTTGGCAAGAGCACGAGCGAGCGGGGCGAGAATGGTCTCGGGAAGGGACATATGTGGCTTTCGCTGGACGCCGATCAAACAACGGCGTCGTACCCGCTTCAGCGGGAAGCCCACTTTGCGGATGGTTCAGTTTTGGAATTATGCGGCAGAGTTGGCGTGCATCATAGCACAAACGAGCAAAAAGGCCGCCCGGCGGGCGGCCTTCGCGTGACGACTAGCAGATTGCGGGGCTTAACGCTCGCTGAAAGGAATGCCGCCCTTGGCCTTACTGTCCTTGGGCGACTCGACGATCTGCACCGTTACCTTTTCGGGATCGGTGCCGAAATTCTTCACCACCGCGTCGGTGATGTCCTTCATCAGGCCGCGCTTTTGTTCGGCGCTACGGCCTTCGACAGCGTAAACGTAAACCTCGGGCATTAGCCGACCAGTTCGTCGTCGTTGAAGAAGAACTTGATCTCTTCAGCAGCGGTCTCGGGAGCGTCCGAACCATGCACGGAGTTTTCGCCGATCGAGAGGGCGAAGTCCTTGCGGATGGTGCCGGGAGCGGCGTTTTCCGGATTGGTTGCGCCCATGACTTCACGGTTCTTGAGGATGGCGCCTTCGCCTTCCAGAACCTGCACGACGACGGGCGAAGCAATCATCTGCTCGACCAGCTCGCCAAAGAAGGGGCGATCCTTGTGCACGCCGTAGAAGCCTTCGGCCTGGGCGCGGGTCATGTGGATCTTCTTCAGCGCGATCGGACGCAGGCCGGCGGCCTCGAACTTGGCAATGATCTGGCCGATGAGGTTGCGGCGGACGGCATCGGGCTTGATGATGGAGAAGGTGCGTTCGAGCGCCATGAGGTCGATCCTTGAATGGGTCTGTTGGACAGGTGGCGCCTTGTAACGTCAGAGTTTGACGGAGGCAAGACGGGGCTTTGTCGTGCCTGCCATGCGCCAAAGGGTCCCCTGGCCCGCGCGCAAAGCCGGTTGCCATGCGGACGGCTTAACTCTATCCAACCAGCAACACATTTTCGCAGTGCGTTTGCCGCGCCGGCCCGGTGTCGCCGCAGGCACCCTGCCCTCTCCAAAGATTGCCGCATCATGCTGACCATTAACAACCTTACCTATCGCATCCAGGGCCGCGAACTGTTCGAGGATGCCTCGGTGGTGCTGCCGACCGGCTCCAAGACTGGCTTTGTCGGCAAGAACGGCACCGGCAAGACCACGCTGTTCCACCTGATTCAGGGCCATATCAGCGCCGATGCCGGCTCGATGGAGCTGAACAAGAAGGCGCGCATCGGCGCGGTGGCGCAGGAAGCCCCCGCCGGCAATGAAAGCGTGCTGGAGGTGGTGATGGCCGCCGACAAGGAGCGCACGGCGCTGATGGCGGAAGCCGAAACCGCCGATGATCCAGATCGCATCAGCGAGATCTATACGCGCCTGGCCGACATCGACGCCTATTCCGCCGAGGGTCGCGCCTCATCCATTCTGAAAGGGCTGGGCTTCGAGCAGGATCGACAGAACGCGCCGACGCATGAGCTGTCGGGCGGCTGGCGCATGCGCGTGGCGCTGGCGGGCGTGCTGTTCAGCCAGCCTGACCTGCTGCTGCTGGACGAGCCAACCAACTATCTCGATCTGGAAGGCACGCTGTGGCTGGAGAAATATCTCGCCACCTATCCCTATACCGTCTTCATGATCAGCCACGACCGTGACCTGCTCAACAAGTCGGTCAGCTCGATCATCCATCTCGAGCACCGCAAGTTCACCTTCTACAAGGGCAATTACGACACGTTCGAAAGCACGCGTCGCATGCAGATGGAGCTGAACAACAAGGGCCGCGACAAGGCGCTGGACCAGGTCGCGCATATGCAGAAGTTCGTCGATCGCTTCCGCGCCTCCGCCACTAAGGCCAAGCAGGCCCAGGCGCGCATCAAGATGATCGAAAAGCTGAAGCCGCCGGCGGCGATGTTCGATGAATATTCCGCGCCCTTCACCTTCCAGCAGCCCAAGGCCGACCAGTCCACCCCGATGATCACGCTGGATGGCGTGTCGGCCGGCTATGGCGACAAGACCATTTTGCGCAATATCAATATGCGTATCGACCCGGAAGACCGCATCGCGCTGATCGGCGTCAACGGCAACGGCAAGTCGACCTTTGCCAAGCTGCTGGCCGGCGATATCGCGCCGTTGAGCGGCACTATGCGCAAGGGCAAGAAGCTCGAAATCGCCCACTTTGCCCAGCACCAGATGGACAAGCTCAAGCCCGAATGGACCCCGTTCGAGCATATCGTCGACCTTATGCCGACGGATGGCGAAGCCAAGCGCCGGTCGCGGCTCAGCCAGATGGGCCTGACCAAATCGCGCATGGATACCAAGGCCAAGAACCTGTCTGGTGGCGAGCGGGCGCGCCTGTTGATGGGGCTGATCACCTTTGGCGGGCCGGGGATGATGATCCTCGACGAGCCGACCAACCATCTCGACATCGACAGCCGCGATGCGCTGGTGCATGCGCTCAACGATTATGAAGGCGCGGTGCTGATCATCAGCCACGACCGCCATCTGATCGAGGCGACCTGCGACACGCTGTGGATCGCCGACGGCGGCGGCATCCGCGTGCTGGACGAGGATCTGGACAGCTACCAGCGCAGCATCACTTCCTCCAAGGAAGGCAAGGGCGGCGGTGGTGGTTCGAAGGCGGATCGCAAGGCCAACAAGGCTGAAGCGGCGGCCCGTCGCGCCGAGATCGCGCCGCTCAAGGCGTCGATCAAGGATGCCGAAACCAAGATTGCGCGCTTGAAGACCGAGATCAGCAAGGTCGATGCGCAGCTGGAAGACCCCAAGGTTTACAACGGCGCGCCCGACCGGGTGATTGCGCTTGGCAAGGACAAGGCGCGCTTTGCCGCCGAGCTCGAGACCACCGAGGAACAGTGGCTGGCGCTGAGTGCCGAGCTGGAGCAAGCGGAGCGCGCATGAGCAAGCTCACCGCCAAGGACGTGATCTTCACGCTCGGGATGCAGCGCCATCCCGAGGGCGGCTGGTATGCGCAAACCTTTGAGGATGAAGCGAAATCTGACGACCGCCCCCGTTCCACCGCGATTTATTACCTGCTCGAAGCCGGCGATGCGTCGCATTGGCACCGGGTTGATGCGGTTGAGGTGTGGCACTTTTACACCGGGGCGCCGCTTAAATTGCGCATCTCGGATGGCCAGTCCGTTGTTGAACATGTGCTCGGTGCGGACCTCGACAAGGCCGAGCGGCCGCAGGTGGTGGTGCCGCGCGGAGCCTGGCAAGCGGCGGCCAGCACGGGGGATTGGACGCTGGTGGGCTGCACGGTGGCGCCGGGATTTCAGTTCTCCGGCTTCGAGCTGGCGGACCCTGACTGGACACCGGGCGGCCGTTGACAGCAAGGCAGCATTGCCATTTCCTGCTGCCACGACACGCCTGGCGAAAGGGCACCATGCGCCTCCCCGGTTTCAAGCTGATATGCCTGCTATTGCTGGGCTTTTTGTGCGTTCCTGGCGCTCTGCAAGCGCAGGAGCCGGGCAAGAAACGTCTTGCAGCAAGCTGGCAGTTTTCTTCCAATAACAGCCTGTTTGCCCTCTATCACGAGATGGCGCACCTGTTGTTCCACAAACTCGACCTGCCGGTGCTGGGCAAGGAGGAGGATGCGGCCGACAATATGGCGACCTGGCTGCTGCTCAACAAGCGGACCGAGGCGGCCGATCGGGCGCTGGCGGATGCGGCGGAGGGCTGGGTGCTGTCGGGCACGGCTTACGACAGCGGCGGCGCCGAGAGCGACTATGCCGACGGCTATAGCCTCGACAAGCAACGAGCCTATCAGATCGTCTGCCTGATGGTGGGCAAGGACAAGACGGCCTATCGGCCGCTGGCCAATGAGTATCGGCTGGAGCGCGACCGGCAGGAGAGCTGCGTCTGGGACTACGATACGGTCAACCGGGCGTTCCGCGGCTTGCTGAATGAGCATGGCAAGAAGAAGAGCCGGGGCACCAAGGTGGTGGTGACCTATCACCCGGTCGGCGGGCGGCTGAAAGCGGCGGCGGATGCCTTCAAGTCGAGTGGGGTATTCGAGCAGGTGGCCGATGAGCTGCGCAAGAATTATACCCTGCGCGGGCCGGTGCAGTTCAACGCCAAGCGCTGCGGCGAGGCCAATGCCTTCTATGATCCCGAAACGGTGGAAATCATCTTCTGCTACGAGTTGATGGCCGGTTATATGGCGCTGTTCGAGGCCAATATGCCCCCGCCCGGCAAGGAAAAACCTGCAAAATTTTGACGATTGCGTGATCTAGTGGGATGAGGCGACTTCTCGCCAATATTCCCGGAGACCGTCTTGCGTGCAGTTTTTTCTGTGCCTGCCGCCCTGATCTGCGGCCTGGGCCTTGTGTGTTCCGCGACGGCGCAGGACTTGTCCGAGGCGGATGCCGAAGCGGCCATCGCCTTTGCCATGCATGACGCCAGTTTCACCATGTATCACGAGATCGGGCACCTGCTGGTCGGGGAGCTGGGCTTGCCGGTGCTGGGCAAGGAGGAGGACGCCGCCGATGCGCTGGCCGTCATCATGCTGCTCAACGATGACAGCGACGATGATAGCTATAACGCGCTCGTCGACAGTGCCGATGGCTGGTATTTCAACGCGGTGAAATCGACCGGCTCGGGCGTCGAGGATTTTTCCTATTACGACGAGCATAGCCTCGATATCCAGCGCGCCTATGCCATGGTGTGCATGATGGTCGGCAAGGACCCCGAGGCCTTTTCCGACACCGCCGATGCCTATGAACTCGATCAGGATCAGCGCGACGCATGCGCTGTTACCTATGAGCAGGCCAATGTCAGCTGGACGACGCTGCTGGAGCCGCATGCGGTCAGCGAGGCGGAAGGCGCTGCCATCTCCATCAGCTACGAAGATGCTGGCGACTATACCGAATTCGCCAATGCGCTGGAAAGCTGGCAGGTGCTGGAGCGGGCGGCGGCGCTGGTGACCAGCCGCTATGTATTGCCGGGACCGGTGACGTTCCGGGCCACATTATGCGGCGAGGCCAATGCCTATTACAGCCCCGGCGACAGCGAAATCACCTATTGCTACGAATTGGCGGCGGACATGTTCGGGCTGTATGTGAACGACATTCTGGGCGCCGGTGACGAGGGCGCGGAAGGCGACGGCGAGAGCAATTATTTCACCAAGGATGCTGATGAGGCGCCGGTGCGGCAGCGCGCCGAGTAGCCCCATCGTCACCACCCGGTTTATCCGGGTGGTCCATACAACGCTCCCGAAGATGGATTGCCGGGACAAGCCCGGCAATGACGAAGGAGGGGTTGAAGCGCTCTCGCTGATGCCTCAGGCCTTTTTGACCCAGCGGCCGCCGGCTTCCTGCTGCCAGTAGGTTATGGCATTGCTGCCTTTGAGGGCGGTCCAGGCCAGGCGGGCTTCGGCGACGGCGTCGGGGTCGTGGCCGGAAAACAGATAGACGACGCGCTCATAGCCCTCGGCCGATTGCGGCACGGCGCGATCGACGAAGAAGCGCACATTGGCAGCATTGGGATTGTCGGTGCCGGTGGTGAGCAGCACCGGCTGGTCGGCGTCCGTCTCGGCGCCGGCCAGCGCGTGGGGAATGAAGCTGTCGTCGCGCCAGGTCCAGAGCTGTCCATCGAGCAGTTCGGTCCGCTCGCTGGAGCCGATTTCGACCACGGCACGCCAGCCGCGCTCAAGCGTCTTCTCCAGCAATTGGGGAAGCACCATTTCGAGCGGTTGGGTTTCGAGGTGGTAGAAGAAGACGTCGGGCATGGGGACACTTAACCGCGTTGTGGGCTGGGGCGGAAGGGGGGATCGGCGTGCCCACGACTATAGAGCGCGCGGAGAGAACCCCTCACCCTCGCAAATCCGCTGAACGCGGATTTTCTATCCCTCTCCCGCAAGGGGAGAGGGGAAGAAAATGGGTTAGCCCTGATAGTGGTCGCGGACCAGGCGGTCGAGGAGGGCGACGCCGAAGCCGGGGGCCCAGGAGGTGTTGATTTCGGTGGTGCCGGCGCCGAAGGCGGTGCCGGCGATGTCGAGATGGGCCCAGGGCACGTCATTGACGAAGCGCTGCAGGAATTGGGCGGCCAGGATCGAGCCCCCCGGGCGGCCGGCCGAGTTGCGGATATCGGCGAATTTGGATTCGATGATCTTGTCGTAGGCCGGGCTCAGCGGCAGGCGCCACAGCTTCTCATTGGCAGTGAGGCCGGCACTGAGCAGCTGGGTCGACAGCTCGTCATTGTTGGAGAACAGGCCCGCATGCTCGTGGCCGAGGGCGACGACGATGGCGCCGGTCAGCGTTGCCAGATTGATCATGAAGCGGGGCTTGAAGCGGTCCTGCGTGTACCAGAGCGCGTCGGCCAGCACGAGGCGGCCTTCGGCGTCGGTATTGATCACTTCGATGGTGGTGCCGCTCATCGCCTTGACGATATCGCCGGGGCGGACGGCCTTGGCCGAGGGCATGTTTTCCACCAGGCCGATGACGCCGACGACATTGACCGGAGCCTTGCGGGTGGCCAGGGCCAGCATCAGGCCGGTAACGGCGGCCGCGCCGCCCATGTCGCCCTTCATGTCTTCCATGGAGGCGGCAGGCTTGATGGAAATGCCGCCGGTATCGAACACCACGCCCTTGCCGACAAAGGCCAGCGGCGCGTCATCGGCCTTGCCGCCGCGCCATTGCATGACGACGAGGCGCGCCGGACGGTCAGAGCCCTGCGCGACGCAGAGCAAGGAGGCCATGCCAAGCTGTTCCAGCGCCTCGGGTTCGAGAATTTCGATCTCGACGCCCAGCTTGGCCAGTTCGGCGGCGCGGGCGGCGAATTCGACCGGGCCGAGCACATTGGCCGGCTCGTTGATCAGGTCGCGGGCCAGCAGGGTGCCGGCGACGGTGGCGCCACGGTCGGCGATGGCAAGTTCGGCGGCAGCCGGATCGGCAACGTGGAGGGTTACGGTGAGCGCGCCGGGGGCGTCTTCGGCGCGGACGGACTTGTATTTGTCGAAGCGATAATGGCGCAGGCGCAGGCCGGCGGCGACCTCGCCAATGGCAGCGGGGCTGGCCCCGGCCTCATCAATCACCACGGCCACGGTTTCGGCGCGGGTGGCGGCGATCTTGGCCAGCAGCGAGCCGCCACGATCAGTCCAGCCATTGAGCGGCGCGTCGGCACCGGCCTTGCCGCTGCCCAGCACCAGCAGGCGCTTGCCCCCTACCCCCAGCACGTCGAGCGTCTGGCCCTGCTTGCCCTTGAAGGCGTTGCTGGCGGCGCTCTCGGCCCAATCAAGTCCGGTGGCGGCCCAGATCGCTGCCGCAGCCCCGGCAGGTGCGGCGCTTTCAGCGGCATAGATGATGGTCAGGGGGGCGGACACGCCGGAGAGCGGGGCAGTGCGAATGGTGATGGATTGGGACATTGAACAGCCTTAGTGGGCAGAGGCCGACAGGAACGGTCGGGCGGAAGGATTGGTCTTACATTGAAGGCTTTGCCGGCCGCGTCAATCCCGCAACAGGACGCTGGACAATTCCCCGCACCGGCGGTTGCGCGCTTGTGCCTGAGCACAAACTGCACCAAGGTTCGGCTTGCGGGCGGGGTGGCCCGCTCCCCGGAGACGCTGGCAAAACGGCATGAAGAGACTGACGGCCTATCTTGCACGCCTGTTTGTGACGGACGCGCTGATTCTGTTTGGCGTGGTCTGCTTTTTGCTCTGGCTGGTCAATTGCCTGCGCTCGTTCGACGTGGTGTCGGTGAAGGGGCAAAGCGTGCTCGTGCTGGGGGTGCAGGCGCTTTACACCATGCCGCCGCTGGCCATCTCCTTCTTCTATATCTGCATCGGCATCGGGCTGGCGCGGGCGCTGATCTCGTTGCAGGCCAATAAGGAACTGCACATCATCCACACCAGCTACGGGCTGGGGTCGCTGTGGCGCGCCACCGGGGTGGTGACCGGCGCCGGCGTGCTGGGCGTGCTGCTGCTGTCCAATTTCATCGAGCCCTATGCCAATCAGCGGCTCAATACGCTGAGCGCCAGCATCGCCGCGGATCTGGTGAGTTCGACGCTGCGGCCGGGGCGGTTCACCCAGGTGACGCCGGGGGTGATTCTGCTGATCGGCGGCCGTTCGGGCAGCGGCGAAATCGAGGAATTCTTTGCCGATGACCGGCGCCAACCCGGCCGGCGGCGCACCTATATTGCCGACACGGCGCGGGTTTCGACGGATGGCGAGACCTATGTCATCGAGCTGCGTGACGGCGCGATGCAATATGTCGAGGCCGATGGCCGGTTCTCGGAGATTTCCTTTGCCCGCTACGACATCAGCGTCGAAGGCCTGTCGCAGCCTTATGGCGTGACCGATCCGCTGCAGGAGCATGACAGTATCCAACTGGTGCGCGACGCCATCGCCAATGACGACTGGAGCCAGCAGCGGGTGATGCTGCTGACCAACCGGCTGGCCGAGGGGCTGCGGGTGATCGGCATGGCGATGATGGTGTTGGCGATGATGGCGTTTCCCAGTGGGCGGCGGTCGCGCATCCCCGTGCCGATGGAAGCGGCGGTGTTACTGATCGCCTTTGGCGAGCGGGGACTGAGCGCCTATAGCCCGCTGGGCACGGCGACCGGGGCGCTGGTGCTGGTGATCATCGCCGGCAGCGTGCTGCTGTGGCGGGTGCGACCGCGCCGCATTCCCGAGGCGGTGACGCCATGAGCAGGATCGACTGGCTGGTGCTCAACCGGCTCGGCAGCCGCATCGGGGTGACGGTGTTCGTGTTTTACGGGCTGATCGCGCTGGTGGAATCGCTCGACACCTGGCGCTTCAATTTCGTCGCCGAGGCGCATGGCGTGCCGATGGCCATCGTCATGGTGCTGATGAGCGCCGTGCGCTGGACCATCAAGACGCTGCCGGTGACGGTGCTGATGGGGGCGATCCTGGGGTTTATCGACCTCAAGAGCCGGCAGGAACTGACGGTGATCCATGCCAGCGGGATTTCGATCTGGCGGGCGGTGCGCGCGCCGGTGATCGTGCTGGCGCTGTTGAGTCTGGTGATCTCGCTGGGGCTGGAGACGGCCAGCACCCAGATCAACCGCGACCTGTATCCCACCCCGCCCGGACAGGCGGCGATGCTGACCCCGGCCGACGAAGTCTGGCTCGAGCAGCGCAGCGGCGAGCTGCATTATGTGCTGATGGCCAGCGGCATGCAGGGCGGCGGCGCGACGCTGGGCAATGTGACGGTGTTCCAGCTGGGTGACAGCCCGGCGCCGCGCATCGAGGCGCCGACCGCGCGGCTGGAGGATGGGCAATGGGTGTTTCCGACCGCCACCATCCTGACGCCGGAAAAGCCGCCGCAGCAGGTGACGGACTATGCCATCGCCACCAGTTCCTCCGCGGCCGAGCTGGAGCTCAAGCTGATGTCGACCGAGGACATGACTTTTTTTGAACTGGCGGACCTGTTGCGGGCCGGCGTGAGCGACCCCGCCATCCGCAATGCGGCGGCCATGCGGCTGGTTAAACTATTGGCGCTGCCGCTGGTTTTGACCGGCTCGCTGTTCATTGCTTTTGCGTTTACCGCAGGTTATCGAAGAGCCTCTAATTATGGACCTGCGGTTCTGTACGGGATCGTGCTCGGGTTTGTTGTATTCGTGATTACCGAGATGGCCGACCGTGCCGGGTCGACCGGGGTTCTCGATCCCACGTTTGCGGCAGTTGGCCCGGCATTCGTAGCCATCGTCATCGGCGTGACGGTGTTGCTGCATAGGGAAGACGGGCGCGTTTGAGGATGATGGCCAAGGCCAAGAGGGGGACACCGTCGTGGCGACTGGCCTGTGCCAGCGCAGTGTTGACGCTCGCCCTCAGCTCCGGCGCCATGGCCCAGGGGATTTTGCCCGCCAGCCTGTTCAGCGCCCCGATCGACAGCAGCGCCCCCTCGGCCATCGAGGCCGATACGCTCAGCTTCAACAGCGTCTCCAATGTCATCACCGCCGATGGCGATGTGGTGCTCAGCCAGAGCGGCTATACCCTGACCGGCCAGCATCTGGTGTATGACCGCAATACCGGAAATCTGAAATTCGTCGGCGCGGTGACGGTGCGCGATCCGTCCGGCAATCTGGCGGAAATGACCGATCTCGATGTGACCGGCGGGTTGAAGCAGGCCTTCATCAATTCGCTGACGATCACCACTTTCGACGGCTCGCGCGTCACCGCCGACAGCGCCGATTATGACGTGGCGCTGCGCACGATTCTCGAAAACGCCACCTATGCGCCGTGCGGCGACTGCATCGACGACAAGGGACGGCGCATCGGCTGGTCGATCAGCGCGGCGCGCGTGACCCAGAATGCCGAGGACGGCTCGCTCTATCTGGAGCAGCCGAGCCTGGCGCTGCTGGGGATTCCGGTGGCGTGGCTGCCGTTTTTCTGGATGCCCGACACCAGCGAGGGAGCGCTGGCCAAGCTGCGCATGCCCACCTACGACTATGGCGAGCAGACCGGGCATCGGCTGGAAGTGCCGTATTACGCCTATTCGAGCCGCTGGACCGATGTCATCCTGACCCCGACGCTGATGACACGGCAGGGCTTTTTGATGGGCGCGGAATGGCTGCAGCGGTTTGACGCCGGCTCGTTCCAGATCAAGGCTTCGGGGCTGTATCAGCTCGACCAGGATGCCTTCACCTTCACCGAAGCCCGGCGCGACTGGCGCGGCGCGGTGCAGACCTCCGGGGAATTTGTCCCGGTCAAGGACTGGAAAGCCGGCTGGAGCTATACCGCCTTTACCGATGCGGCCTATCTGACCGATTACCGGCTGACGGTGGGCAAATCCTCGATCAACGAGGTCTATGCGACGCATCTGACCGAGGACACCTATATCGACGCGCGGGTGCAGCAGTTCACTCTGCTGGGCAATTACACCATGGAATCGCAGGGCCGGCAGGGTCAGACCGTGCCAACAGTGCGGTTCGAGCATGTCGAAGAGCTGGGGCCGGGCAATGGCCGGATCGAGATCAGCGGCAAGCTGCTCGGCGTCAGGCGCGAGCTGGATGCGACCGGGCCGGTACTGACCGACGGATCCGGCAATCCGGTGCCGTATAATTTCGGCTATGCCGGCAACAAGCAGCATTTGAGCCTGCAGGCGGGCTGGCAGACGCAGTGGATCGGGGCTGGTGGCTTTGTCGCGACGCCTTATCTCGGCGGGCGCGGCGATGTGGCTTATTATGATGGCACCAGCGCCCTGTTGCCCGGGGCGACCACTTTGTGGAGCGCCACGCCGATCGCGGCGATGGATGTGCGCTTCCCGGTGGCGGCCAATGACGGCTCCACCGTGCATCTGATCGAGCCGGTGGCGCAGCTGGTCTATCGCGGCTCGAGCAGCACGGCCGTCGGCATCACCAATGACGATGCGCAGAGCTTCGTCTTCGATGACACAAATTTGTTCAGCTATAACCGCTTCTCGGGCAGTGACCGGCAGGAGACCGGGCTGCGCGCCAATATCGGTGGCCGCTATCAGGCCAGTTTCGACAATGGCGGCTATGTGGAAGTGATTGCCGGGCAGTCGTTCCAGCTGGCGGGTGACAATGCGTTTGCCGCAGCGGACCCGGCCAATACGGCGCTGGGCGCGGGACTGGGCGCCACGGCGTCCTATGCCGTGCTGGGGGTTTATGGCTCCTTCGTGCCGTGGCTGACCATAGGCGGCAAGCTGCAGCTCGATAGCGGCACCGGCGAAGTCTCCCGCGCCGGACTGGGCGCCAATGCCAGCCTGGCGGGCTATACCGGCGGCGTCGACTACACCTATCTCGCGGCCAATCCGGATGCCGGCGTGCTGAAGGACCAGCATGAGATCGGCGGGCGGATCGGCGTGCCGATTGCCGATTACTGGACCCTGTCGGGCAGCACCTATTGGGATATTGCCGGCAATAGCTGGCTGCAGGTCGGCGGCGGCGTGACCTATGATGACGGCTATCTGCAGATCGGCGCCAGTGCGACGCGGAACGGGCCGACCCACGCCACGCCCAACGAAACACGGGTCACCGCGACCTTCCGCATCAAGGCGCCGGCGGGGCTGAATGTCGGCTATAGTGGCGACGTGCCGGTGCCCGCGTTCTGAGCGATATCGGATTTTGGCCTCAATCATGGGGCAATTGACAGCGCGCCGTTCCCGCCGCATTGAGGGCGGGCAGTTGACGTGAGGCGGATGAAGATAATGGCCAAGAATTTCTGGATGCGCGCGGCGAGCGCGATGATCGTGGGTGTGGTGCTGAGCTTTGGCGCTGCCCTGCCGGCTGCTGCGCAGAATGTCGTTGCCACCGTCAATGGCACCAATGTCACCGATATGCAGGTGCAGGCGCGCCTCAAGCTGTTCGCCATCGAAGGCAACAAGACCGGGCGCAAAGGGGCGACCGAGCAGCTGATCGACGAAGCCATCCAGTTGAGCGAAGCCAAGCGGCTCGGCATCACGGTCTCGAATGCGCAGATCGATGAGGCGCTGCTGCAGATCGCCCGTAACATGAAGGTGAGCCAGGACCGCCTGGTGGCCATGCTGCAGCAGGGCGGCGTCAGCACCGAGACGCTGAAGGACCGGCTGCGCGCGGCGATTGCCTGGAATGCCGTGACCGAGCGGGCGATCATGCCGCAGGTGCAGATTTCCGAACTCGATCTCGACCAGAAGGCCGCCACGCAGGTCAAGGAATTCCAGACCTTCGATTATATCCTCAAGGAAATCATCTTTGTCGGCGCCGGCTCGAGCAACCGGTCGGGCCAGGCCAACAAGTACCGCGCCAATTTTGCCGGCTGCGATACTGCCGTGGATCTGTCGCTGGCCTATACCGATGCCGCCGTGCTCGATATCGGCCGCCGCCACGCCACCCAGATCCCCGAGGCCATCGCCAAGGAACTGGCCGGGCTCAATGTCGGCGGCATCACCAAGCCGCGCGTCGTTGAATCGGGCGTGTCGATGCTCGCCGTATGCGAGAAGACCCAGGCGGAAGACCTGACCTTCATCAAGGGCGATTTGCGTGCTACGGCCGGCAATGACGCGCTGGGTACCCAGGTGAAGGACTATTTCGCCAACCTGCGCAAGACCGCCAAGATCATCTACAACTGACACGAACGGGTCCGCTAGCCGGACCCGTTGCCTGTTGTCCGACGGGGGCGAGATGGACAAGCCGCTGGCCATCAGCATGGGCGAACCCGCCGGGGTTGGCCCCGATATCATTTTAGCACTGTATGCGCGCCGGGCCGAACTGGGGCTGGCGCCATTCTGCGTGTTCGGCCATGCCGAATTTCTCAAGGCGCGGGCGCAACGGCTGGGGCTGGACATTGAATTTGCCGATGTCGGCGCCGAGGGCGCCAACGCAGCCTTTGCCACCGCCCTGCCCGTCGCGGCGGTGGAGGGGCTGGTGCCCGACCATCCGGGGCAGATTTCGCCGGTTTCGGGCGGGGCGGTGATCCGTTCCATCGAAGCGGCGGTCGCGGCGACGCTGACCGGCGCCTGCCGGGCGCTGGTGACGGCGCCGATCCACAAGGGCGCGCTCTACAATGCCGGCTTCCGGCATCCGGGGCATACCGAATTTCTGGCCGAACTCTGCGCCAATGGCGGCACGCCACGCCTGCCGGTGATGATGCTGGCGCATGGCGGGCTGCGCGCCGTGCCGGTGACCATCCATGTGCCGCTGCGCGATGTGCCGGTGCTGCTGACCAAGGCACTGATCGTCGAGACCGTCCGCATCGTGGCCTATGACCTCAAGCACCGCTTCGGCATCGCCAATCCGCAGATCGGGCTGGCGGGGCTCAATCCGCATGCGGGTGAAGGCGGGGCCATCGGGCGGGAGGAACTCGACATTATCGGGCCGGCCGTGGCGCAATTGCAGGCGGAGGGCATCGGGGTGGACGGGCCCCTGCCCGCCGATACGCTATTTTATCCGACGCATTGGGCGCGCTATGACGCCGTGGTGGCGATGTATCACGACCAGGCGCTGATCCCGATCAAGACCGTGGCGTTTGACAGCGCCGTCAACGTAACGCTGGGCCTGCCCATCGTGCGAACCTCGCCGGATCACGGCACCGCATTTGACCTGGCCGGCACCGGCCGCGCCTCCCCCGCCAGTTTTCTGGCCGCCATTGAATTGGCCGACACGATGACAGCCAAAACATGAGCCAGATCGACAATTTACCGCCGCTCCGCGAAGTCATCGCCGAGCATGGCCTGCAGGCCAAAAAAGAACTCGGGCAGAATTTCCTGCTCGACCTGAACCTGACGTCGCGCATAGCGCGGGTGGCGGGGCCGCTGGAGGGCGTTCGCGTCATCGAAGTGGGTCCGGGCCCGGGCGGGCTGACCCGGGCGCTGCTGGCCGAGGGCGCGCGCGAAGTGATCGCCATCGAGCGCGACGCGCGGGCGCTGCCGGCGCTGGCGCAGATCGCCGAAGCCTATCCCGGACGGCTGACGGTGATCAGCGGCGACGCCATGGAAATGGATTATTCCCTGCTGGCCGATGGGCCGACGCGGATCATTGCCAATCTGCCGTATAATATCGCCACGCCGCTACTGACCGGCTGGCTGACCATGGACCCATGGCCGAATTTCTTTGAAAGCCTGACGCTGATGTTCCAGCGCGAGGTGGCCGAGCGCATCTGTGCCAAGCCGGGGGAAGACCCCTATGGCCGGCTGGGCGTACTGGCAGGCTGGCGCAGCGAGGCGCGGATTGCCTTCAATGTCGGTCGGCAGGCCTTTGTGCCCGCGCCCAAGGTGACGTCCTCGGTGGTGCATCTGGTGCCCAAGGCCGTCGACGGCGACGTGACGGTGAAGAATCTGGAGCAGATTACCCGCGCGGCGTTCGGCCAGCGGCGCAAGATGGTGCGGCAGAGCCTCAAGGCCGCAGGCGTGCCCGTGGAAGGGCTGCTGGCGGCGGCGGGGCTGCGCGGCGACGAGCGGGCCGAGGAGTTGCCGATTGAGGCGTTTCTGGCGATGGCGCGGGTGTTGCCGGGGTTGCGGCAGGGTTAGGTTGCGCTCCCCTCATCATACTCGACGTCATCCCGGCCTTGAGCCGGGATCCAGCTTGAGATGGTTGTCGACGCGAGATCTCAGGATGGGCCCCGGCTCAAGGCCGGGGTGACACGGTGGGTGGGGCTAGATCTGTAGTCTGCACCTGCGATGCCCAGTCAGACCCCGGCTGGTGGTTCGGCGGGACGTTCCGGCACGGGCAATGGTGGCAGGGAGAGCAGGCGCAGCGCGACCAGCAGGGCAGCGAGGGCGGCGCCGCCGCTGACCAGCATGACGCCGTTCCAGCCCCAGGCGACCCAGGCATAGCCGCCCAGCGTGCCCAGCACCGATGACCCCAGATAATAACTGAACAGATAGATGGCCGAGGCTTGCGCCCGGCCGATTTGCGCGCGGCGGGCGACCCAGGCGCTGGCGATGCCGTGGGCGGCGAAATAGCCGATGGTGGCAATGGCGAGACCGGCGATGATGACCGGCGTGGACGGGATCAGCGTCAGCAGCGTGCCGATGACCATGGTCAGCACCAGCGTCCAATAGACCTTGCGGCGGCCAAGGCGCTGGGCCAGACCGCCGGCCCAGGCCGAGCTGATGCTGCCGAGCAGATAGACCACGAAAATGCTGGCGATGGCGGCATGGCTGAGATCGAAGGGCGGCAGGGCCAGACGGAAGCCGGCATAATTATAGAGGGTGACGAAGCTGCCCATCAGCAGGAAGGCCGAAGCGAACAGCCAGGGCAGTCCGCGATCGGTGAACTGGACGGCGATCAGCCTTGTCAGATCGCGCAGGCCGAGGCGCGACGGGGCTGAATTATGCGGCTTGGGCAGCAGCAGCACGACCACCAAAGCGGCGGCGGCAATGGCGAGGCCCAGCACCAGCAGCGCTCCACGCCAGCCGATCAGATCGGCCAGGACGCCGGCGATCAGCCGGCCGGCCATGCCGCCAATGGCGGTGCCGCCAATATAGAGGCCCATGGAGAAGCCCAGCGCGTCGGGGTCCATCTCCTCGGCGAGATAGACCATGGCAACGGCGGGCAGGCCCGAGAGGGTCAGGCCCATCAGGGTGCGGATGGCGAGCAGCGCGCCCCAATTGGGCGCGAAGGGCAGCAGTACGCCCAGCGAGGCGGTGAGCAGGATGGCCCAGATCATCAGCGTCCTGCGACCCAGCCGGTCGGCGACCCAGGAGGCAAGCAGCAGGGCGATTGCGAGGGTTGCCGTGGTGGTGGAGAGGGCCAGCGAGGCCGCGCCGGCGTCAAGGCCGAACTCAGTGGCAAAAATCGGCAGCAGCGGCTGCACCGAATAGAGCGAGGCGAAAATGGCGAAGGCGGAGAGGAAGAAAGCAATATTGGCGCGGCGAAAGGCCGGGGTGCCGCGACGGATGACGGTGGGGGTGCTCATGCAGAGGCTGCCATGGTGGGCCGGCACCGGGCGGTACCTCCCCCTCGACGGGAAAGGCTAGGAGGGGGTGCGAGAGCCCGGATGATCGGAGCCAAACCACCCCCACCCTTGATCCCTCCCCGCAAGGGGGAGGGTGTCGACTGCAACATCGAGGCAAGGTGCGCAGTCATGGCCACGGCTCACCCTCTCAAAGAGAATCGATCTGGTCTTGTAAGTCTTTGACGAAGCTATCCAATTGGACGAGGCGCGGGCGGGCCAGGCGGGCGGCGGCGAGGATCGAGCGCACTTTCTGGGAGGAGGCCTCGAGGTCGTCATTGATGATGATGTAGTCGTATTCGCCGAAATGCTGCATTTCGAGCTTGGCGTTGCGCAGGCGCTTTTCGATGGTGCCGGCGCTGTCCTGAGCGCGGCGTTCCAGCCGGGCGCGCAATTCCTTGATGGTGGGCGGCAGGATGAACGCCGTCACCATGTCGGCGCGGCTCTTTTCGTAGAGCTGCAGGGTGCCCTGATAATCGACGTCAAACAGGATGTCGTTGCCTTCGGCGAGCTGCTCCTCGACCTTGGCGCGCGGGGTGCCATAGAAATTGTCGTGTACCTGGGCCCATTCGAGCAGGTCACCCTCGTCCTTCATGCGGTTGAAGGTAGGCACGTCGATGAAATAATAATGGACGCCCTCGACCTCGTCGCTGCGCTTGGCGCGCGTGGTCACCGATACCGACAGGCGGATATTGGGGTCCTGCTGAAACAGGGAGCGGGAGATTGACGACTTGCCGGCGCCCGACGGCGAGGCGATGACCAGCATGACGCCGCGGCGCTGAAATTCCATCAGCCAAATCCTATTCGATGTTCTGCACTTGCTCGCGTAGTTGATCGATCGCCGCCTTGAGGTCAAGGCCGATGGCGGTCAGCTCCACTGCATTGGATTTGCTGCACAGGGTATTGGCTTCGCGATTGAATTCCTGGGCGAGGAAATCCAGCCGGCGACCGACGGCGCCGCCGCCCCGGATCAGCTGGCGGGCGCTGGCGATGTGGGCGGTGAGGCGGTCGAGTTCCTCGCGGATATCGGCCTTGGTGGCGAGCAGCAGGGCTTCCTGCGCCAGCCGCTCCTCGGGGAGGGCAATATCGGCGGCAAGATCGGCCATCTGCTGGCGCAGGCGGGCGAGGATGACCTCGCGGCTGCGGCTGGGATGAGATTCGGCGCGGGCGACCAAAGCTTCGATTTCGTCGAGGCGGTCGAGCAGCACCGTCGCGATCTGGCCGCCTTCCTGGCGGCGGGATTGGACCAGATCGGTCAGGGCCTGGGCGGCGGCGGTCAGAATGGCGGCGCTCAGCGCCTCCTCGGCGTCGGCGGACATGGGGCGGTCGCGCTGTTCGAGCACGCCGCGCAGGCCGAGAATGCCGTCGAGGCTGGGTGGGGCGGCGGTGATGGTGCCGGAGAGTTCGTCGAGGGCGGACAACACGGTGGCGAGGGCCTGTCGGTTGAGCAGCAGGTCGCCCCCTGCTCCGTCGCGCTCGATGCTGAGATTGAGGGTGAGCGAGCCGCGCGCGATCTGTTTGCCGACCAGCTGGCGCAGCTCGCTTTCGAGCGCGTCAAAGCCCGGCGCGAGGCGCAGGCGGATGTCGAGGCCGCGGCCATTGACCGATTTGACCTCGCAGGCGAAGGACGCGCCGGGCACCGACCCGGCGGCGCGGGCATAGCCGGTCATGCTGGCAAGCGGCTGGCTCACGGCGTGGCCGGGGTTTCGTCGGCCGTGTCGGCTTGCTCAGCCTCCAGCGCCTCGCGGGCTTTCTCGGCGTCGGCTTCGGCCTGGGCGGCGGCTTCGGCAGCGATGCGGCGATATTGTGCAACGTTCTTCTGATGCTCGGCATAGGTTTCGGCGAAGACGTGGCCCTCGCGCGGGGACGCGCCCTTGGCGACGAAATAGAGATATTTGTGGCTGTCGGGATTGGCGACGGCCTTGAGGGCATCAATGCCCGGATTGGCGATCGGCGTCGGCGGCAAGCCGTCGATCTGATAGGTGTTGTAGGGGGTTTTCGCCTCGATCTCGGAGCGGCGCAGGCCGCGCTCGAGGGTCGATTGACCCTTGGTGATGCCATAGATGATGGTCGGATCGGACTGCAGGCGCATGCTCTGGCGCAGGCGATTGACGAAGACGGCGGCGACCTGCGGGCGCTCGCTGGCGACGCCGGTTTCCTTTTCGACGATGGAAGCCAGCACCAGCATCTGCTCGGGTGTTTCGATGGGCAGGTCGGGCTGGCGGCTCGCCCAGACGGCGGCGAGTTCGGCGGTCATGGCGGACTGCATCTTGTCGAGCACGGACTGGCGGGTGTCGCCGGGCACGTAATCATAGCTGCCGGGCAGGATCGAGCCTTCGGCCGGCAGATTGGGGACGTCGCCAACCAGATTGCCATCGCCACTGATGCGCTGGATGGCCTCCCAGGCGGTCCAGCCCTCGGGGATGGTCACCGCATAGCGGATCGGATTGCCCTCGGTCAGTTCCTTGAGGATATCGGCCATGCTGGAGCCGGCGGGAATATTGAAATCACCGGCCTTGATGACGGTGTTGGCTTCGACGCGGCCACCGAACTGGCGGAAGATCAGCGCGTTGGAAATCAGCCCCTGCTCTTCGAGGCGATTGGCGGTGGTCGAGAGCGAGCTGCCCGATTCGACGCGGAAGGTCTTGTCGGCTGTGGCGGGGCCTTCGCCGTAATATTGCGAGGCGACGAAGAACAAGCCGCCCCCGACGACGACGAGGCCAATGACCAACAGGGTCAGCAGGCCATTGAGGATATCGACAAAACCGTTGCTCGAACGGCGGCGGCGCCGGACCTTGCGATCATTCATCGTGCTGGATCACCCTCAAAGCCCATACGCATGCGACGGGACTTGTCATCGTTTTTAGGCGGCCGTGTGGCCTGCGGCATTGTTTGCACGCCGGAGCGCAAAAACAAGAGGCACATCGCGCGGCAACGCGATGTGCCTCCAATTTGAAGCGACAAAAATCAGTGGACTTTGCGCATCACCAGGGTCGCATTGGTGCCGCCAAAGCCGAAGCTGTTGGAAAGCGCCACGTTGATCTCCTTCTTGAATGCCGTTTTGGGCACCAGGTTGATCACCGTTTCGACCGATGGATTGTCGAGATTGAGCGTGGGCGGGGCAATGCTGTCCCGCATGGCCAACAGGCAGAAGATGGCTTCCACCGAACCGGCGGCGCCCAGCAAATGCCCGATGGCCGACTTGGTCGAGCTCATCACGGCCTTGGGAGCGGAATCGCCCAGCACGCGGGTAACCGCGCCCAGTTCGATTTCGTCACCCAATGGCGTCGAGGTGCCATGGGCGTTGATATAGTCGACTTCCGAGGGCGCAATGCCGGCCCGCTTGATCGCCGCGCTCATGGCGCGGAAACCGCCATCGCCATCCGGCGACGGTGCGGTGATGTGATAGGCATCGCCGGACAGGCCATAACCGATCACTTCGCCATAGATCTTGGCACCGCGAGCCTTGGCGCGCTCATAATCTTCGAGCACGACAATGCCGGCGCCTTCGCCCATGACGAAACCATCGCGATCCTTGTCGTAAGGGCGCGAGGCGGCTGCTGGATTGTCATTGAAGCCGGTCGACAGGGCCCGAGCAGCGGCAAAGCCGGCCAAAGCCAGGCGGTTGACGCAGCTTTCGGCGCCACCGGCAACCATCACGTCGGCATCGCCGAACGCGATCAGCCGGGCCGCATCGCCAATGGCGTGCGCCCCGGTGGAGCAAGCGGTCACGACCGAGTGGTTGGGCCCCTTGAGGCCAAACCGGATCGAGACATAGCCGGACGCCAGATTGATCAGGCGGCCAGGGATGAAGAAGGGGCTGATGCGGCGAGGGCCCTTTTCGTGCAGCATGATGGAGGCATCGTAGATGCCGCCGACGCCGCCGATACCCGAGCCGATCAGAACGCCTGTGCGTTCCTGATCTTCCTGGGTCTTGGGCTCAACCCCAGCATCGTCAATGGCTTGCTTGGCAGCAGCCATGGCATAGACGATGAACGGATCGACCTTGCGCTGTTCCTTGGTATCCATCCACTCATCGGGATTGTACTTGCCGTCGGCGTAGTCGCCGAGCGGCAAGCGATGAGCGATCTGGCAGGCGATATCATCGACCTGGAACTCGTCGATCCGTCTGGCGCCACTCTTGCCTGCCAGAATATTGGACCAAGTGGCTTCAACTCCGCAACCGAGGGGCGTAACAAGGCCCAGTCCGGTGACGACGACGCGACGCAATTCCATGTTCTGTTGCCTAACCCGGCGAAGCCCGGGGGCTTAGCCGACGGCCTTGGTGAGGAACGACACGGCGTCGCCAAAGGTCTGGATGCCCTCAGCAGCGTCGTCAGGGATCTCGACCGAGAATTCTTCTTCGAAGGCCATTACCAGTTCAACCTGGTCAAGGGAGTCCGCACCAAGATCGTCGATGAAGCTGGCCTTTTCGACAACCTTCTCGGCATCCACATTGAGGTGTTCCACAACGATCTTGCGGACCCGATCAGCGACATCGCTCATATTTGACTTCCCTTTTCGAAATCGAGGTTTCGTTTCGCTTCTTATTGGCGCAGTGCCAAATCTTCAAGCACCGTTTGGCTGACGAACGGGCAATGTAGGCGCGCTTTTCGACGCCTGCAAGGCAGTCCGCCATGGGTGACAGCGGCGGCGAGTATCACACTTGGTCCAGCTTCGCCATAAGCGAGTACCCTGGTTTTCAACGGCTTTCGCTTCGTTTTGCCGTTCTGACAGCGATTGATCGGCAAATCACTGACCGGTTTGCCGACCGATGCCGATCAAATCATCGCCATGCCGCCATTAATGTTGAGCGTGTGGCCGGTGATGTAGGCAGCGGCGTCGCTGGCAAGGAAAACCGTGCTGGCGGCGATTTCCTGCGCCGTTCCCAGCCGATTGGCGGGAATCGTCGACAGGATGGCTTCGCGCTGCTTGTCGTTGAGTTCGTCGGTCATCGCCGAGGCAATGAAGCCCGGGGCGATGGAATTGACGGTGATGCCACGGCTGGCCACTTCATGGGCCAGCGCCTTGTTCATGCCGATCAGGCCGGCCTTGGAGGCGGCGTAATTGCCCTGCCCCGGATTGCCCATCACCCCGACCACCGAGGAAATGCCGATGATGCGGCCAAAACGCTGCTTCATCATGCCCCGCAACACGGCGCGGTTGAGATGGAAGGCGGCGGTGAGGTTGACGGCGATAACGTCGTCCCACTCTTCGTCCTTCATGCGCATGAACAAATTGTCGCGCGTCAGGCCGGCATTGTTGACCAGGATATCGAGGCCACCCAGCGCCGCTTCGGCAGCGGGGACCAGCTTGTCGACTTCCTCAAGCTTGCTGAGGTTGGCCGGCAGAATCGGGCAGTCCTTGCCAATTTCGCTAGCCGTGGCTTCCAGCGCGCTGACGCGGGTGCCGGAAAGAGCCACGGTGGCGCCGGCCGCAGCGAGCGCCTTGGCGATCTCGCGCCCGATGCCGCCGCTGGCGCCAGTCACCAAAGCGCGTTTGCCAGTTAGATCAAACATTTAGTCGTCCTCACGGAGATAATGATTCAAGCTCTTGCCGAGCTGATTCAAGGTCAGGCGGATAGTTCAGCCACCAAGGCGTCAATGTCGGCCGGGGAGCCGATGGCGGTGCCGACGGTCTCGGGATTGATGCGTTTGGCGAGGCCAGTCAGCACCTTGCCGGTGCCCAACTCGGCCAGATGGGTCACCCCACCCTGCCCGGTCAGCCAGATGACACTCTCGGTCCAGCGGACGACGCCGGTCACCTGCTCGACCAGACGCTGGCGAATCTCGGCCGGGTCGGAAATCGGGGCGGCCAGCACATTGGCGACCAGCGGCACGACCGGGGCATGCATGGTGACTTCGCCGAGCGCCACGGCCATGGCCTCGGCGGCGGGCTGCATCAGCGAGCAATGGAACGGAGCGCTCACGGGGAGCAGCAGCGCGCGCTTGGCGCCCTTGGCCTTGGCAATTTCGACGGCGCGCTCGATGGCGCCGGTGGCGCCGGAGACGACGATCTGGCCCGGGGCATTGTCGTTGGCGACGGCACAGACTTCGCCTTGGGCGGCTTCGGCAGCGACTTCAAGCGCGGTTGCCATATCAAGGCCGAGCAGTGCGGCCATGGCGCCGTGACCGACCGGAACGGCCTTCTGCATCGCCTGACCGCGGGTCTTGAGCAGACGGGCGGTATCGCCCAGCGAGAAGGTGCCAGCAGCGCAGAGCGCGGAATATTCACCGAGCGAATGGCCGGCGACATAGGCGGCGTGATCGGCGAGTCGGATGCCCTTGGCTTCCAGCACCCGCATCACGGCCATGCTGACGGCCATCAGGGCCGGCTGGGCATTTTCGGTGAGACGCAGGATATCGTCGCTGCCCTCGAACATGATGGCCGACAGGCGCTGATCCAGCGCCTCATCGACTTCCTGAAACACGGCACGCGCTTCGGGGAAGGCGGCGGCAAGGTCCTTGCCCATGCCAACGGCCTGGCTGCCCTGCCCGGGAAAGGTGAATGCGCGTTTGGTCACGATGTGGCCTCCGATACGTCCGCGATAAGGCTGCTGTCGCCGCAGATAGCGGCGGTTTCTTGCCCGCCAAACTACGACAGGCAGCAAAGCGGGTGCAAGTTGGGAAGCCGCATGCCTGTTCCGGCGGGGTGGAGTCAAGCGAGCACATGGCACATGGACGCGTGAGCGCGTTTACATGACTGGCGGAGAGGCGTATTTTTACGAGGTCAAAGGCTCTCAGAAAGGGAGGAAGTCATGCTCGCGGACCATCGTGCTTACGCAACCATCCCGGCTGCAGACATGAACCGAGCGAAGACCTGGTACAGGGACAAGCTCGGGCTGACGCCAGCGATGGAAGACGAACTGGGCTGCATATACAAGATCGGCGGCGGCACCAGTTTCCTGCTTTATCCCACCCCGAATGCCGGCAAGGCGCCCAATACCCTGCTGTCCTTCGCCACTGACGACGTCGAAGCCGAGGTCCAGGACCTGCGCCGGCACGGCGTCATGTTTGAAGACTATGACATGCCGGGTCTCAAGACCGTCAACGGCATTGCCACGATGGGCAAATTCCACGCCGCCTGGTTCAAGGATTCGGAAGGCAATATCCTGGCGGTGGGCGACGAGCCCAACTGACCCAGCACGCGAGCCGGGCCCAGCTTCGATCCGCCCGGCTTGCCTTTATGCTCCCGCGCTTGAGGACAAAGCACGGGCCGATCTCGACGGTCCATTAACTCGCTACAGTTATGATGCTCTCTCGACTGGAGAGATATCGGTGTGGCAACACGCGCTGTAGTCAAGATCGGCTGGGACCTATTACCCGACAACCCGACCCTGCTGTCGATGCTCGTCGGCTTGCTGGTTCTGGGTGCCTGTATCGTCGGCATTCACAGTCAGGTGCTGTTTTCGCTCGCCAGCATCTGGCCCGCCAATGCCATGCTGCTTGCCATTCTCGTGCTCAAGCCGGAAACCAACCGGCCGCTGACCTGGCTGGTGTCGTCGCTTGCCTTCATTGGCGCCGATCTATTGGCCGGCAATGACCTGGCCCGCTCGACACTGCTGAACGGGGCCAATATTGCCGGCGTGGCCGGTGGCGCGCTGGTATTCAAATCCATGCCCAAGGGGGTCCTGCTGATGCAGCGCCCCACCGACGCAATCTTTATTGTCGTCACCATCGTGTTTTCCGCCACCTGCGCCGCCGTGGCCGGGATCGTTCCCGGAACCATGCTGTTCGCCATGTCGGTCACCGACAGCTTCTATCTGTGGTTTTCGACCGAGCTGGTGAATTACTCCATCGTGCTGGCGCTGGCGTTTGGCATTGCCATGCCAAAGCACCACAGCACGCTGTCGGATGACCGGTTTCGGGTGCTGTCGATGATCGCGGCGGTGGTGGGGCTGCTGGGGTCAATCGGGCTGATGCACCTGCTGGGCCGTGCCGGGAGCATCGCTTTTTCGGTGCCGGCGCTGATCTGGTGCGCGGTGATCTTTCCGCCGATGGTGTCGATGCTGCTGACGGCGCTGACCTGCGGCTGGCTGCTGATTGCGGCGCCGCTGAACCTGCTCCCCCTGCATACCGACCTGGCAGAATCGGCGTCGCTGTCGTCGCTGCGGCTGGGGGTCGCCATGGTCGCCATCGCGCCCTTCGCCGTCGCCTGCCTGACCGCGGCCTGGAACACGGCGCAGGCGCGGCTGGAATTTGCCGCCGAGCATGACGCCCTGACCGGCCTGTTCAATCGCGGGGCCTTTGTCGAACGCGCGGCGCGGCTGCTGACCAGCGGCGCGCGCAATGGCGCCTGCATGCTGATGCTCGATGTCGACCATTTCAAGCAGATCAACGATACCCATGGCCATGCCATGGGCGATGATGTGCTGGGCGCGATCGGCGTCTTGCTGCGGCGCGCCCTGCGGGAAGACGACCTGATCGGCAGAATTGGCGGCGAGGAATTTGCCGTGCTGCTGCCAGGCACCTCGATCCTGGCTGCCACCATCATTGCCGAACGCATCCGGCGCGCCATGGCAACCTGCCAGGTGCCGTGCCAGTCGGGCCAGCCCGTGCCAGTGACCGTCAGCATCGGCCTGGCCCATGGCGTTGCCGGCACGCCGCTCGGCACCCTGATGTCGGCTGCCGATACGGCGCTGTACCGGGCCAAGCGCGGCGGGCGGGACCGGGTCGAGCTGGCCGGGCAGGATGTCCCCGAAATTCCGCTGAGCGCCCGCACGCGCTGAGGCCCCTGCCAGTTCTTGCGTTCGCGAGGCTTTTCCCCTATAGCGACGCCAGCAATTCGTTTGGCCGGGGGCTGAACGGAGGGTTTGTTGATCGGCTTGTGCCGCCAGCAGATAGGGTTTCGGCCCGGCCTCCCGTGTTCCCGCTCTTTGCAAGACTGCTTTGATGCCCTTCCGGCTTCAAGGAGGCTCCGCGCCAGATATTGCTGTGTTTGAACCACGAAGGAAGGCGCATCAATGGCCCTCTACGAGCATATCTTCCTGGCGCGCCAGGACGTTTCCCAGCAGCAGGTCGAAGAACTGACCGCTGCACTGACCGAAATCCTCGCTTCCGGCGGCGGCAAGGTCACCAAGAACGAATATTGGGGCCTCAAGGGTCTCTCTTATCGCATCCGCAAGAACCGCAAGGCGCATTACACGCTGCTGAACATCGACGCATCGGCTCCGGCCATTGCCGAAATGGAACGCCAGATGCGCATCAATGAAGACATCCTGCGCTTCATGACCATCCGCGTGGACGAGCATGAAGAAGGCCCGTCGGCAATGATGCAGAAGCGCGACCGTGATGACCGCGATGGCGGCCGTCCCGGCGGCGACCGTGGTGGCTTCAGCGGCGAACGCCGCCCGCGCCGTTTCTAAGATAAGGACCTAACAGCTATGGCAATCAAAGACCTCACCACCGCCCAGGCCCGCCGTCCGTTCCAGCGCCGCCGCAAGACCTGCCCGTTCTCGGGCGAGGGCGCGCCCAAGATCGACTACAAGGACGTGCGCCTGCTGTCGCGTTACGTGTCGGAGCGCGGCAAGATCGTGCCGAGCCGCATCACCGCCGTTTCGGCCAAGAAGCAGCGCGAACTGGCCCAGGCCATCAAGCGTGCCCGCTTCATCGGCATCATGCCTTACGCTGTCCAGTAAGTCCGCTGGGCTGGCGATCTAGCGGCGGTTTTTGCGAATCGCCGCTATCTCATCCGGCCCAACGACTTCCTGTCCGCGTAAGCGCCAGACTACCAGCCTGCCCTGCATGGGCGGGCTGCGTGCCTTCTAGGCACATCGTTGGGGTTTCGGATGGTCCGGGGACCCTAACCGTCATCGAGACGGGACAGCTACAAGGAATATTCAGATGAAAGTCATTCTGCTCGAGCGTATCGGCCGCACCGGCGCGATCGGCGAAGAAGTCACCGTCAAGGACGGCTTTGCCCGTAACTTCCTGCTGCCGCAGGGCAAGGCGCTCCGCGCCACCGAAGCCAACCGCAAGAAGTTCGAAGCCGAACGCGCCCATATCGAAAAGCGCAACGACGACCGTCGTAACGCTGCCGCCGGCATTGCCGAAGGCATCAATGGTCGTGAAGTCATCATCATCCGCCAGGCCGGCGAAACCGGTCTGCTCTACGGTTCGGTCGCCTCGCGCGATATCGTGGAAGCCCTGGCTGCCGATGGTTTCACCATCCAGCGTTCGCAGGTCGACCTGACCGATCCGATCAAGTCGGTTGGCGTGCACTCCGTGCCGCTGAACCTGCATGCCGAAGTGGCCGTGACCATCTCGGTCAACGTTGCCCGTTCGGAAGACGAAGCCGGTCGCCAGAGCCTTGGTGAAGACGTCACCGTCACCCATTACGAAGATGACGTGGATGGCGATTTCGCCGCCGGTCAGAAGGACGCCCAGCAGGACGACCGCTTCGACGACGAACTCTAAGGCTCCGCCTTATGGATTGAAGAGGCCGGGCCATGTGCCCGGCCTTTTTGTTTGTTTGCGCGCGATGCCGCCCCGCCACTGGCCGTCACCCTCGGGCTTGACCCGAGGGTGCTGCGCTCTCTAAACCCGGCAAGTAAAGAGCCCTCGGGTCAAGCCCGAGGGTGACGGTCGAGGTTGGCTGCGACTCATGCCATTCTGCTGCCTTGCTCACATGCAACACAGGATCGTCATGATCCCCGTTGTCCACAAAGTTCACAGGGGCGAAAGGGCTGCATTAACCCCTCACCAGATAGGCCAAGACTCACGCCCGAGTCGCGTGATTAAGACACATTAACGTTTCTTCAGAGGCACCATGGCAGAGATCGCGCGGCTCCATCCGGTCGAAGACAAGTCCTTCCGTCTGGCCCCCCATAACGTGGAGGCCGAGCAGGCCTTGCTGGGCGCGCTGCTGCTGAACAATGACGCCTTCTACCGCGTCTCGGACTTCCTTGAGCCGATCCATTTCTACGAGCCGATCCACCGCGATATCTATGAGCTGGCCGGCAAGATCATTCGCGCCGGAAAATCGGCCGACCCCACCACCATCAAGACGCATTTGCCCGATCAACTGCTGCCGGATGTGACCATGGCGCAGTATCTGGCGCGCCTGGCGGCGGAAGCGACCACGGTGCTGAACGCTGCCGATTATGGGCAGGCGATCTACGACCTGGCGATTCGGCGCAACCTGATCCTGGTCGGCGAGGAGATGGTTCAGGTCGCCTATGAGTCGGACGTCGAGATGACGCCGAACAAGCAGATCGAAAAGGTCGAAGGCGAGCTGTTCCAGCTGGCCGAAAAGGGCCGCTATGATGGCGGCTTCCTCAATTTCTCCACGGCGCTCAGCGCTTCGATCCAGATGGCCGGCGAAGCCTATCAGCGCGATGGCGGCCTGTCGGGCATTTCGACCGGGCTGGATGACATGGACCGCCAGATGGGCGGCTTGCAGCGCTCCGACTTGATCGTGCTGGCCGGCCGCCCCGCCATGGGCAAGACCTCGCTGGTTACCAATATCGCTTTCAACATCGCCAAGGCTTACGCGAATGAAGTGCAGGCGGACGGCCACAACAAGACCACCAATGGCGGCATTGTCGGCTTCTTCAGCCTGGAAATGAGTTCCGAGCAGCTGGCCACGCGTATTCTTGCCGAGCAGGCCGAGATTTCCTCGTCGGACATTCGCCGTGGCCGCATCCATGACAGCCAGTTTTCCAAGCTGGTCGACGTCTCCAACATGATGAGCAAGCTGCCGCTCTATATCGACGATACTGGCGGCATCAGCGTGGCGCAGCTGGCGGCGCGGGCGCGGCGGCTAAAGCGGCAGAAGGGGCTCGACTGCGTGATCGTCGACTATTTGCAGCTGTTGAGTGGCTCGTCCAAGGCCTCGAGCCAGAACCGCGTGCAGGAACTGACCGAAATCACCACCACGCTCAAGGCGCTGGCCAAGGAACTTGAAGTTCCGGTGATCGCGCTGTCCCAGCTGTCGCGTCAGGTGGAAAACCGTGACGACAAGCATCCGCAGCTGTCAGACTTGCGCGAATCGGGCTCTATCGAGCAGGACGCCGACGTGGTGCTGTTCGTGTATCGCGAAGAGTATTATCTGAAAAACAAAGAGCCCAAAGAGGGCACGCCAGAGCACATGACCTGGCAGGGGGAAATGGAACAGGTACACGGCAAGGCCGAAGTCATCATCGCCAAGCAGCGCCACGGGCCGACCGGCACGGTGCAGCTTAGCTTCGAGGCGCAGTTCACCCGCTTCGGCAATTTGGCGCGGGCTGAATACCTGCCGGAGCGCATGGAATAGGCATGGCGTTGACGTCCGGGCTTGGGGGCCAACTCAGTATCGATCTCGGGGCATTGGCCCGCAACTGGCGCGCACTCGACAAGGTGAGCGCCGGCGCGCTGACCGGCGCCGTGGTGAAAGCGGATGCCTATGGCACCGGCATCACCATGGCCAGCAAGGCGCTGCATGCGGCCGGAGCCCGCTTCTTTTTTGTTGCCACGCCCGATGAAGGCATGGCGGTGCGCGCGGCGGTGCCCGATGCGCATATCTTCGTGCTCAACGGGCTCTATCCGGGGGCAGCCAACCTTTATATCCGGCAGAATCTGATGCCGGTGATCGCCTCGATGGCGATGCTGGAGGAATGGCTGGCCAAATGCATGGAGCGCAACGAGGCCTATCCTTCCGCTTTCCATTTCGACACCGGCCTCAACCGCTTCGGCTTCCGCCTCAATGAGGCGAGCCTGGTGCGCGAACGCATCCAGGCGCTGGGCTATGCGCCGCAGATGATCATGAGCCATTTGGCCTGCGCCGATCAGCCCAACCACGAGAAGAACCGCACCCAGCTGGCGCTGTTCGGCTCGGTGATGAACCAGTTCCCCGGCATTCCGGCATCGCTGTCCAATTCGGCGGGGATGATGACGGGGCGCGACTATCACTTCCAGATGGTGCGGCCCGGCATCGCGCTGTATGGCGGGCGGGCAGTCAATGGGCGCAAGAACCCGATGGCGCCGGTGGTGACGCTGCATGTGCCGATCCTGCAGGTCAAGGAAGCGCGCACCGGGGAAACCGTGGGCTATGGCGCCAATTATTCGCTGTCGCGCGACAGCCGGCTGGCCATCCTCGGGCATGGCTATGCCGATGGGTTTTTCCGCTCGCTGTCAGGCAATAATATGCGGCCGGGCGGCAAGGTGGCGATCCGGGGCAAGCTCTGCCCGGTAATTGGCCGGGTGTCGATGGACCAGATCACGGTGGATATCACCGAACTGGGCCCTGACCTGCCGAGCCCAGGTGAAGGCGCGGAAATCCTCGGCAATCTGATCAGCATCGATGATCAGGCCGATGCCGCCGGCACCATCGGCTATGAAATCCTGACCTCGCTCAAGGGGCGCTATAGCCGCAATTATGTCGGCGACGGCAATCTGCCGACGGAGTAGCGCATGGCCCTGTTCGTCGTGCTGCTGCGCGCTATCGGCCCCATCACCCATAAGGTGATGTCGATGCAGCAGTGGCGCGATGGCGTGGCGGCGGCGGGCTATGACAATCCGCAGACCTATGTGGCGACCGGCAATATGATTGTCGGTGGTGATGGCGCGCTGAGCGCGGTCACCGAGGATATGAACGCGGTGGTGCGCGGGCTGGGGCTCGGTCCGGGCAATATCGCGGTGGTAAGGACGCCGGCGCAATTGCGGGCGCTGTTCGCCGCCAATCCCTTTCCTGAAGCCAGCGCCGAGCGCCCCAGCGAAGTGGCGATATATTGCTTTGCCGGCGACAGGCCGGATTTTGCGTGGGTGGCCGATTATGACGGGCCGGAGCGCATCCACATCGCGGGCGAGCATCTGATTGTCGATTATTCCGGGCAGCTTTCGGCGAGTCCGCGGCTGCCGGGGCTGATCGAGAAGCGGTCGGGCGCGGTGACGGCGCGGAACTGGAATACGCTGCGCGGGCTGGTCGAGCGGGCCAATGCGCGCGAGAGCAACTAGCGCAGGTTCCTCATTTGTTCTTGCCAGCCTAATGAGGCTCGGCTACACCGACTGAGAGTCTAACCGAGAGCGTCGCGTGGCCAAATCCCGATCATCCTTCATCTGTCAGTCCTGTGGCGCCATCACCACCCAATGGCAGGGACGGTGCGATGCCTGTGGCGAATGGAACTCCATCGTCGAGGAAATCACCGATAGCGGGGTGGGCGCAGGGCCGAAATCGGCCAAGGCCGGGGGGCGGCCAACCAATCTGGTGCCGCTATCGGGCGAAACCGAGAGCGCCGCGCGCGTGGTGACCGGGCTGGCGGAGCTGGACCGGGTGACCGGCGGCGGCTTCGTCAAAGGCTCGGCATTGCTGGTGGGCGGCGATCCGGGCATCGGCAAATCGACCTTGCTGCTGCAGTCGGCGGCGGCGCTGGCCAATAAGGGCAAGCGCGTCGTCTATGTGTCGGGCGAAGAAGCGGTGGCGCAGGTGCGGCTGCGGGCGCAGCGGCTGGGGCTGGGCGAAGCCAATGTGCTGCTGGCGGCCGAGACCAATGTGGAGATCATTCTCGCCACGCTGGAAAACGGCCCTGCCCCCGATCTGGTGATCATCGATTCGATCCAGACGCTGTGGACCGACCGGGTGGACAGCGCCCCCGGCACGGTGACGCAGGTGCGCACCTCGGCGCAGGCGCTGACGCGCTTTGCCAAAAAGAGCGGCGCGGCGGTGGTGCTGGTCGGGCACGTGACCAAGGACGGCCAGATCGCCGGGCCGCGTGTGGTGGAGCACATGGTCGACGCGGTGCTGTATTTCGAAGGCGACAGCAGCCACACCTTCCGCATTTTGCGCGGGGTGAAGAACCGTTATGGCGCGACCGACGAAATCGGCGTGTTCGCCATGACCGAGCGGGGCCTCGAGCAGGTGGCCAACCCATCGGCACTGTTTCTCGATCAGCGCGACGAAGGCGCGGCGGGCTCGGCGGTGTTTGCCGGCATGGAGGGCACGCGGCCGATTCTCATCGAAATCCAGGCGCTGGTGGCCCCTTCCCCGCTGGGCACGCCACGCCGCGCCGTGGTGGGCTGGGATAGTTCGCGGCTGTCGATGGTGCTGGCGGTGCTGGAAACCCGCTGCGGGGTGCGGATCGGGGCCAATGATATTTATCTCAATGTCGCGGGTGGGCTGAAGATCAACGAGCCGGCGGCGGATCTCGCGGTGGCGGCGGCGCTGATTTCCTCGCTGACCAATTCGCCGCTGCCCTCCGAGTCGGTGTATTTCGGCGAAATCTCGCTGGCGGGCGGGGTGCGGCCGGTGGTGCATGGCTCGCTGCGGCTGCGCGAGGCGCAAAAGCTGGGCTTCAAATCGGTGTCGACCGGCAAGCTGAGCCAGGCCGACCGCAATTCGGGGATGGAGGTGGCTGAATACACCGCTCTGTCCGAACTGGTCGGGCGGATTGCGGCGGCAGGAACGCCGCGCGAGCCCGAGCGGGACGAGTGGTAGCGGGCGGCGTTCTCAGAAGAGAGGTGAAGTGGCCGGTTTCTTGGGAGATCGCGCCGTTACCCTTGGCATCGCGACACAAAGCGGATAAACGAACCGACAAAGCCGGGGCGGCAACTGGAGCTAGCGAAGACATATGCTGACAGCGTTTGACGTTGGTGTTGGTGTTCTAGTGCTGATTTCGGCAATTCTTGCCACGGCGCGCGGCTTGACCCGCGAAGTGCTGTCGCTGGCGACTTGGGCCGGTTCAGCCGCGATCGCCATCTATATGTGGCAATATCATCCCGAAATCGCGCGGCAATATATCGCCGAGCAGATCGTGGCCGACATCGCCACCGTGGTGGTGACGTTCATCGTCGCGCTGATCGTGCTGCATCTGTTGACCATGCGCATTGCCGATTTCGTCGTCGACAGCCGCATCGGGCCGATCGACCGGACGCTGGGCTTTGTGTTCGGCGTGCTGCGCGGCGTTCTGATCGCCATCGTCATCACCATTTTCGGGACCTGGCTGCTGCCAACCAATTTGCCGAGCTGGGCTGCTGAATCGCAGTCGCTGCCGCATTTGCGCAATATGGGCCAGACGCTGATCTCCATGCTGCCTGAAGGCCTGGAACAGCAGGTGACCGACATGCTCAAGGGCGGCACCGGCCTCACCGAGGACCCGGAGGCCGTAGTGCCGCTCGAAGAGGGCACGGACGCCACGGAAGACGGCACGGTGGAACCGGCGCCCGCCACCCAGACCTGATCATTTTCCGGTGAGCGCCGAGCGCTCGCCACAACCCTGACCGCCCAGTATGGCATTGGTCGGGATCGACAAAATGGGCTATGGCGTAAGCCCTTAGTTTTTAGCCCAGCCGTCACAGCGACACGCAATCAATGCGGTTGAGGCAGCATTGGCATGGAGAACCCGGTGAACCATCCAAGCGATGACAATTTCAGTCTCGATGGCGACACGCTGCATGAAGAATGCGGCGTGTTTGGCATTTTGGGGCATAGCGACGCCGCGACGCTAACCGCTCTGGGGCTGCATGCCCTGCAGCATCGTGGCCAGGAAGCGGCAGGCATCGTCAGCTTCGACGGCCGCCAGTTCTATACCGAAAAGCGCATGGGGCTGGTGGGCGACCACTATACCGACCCGGCTTTGCTGGCGAAGTTGCCCGGCTCGATCGCCATCGGCCACACCCGCTATTCGACCACCGGCGAAGTGGCGCTGCGCAATGTGCAGCCGCTATTTGCCGAGCTGGAAGATGGCGGCATCGCCATTGCTCACAACGGCAATTTCACCAATGGGCTGACGCTGCGCCGGCAGATCATCGCCACCGGCGCCATCTGCCAGTCGACTTCGGACACCGAAGTGGTGCTGCATCTGGTGGCGCGCTCGCGGCACAGCTCCAGCACCGACCGCTTCATCGACGCCATCCGGCAGATGGAAGGCGGCTACGCCATGCTGGCGGTGACCCGCACCAAGCTGATCGCGGCGCGCGACCCGGTCGGCATCCGGCCGCTGGTGATGGGCGAACTCGACGGCAAGCCGATTTTCTGCTCGGAAACCTGTGCGCTCGACATTATCGGCGCGAAATATATCCGCGACGTCGAGAATGGCGAAGTCATCATCTGCGAATTGCAGCCGGATGGCTCGATCACCATCGAGGCGCGCAAGCCGGCCCGGCCGCAGCCGGAACGGCCATGCCTCTTCGAATATGTCTATTTCGCCCGCCCCGATTCCATTGTCGCCGGCCGCAGCGTTTATTCGGCGCGCAAGCGCATGGGGATGAACCTGGCCAAGGAAGCTCCGGTGGAAGCCGATGTGGTGGTGCCGGTGCCCGATGGCGGCACGCCGGCGGCAATCGGCTTTGCCCAAGCGAGCGGCATTCCGTTCGAGCTGGGTATTATCCGCAACCACTATGTGGGCCGCACCTTCATCGAGCCGACCCAGTCGATCCGGGCCTTTGGCGTCAAGCTCAAGCATTCGGCCAACCGCGCCGAAATCGCCGGCAAGCGCGTGGTGCTGATCGACGATTCCATCGTGCGTGGCACCACCTCGGTCAAGATCGTGCAGATGATGCGAGATGCCGGGGCGACCGAGGTGCATATCCGCGTCGCCAGCCCGATGATCTATTATTCGGACTATTACGGCATCGACACGCCGGACCCGGAAAAGCTGCTGGCCAACCAGCACAAGGATCTGGAGTCGATGTGCAAATTCATCGGCGCCGACTCGCTGGCCTTCCTGTCGATCGATGGTCTCTACGACGCCGTGGGCGGGGAACCGCGCAACGCCAAGGCGCCGCAGTTTACCGACCATTATTTCACGGGCGACTATCCGACGCAGTTGACCGATCTCAACGGCCGCGCCAAGAACGGGCCGAAACGTATTTCTCTGCTCAAAGAGGCCGGTTAATGGCTGGAAAACAGGATCGCGCTGGACAGGATCTGGCCGGTAAAGTCGTCCTCGTCACCGGCGCTTCGCGGGGCATCGGCTATGCCGCCGCCATCGAAGCGGCGAAACGCGGCGCCCATGTGGTGGCCGTGGCCCGCACTGTTGGCGGGCTGGAAGAGCTGGACGACGAAATCCAGGACCTGGGCTCGGCGGCAACGCTGGTGCCGCTCGACCTGCGCGATGGCGACGCCATCGACCGGCTTGGCGCAGCGATCTTCGAGCGCTGGGGCGCGCTGGATGGCCTGGTGGCCAATGCCGGCCAGCTCGGCGTACTCAGCCCCCTGCCCCATGTGAAGCCGGAAGATTTCGACAAGGTGATGGCGGTCAACGTCACTGCCAATTATCGCCTGCTGCGCGCCACCGACCTGCTGCTGCGGCAGTCGACGGCCGGCCGGGCGGTGTTCGTGTCGTCGTCCTCTGCGCGTTCGGCGCGGCCATTCTGGGGGCTCTACGCCGCCACCAAAGCCGCCGTAGACGCCATGGCAAAATCCTATGCCGGGGAAATCGCCCAGACCAAGGTCCGGGTCAACGTGTTCTATCCCGGCGCGGTGCGCACGGCGATGCGCGCCAAGGCTATGCCGGGCGAGAACCCGGATACGCTGCCCACGCCGGCTGAAATCGCGCCGAAGCTGATCGACCTGATCACGCCTGCGGTGAGCGAAAATGGCCGGTTGTTCAATGTCGAAACGGGTGCTTTCGAGGACATCTGATGGTCGAGCTGCGGCCCTATCGTGCCGAGGACCTGGACGCGCTCTACGAGATTTGTCTCGTTACCGGCGATTCCGGGCAGGACGCGAGCAGGCTGCATCATGACCGCAAGGTGATCGGGCACCTCTATTCGGCGCCCTATGGGGTGCTGGAGCCCGAGCAGGTGTTTGTCGCCGAGGATGACCAGGGCGTCGCCGGCTATATTGTCGGCACAAATGACAGCACGGCGTTTGCCGCGCGGCAGGAACGCGAATGGTGGCCGGCGCTGCGCCGGCATTATGCGACCATTCCCGCCGATCAACTGACGGCAGCTGATCGGCAGCGCATCACGGCGATCACCCAGCCAGAGAGCAATCCGGCCGATATCGTCGCCCGCTATCCAGCCCATATTCATATGAACCTGCTGCCGCGCCTGCGCGGACAGCGCGTCGGCACCGGGCTGCTGCAGCTGTGGATCGCACAGGCGCGGGCGGCTGGGGTCAGCGGCATCCATCTTGGCGCCAATGCCGGCAATACGGGCGCCGTGGCGTTCTGGACCCGGAGCGGATTTGAACCCGTGCAGACCATTGGGCGGACGGTGTGGTTCGGGATGGCGCTGTAGGACGAGGCTTCCGCTAGCATCGCGCTCGCGGAGAGAACCCCTCACAACCTGATCTGCTGCTGAACGCGTCAGGTCTGCCCCTCTCCCGCAAGGGGAGAGGGTCGCTCCACTCTTGGGGCCCTGCCCCTAGTCCAGCTTGGTCATCAGAATCTTGTCGATGCGGCGGCCGTCGAGGTCCATGACTTCGAATTTCCAGCCATTATGCTCAAAGGTTTCGCCAACGGCCGGCAGGCGGTTGATGATGGAGAGCACGTAGCCGGCGACAGTTTCGTATTTGCCGTCGCGGGCGATGGACAGCTTGAGGCGGTCGCCGAATTCGTCGACGGGCATCCAGCCGGCCACCAGATAGGACCCGTCTTCGCGGCGGACCAAAGCCGGGTCATCACCGGTTTCTTCCTGGAACACGCCGGTGATGACTTCAAGGATATCGCCCGAGGTGACGATGCCTTCGAAATGGCCGTATTCATCGACCACCAGCGCCATATGCACGGTGGAATTGCGGATGGCGCGCACCACGTCCAGCGCATCGGCATGGTCCATCACCACCGGCACCGGCTGGACGAATTTGCGAATTTCGAGCGGCAGGCCATTGGCGAAGACGCCGATAATGTCCTTGATCGCCACCACGCCGATGATGGAATCGGCATCGCCGTCCTGCACCAAGAGGCGTGAGCGATGGGTGTCGAGAATGGTGCGGCGCAGCTCATCGCTATCGTCGGAGAGGTCGATGACGTCGACATCGAGGCGCGGCGTCATCAGGCCACGGGCCGAACGGTCGGCCAGACGCATGACGCCCGAGATCATCGAATGTTCGTCACTCTCGATCACGCCGGCCGTGGTGGCCTCGGCAATGATGGTCTTGACCTCTTCTTCGGTGACCTTCTCATCGGACTCGCCGTGCTGGCCCAAGAGGCGCAACACGCCCTTGCCGGAAACATCGAGCACCCAGACCACCGGCGAGCCAACGGCGGCCAGCAGTTTCATCGACGGGGCGACGCGGGCGGCAACGCCTTCGGCATCGCGCAGGGCAATCTGCTTGGGGACCAGTTCGCCGATGATCAGCGAGATATAGGTGATCAGCAGCACCACGACGCCGACGCCCAGCACATCGGCGACATTGTTCGCCACGCCGACCGTTTGCAGCCAATTGGTGAGGCGCAGGCCCAGCGTGGCGCCCGAGAAGGCGCCGGACAGGATGCCCACCAGGGTAATGCCGATTTGAACGGAAGACAGGAACTTGCCCGGGTCTTCAGCGAGGGCGATGGCGATGGCGGCGCCCTTGTTGCCCTGGTCGGCCATGCCGCGCAGGCGGGCCGGTCGGGCGGAAACGACGGCCAGTTCCGACATTGCCAACAGGCCGTTGACGATGGTCAGAACGACGACGATCAATATTTCTACGTACAAGGTGTTTTCATATGGATGCGGCCCCGCTCTCAGCATCGGGTCGCTTGTGCCGGTGCAATATAAGGGTAAAGCGCCCGCTTACACCATGGGTCTGGAAAATTAGTCGCGGCCAGTCGGCGGCGGGCATTTCCGCCCTGCGGCAGCAGGTCTTGTGGTGCGGGCGCTTCTGCGGCTATGGCTCGTATTGCCTAGTGTTTTCCGTAACTCGCGAGTGTCCCAAATGCGTCTTCCCGGTCGCCTGTCTGCTGCCATTGCTGTGCTGACCGACGTGGAAACGCGCAAGCGTCCAGTGTCGGAAGCGCTCAAAGCCTGGGGAATCAATAACCGCTTTGCCGGGGCCGGCGACCGCGCCGCCATCGGCAATCTGGTCTATGACGCGCTGCGCCGCCGCGCCTCGCACGCCGCGCTGATGGGCAGCGACAGCCCGCGTGCGCTGGTGCTGGCCGTCGCGGTGCGCGACTGGAATGAAGACCCGGCGGCGCTGAATGAGAGTTTTGCCAGCGACAGCCATGCGCCCGAGGCGCTGAGCGAAGATGAAATGGCCCGCGCGGTGGGCGAGTTGAATGACGATACGCCGGGCTGGGTGCTGGCCGATGTTCCGGAATGGCTGACGCCATCGCTGCAGCGGGCGTTTGGCGACAACTGGATTGCCGAGGGACAGGACATGGCCGGGCGGCCATCGCTGGATTTGCGGGCCAATAGCCTCAAGGCCAGTCGCGAGCGGGTGATGAAGTCGCTGGCGCGGTTCAATCCGCAGGAGACGGCGATTTCGCCGGTGGGCGTGACTATGCCGGCCGGGCCGCGCGATGCGCGGACGCCCAATGTCACCACCGATGAGGGCTACCTCAAGGGCTGGTTCGAGGTGCAGGACCAGGGCAGCCAGATCGTGGCGGCACTGGCCGGGGCCAAGCCGGGCGAGCAGGTGCTGGACCTCTGCGCCGGCGCGGGCGGCAAGAGTTTGGCGCTGGCGGCGGCCATGGCCAATAAGGGCCAGATTTTTGCTTTTGACAGCGACCGTAACCGGCTGGCGCCGATCTATGACCGGCTCAAGCGCAATGGCGCGCGCAATGTGCAGGTGCGGGCGCCGCAGCCGGGCGCGCTGGATGATCTGGTGGGCAAAATGGACCGGGTGGTGATCGACGCGCCCTGCACCGGCACCGGAACCTGGCGGCGGCGGCCGGACACAAAATGGAAACTGTCGCCGGAACTGTTGGCGCAGCGGATCGGTGAACAGGCGGCAATCCTTGCCGAGGCGCAGCGCTTTCTCAAGCCGGGCGGCACGCTGGTCTATATCACCTGCTCGATCCTGCCCGAGGAGAATGATGATCAGGTCGCGGCTTTCATCGCCGCCCATCCGGGCTTTGCCTCGGTGGCACCGGAAGAATTGTGGCAGGCGGCGTTTGGCGCCGAATTGCCGGCCGAGCTGGCGACCGCGCAGTCGGGCATTGCGCTGACGCCGCGACTGACCGGCACCGACGGGTTTTATGTGAACGCCTTGCGGCAGGTGGCATGACCACCGACACGCAGGAAACCGGCATTCCCCTATGGGGGTTTGTGGCGGGGGCGGCGCTGCTGATTGTGGCAGCGCTGGCCGCCGTGTGGTTCATGTTCCCTGCCCCCGATACGCGACATGATCTGGTCTCGCCCTCCGGCGCGGTGCGGCTGGAGCTGGGCGAGCTATGTGGCGAGACTGGCTGCACGCGTGTGGCGATCCTCGATGTTGGCGGCCAGCGTCAAGGTTGTCAGCTGGCGCTGGAGGGCAATCAGCCGCTGTTTGAGGCGGTGACGGCGGCCTGGGCGGCGGATGAAAGCAGCGTGGAGCTGAGCTATGTCGCGGCCGATGGGACCAAGGGCGCGCTGAGCATCGCGCAGGCGGACTGCAGCCCGACGCAATAGGTGAACTCTACGGCGTGTGGCGCGTTGATGGAGCAGTGCTCTCTCCATCGAGTTTTTGACCCATGACCACGCCCTCGCTTGCCGACTACAAGACACCCCGCCCCTGGCTCACCCTGGGGGTTTTTCTCGTCGTGGTGATCGGCGTTGGCGCGCTGATCGGGACGCAATCGGTGCCGGGCGAATGGTATGCCGGGCTGACCAAGCCGCCCTTCAATCCGCCGAACTGGATTTTCGCGCCGGTGTGGTTCGCGCTCTATGTGATGATCGCGGTGGCGGGCTGGCGCATCTGGATGATCGACGCCGGCAGCAAGGCGATGAAAATCTGGTTCGCCCAGATGGCGCTCAACTGGGCGTGGTCGCCGATCTGGTTCATCGGGCAAATGCTGTGGCCGGCGGCTGTCGTGATCGTGGCGCTGCTGGCGCTGATCCTGGCGTTTATCCTGACGGCGCGGGACGATGATCCCACCGCAGCCTGGTTGTTCGTGCCCTATGCGGCCTGGGTCGGCTTTGCGACGCTGCTGAACCTGTCGATCGCGATCCTGAACTAGCGCCAGCGCCACCAAAGACCAATCGCAAGCCTGTGTTGCACGCGTGAGGCTTGCGGAATCTACGCCACGGCGATAATGGCTCGCCATGCAAAACCCTGACCCCTCCGCCCGCCCGCAATCAATCCTCATCGTCGACTTTGGTTCGCAAGTCACTCAGCTGATTGCGCGTCGAATTCGCGAGACCGGGGTATATTGCGAAATCCATCCGTTCCAGAACGCTGCAGCGGCCATGGAAGCGATGCAGCCCAAGGGCGTCGTGCTCTCGGGCGGCCCGGCGTCGACGCTGGACGAGCACGCGCCGACCATCGATCAGTCGATCCTGGACGCCAATGTGCCGATCCTGGGCATCTGCTATGGCCAGCAGGCACTCTGCGTGGCGCTGGGCGGCACGGTTGAGGCCGGCCATCACCGCGAATTCGGCCGCGCCGAGGTCAAGGTCGACAAGGCTAGCGCGCTGTATGACGGCGTGTGGGAGCTGGGCAGCGAGCATCAGGTGTGGATGAGCCATGGCGACCGCGTCGTGGCCCTGCCCGAGGGCTTTGAGGTCGTCGGCACCTCGGCCAACGCGCCTTATGCCATGATCGCCAATGAGGCGCGCCGCATTTGGGCGGTGCAGTTCCACCCCGAAGTGGTGCACACCCCGGACGGCGGCAAGCTCTACGCCAATTTCGTCCACCAGATTTGCGGCATCGAGTCCAACTGGACCATGTCGGCCTATCGCAGCAAGATGGTCGAGAAGATCCGCGCCCAGGTCGGCAGCAACAAGGTGATTTGCGGGCTGTCGGGCGGGGTCGATTCCTCGGTCGCTGCCGTGCTGATCCACGAAGCCATCGGCGACCAGCTGACCTGCATCTATGTCGACCACGGCTTGATGCGGCTCAATGAGAGCGAACAGGTCGTCACCATGTTCCGCGACCAGTACAATATCCCGCTGGTGCATGTGGACGCGTCCAAGGTGTTTTTGAGCGAGCTGGAGGGCCAGTCGGACCCCGAGACCAAGCGCAAGATCATCGGCCGGCTGTTCATCGAAACCTTCGAGGCGGAAGCCAAGAAGCTCGGCGGCGCCAAGTTCCTGGCCCAGGGGACGCTCTATCCCGACGTGATCGAATCGGTGTCGTTCACCGGCGGTCCCTCGGTGACCATCAAGAGCCACCACAATGTGGGTGGCCTGCCCGAGCGCATGAATATGGAACTGGTCGAGCCGCTGCGCGAGCTGTTCAAGGATGAAGTGCGGGCGCTGGGCCGTGAGCTGGGCCTGCCCGAGAGCTTTATCGGCCGCCACCCCTTCCCCGGTCCGGGCCTCGCCATCCGTTGCCCCGGCGGCATCACCCCGGAAAAACTCGACCTGCTGCGCCGGGCCGACGCCATCTATCTCGATGAAATCCGCAAGTCGGGCCAGTATGACAAGATCTGGCAGGCCTTTGCCGTGCTGCTGCCGGTGCAGACCGTCGGCGTCATGGGCGACGGGCGGACCTATGAGTTCGTCTGCGCGCTGCGCGCGGTGACCTCGGTCGATGGTATGACTGCCGATTTCTACCAGTTCGACATGAACTTTCTCGGCAAGACCGCCACCCGCATCATCAACGAAGTGCGCGGCATCAATCGCGTCGTCTATGACGTGACCAGCAAGCCGCCCGGCACCATCGAGTGGGAATAAGCCGCAGCTAGTTTAGCTGAGACGTCCCAGCTTCCCGCGCAGGCGGGAAGCGCCAGCCTGCCCTAACCACATGCCGATCCCGCCCTCGCGGGATCAGATCGTGATCTATGACACGATTGACGCTCCATTGCGGCCGCTCTATTTTAGAACAAATAGAGAACAAACGGTGCCATCATGGATATGCAGTTGGAGCTTTTCGGCGGCGCGCCGCCTCAAGATGCAGCGACCCAGCGGGCGCTGGACCATCGCTATTATTTCACCCTGGTGCCGCCGCCGGCCGTGGCGCAGGACATTGAACGCGGCGCGATGCTGCTGGCACGGCGTGTTGGGGCGCGCAATCTGGTACGAGCCGATCGGCTGCATGTCTCGCTCCACTGTGTGCAGCAAGGCCGGGAAATTACGCAGGATCGGCTGGACGAAGCGCTTGAGGCTGGCGGGGCCGTGCGGCGGCCGGGGTTCACCGTCAGTTTTGACCAGGTGCTGAGCTTGTCCGGCAAGCGAGCCGGAACGGGCGGGCGAAGGCAATTTCCAACCGTGCTGACCTGCAGTAATGGCGCGCATGATTTGCTGGGGCTCTATGGCGACATTCGGCAACAGCTGCAGCGGCTCGGCCTGCCGGTTGGGCCGCGCAAGGTCGTGCCGCATCTGACGATCTGGTACAGCCCCGAGCGGCTGCCAGAGACACCGCTACGGCGGGCCTATCGTTGGCCGGTGCGGGCATTCTGGCTGGTGCACACCACGCCGGGAATGCGACGGCCGGACTATCTGGGAGAGTGGGTGCTGGGCTAATGCCTATTCAGCCGCTGCGGGTGCAACGGCCAGCGGGGCGTTGCGCAGGAGGCTCAGGCCGCGGCCTTGGTTGCCTAGCCAATCCAGAATGGTCATGGCCAGTTTTTCGACGGGCTTGCGGAAGCGGTGTTCGACCAGATGGGCGAAGACCACGGCAATGCAGAAGGTCGAGATCATCGCCAGCACCAGAGCGATTTGGGCCGGCAGATAGATATCCAGCGTGGTCAGGAAGCTGATGCCGATATTTTCGTGGATCAGATACCAGGAGAAGCTGAGCAGCCCGACCTTGGCCACGGCCGAGGACAGGCCGGGCACATGCGGGATCGAGCCGCCCGAGACAAAGCGGACGAACAGCAGGGTCAGGCCAAGATAGGCCAGTGCGCAGACGCTGGCGCTGAGACCGCCATCATGCAGTTCGAAGGAATAGGCCTCGATCCAGACCACGGCGGTGGACAGCACCAGATTGGCCAGCAGCAGGTTGCGGACCTGCGGGGCGCCGTTCTCCAGTTGCCGGCCGAGAATGCCGACGGCGAAGAAGGTCAGATAGGGCGCGATGGCGAGGAATTTCAGCATGGATTGCGGCGTCACCGGACCGCTGCCCAGATGGGAAAACAGGGTCGAGACTGCCCAGATTGGGGCCATAACGATGGCCAGCCAGGCAAACACCGTGGTGAAGCGGGCTCGATCGGTGAAGACGCCGGCCAGAATCGCCACCAGCAGGTAGAATTTCACTTCCACGGCGATGGACCAGAACGAACCATCGACCCACTCGCCAATCTCCCCGATGAAGAACAGATTCATCAGCACATCGAGCAGATTGGGCGGGATGACATGGAAGTGAGCTTCGGGAACGCTGGGAATATAGGCGACCAGCCCGAAGACGAAGAGCAGCAGTCCGGCGGCAAAAAAGGCGGGATAAATGCGCGAAAAGCGCCGCGCCAGGAATATTCCGACCGTCGCCGAGCGCTCCAGCGTCATGAAGATGCAGTAGCCCGAGATGATGAAGAAGAAATACACCCCGACCCAGCCGAAAAACACCGGCAATGGCGCGCCTTCGGTGATGTTGAGGGAATAGGCCGGCAGGCGGGCGGTAAAATGAAACATCACCACCATCAGGATGGCGATACCGCGAAAGACGTCGATGGTTTCGACCCGGCCTTTGGTCATGCTGGTTTACTCTGGTGTCCGCGGCCTGATTATAGCGGCGATTGCCGGTCACGGCAGGCGATCCTCAGCCTAAGCTTAATAGATAAAGCTTTAGCCAAGCGAATTGGCCGGGAACCCATGCCCTGGGCGCATTTGCTTTCGCCCGACAGCGTGCTAAACGTGCGCCCAATTCAGCCAGTGACTTTAGGCAGGCCATGTCCCAGGACAATATCTTCCAAGAAATCGACGAGGAGCTGCGCAGCGATCGTATGCGCGCCCTGTGGCGTCGGTTTGCTCCCTATGTGATCGGCGCTGCCGTGGGCGTCGTGGCGCTTGTCGCGGTCAATGAAGGCTGGACCTGGTATCACGCCAACAATGCCGCGCAGTCGTCCGACGAGTTGTACAGCGCTTTCGAGCTGATCGATGGCGGTGATCTCGTCGCGGCCCAGACGCAGCTCGATACGCTGATGGCCGATGGCTCGGGCAGCTATCCGGTGCTGGCGCAGTTCCGCAAGGCCGGCGTGCTGGCCCGCGAGGGCAACACCGCCGACGCCGTGGCCGCTTATGACGCGCTGGCCAATAGCCAGTCCAACGCCCGCCTGCGTGAGCTGGCGCTGGTGCTGGGCGGCACGCTGATGGTCGATACCGGCACCCTGGCCGATGTCGAATCGCGCGTCGGCAGCATCGCCGTCGAGGGCAATGCGCTGCGCAATGCGGCGCGCGAAACCCTGGGATTGGCACAGTACAAGGCCGGCGACTTCGCCGCCGCGCAGGCCAGCTTCGAGGCCGTGATCAACGACCCGCTGACCCAGAATTCAGTGCGCAACCGCATGGGTTACTACCTCGCCCAGCTGCTGTCGCAGGGTGTGCTGACCGAAACGCCGGCCGATGCCGACGCCGAAGCAGCCGCTACCGCCATTGATGCCATCGTCAGCGACGAGACGCCTGCCGCCGAATCCCCGGCTGCCGACGCCCCCGCTGCCACCACCGAGGCCGCGCCAGCCGCGCAATAGCGGCTGTCTCGCCTCCCGCCGGATCGGAACCTTACTCGCATGACCGTCACCGTCGCCATTGTCGGTCGCCCGAACGTCGGCAAATCCACTCTGTTCAACCGCCTCGTCGGGCGCAAAATTGCGCTGGTCGATGACACGCCCGGTGTCACCCGCGACCGCCGCGAAGCCGAGGGCCGCATCGCGGACCTGACCTTCCGCATTCTCGATACCGCCGGCTACGAAGACGTGACCGATGGGAGTCTGGAAGACCGCATGCGCCAGCAGACCGAGCTGGCGATTCGGGAAGCCGATGTCATCCTGTTCATGATCGACGCCCGCGTCGGCGTGATGCCGCTGGACCAGCGCTTTGCGCAGGTGCTGCGCAAAGCCGGCAAGGACGTGCATCTGGTCGGCAACAAGGCCGAGAGCGGCGCGGCCGAGGCCGGGCTGGTCGAGGCCTATAAGCTGGGCTTCGGCGAAGCCATCGCGCTGTCGGCGGAACACGGGCTGGGCCTGTCGGAACTCTATTCGATCGTTTCGTCCACCATCGACCGCATGGCGGCCGAAAAGGAAGCGACCGAGATCGGCGATCTCGACGCGATGCCGGAAACCGACATCGACATCACCGAGGACATGCTGGAAGGCGAAGGCGACGAAGCGACCCTGCGCTGGAACCCCAATCGCTATCTCAACGTCGCCATTGTCGGCCGTCCCAATGCGGGCAAGTCGACGCTGATCAACCGCATGGTCGGCGAAGAGCGCGTGCTGGTCGGTCCCGAGGCCGGTATCACCCGCGACTCGATTCTGGTGCCGTGGGAATGGGAAGGCCGGGTGATCAACCTTGTCGATACCGCCGGTATCCGCCGCCGCGCCCGCGTCACCGAGAAGCTGGAAAAGCTGGCCGTGGGCGACAGCCTGCGCTCGATCCAATATGCCGAAGTCGTCGTGCTGATGCTCGACGCCACCATCCCCTTCGAAAAGCAGGACTTGGCGCTGGCCGATCTGGTGGAGCGCGAAGGTCGCGCCCTGGTGATCGCGCTCAACAAATGGGACCTGATCGAAGACAAGAACGAAACGCTGGCGCATCTGCGCGAAGCCTGCAACCGCCTGCTGCCGCAGCTGCGCGGCGTGCCGCTGGTGACGCTGTCGGGCCTCACCGGCAAGAATATCGACAAGCTGATGGACGCGATTTTCACCATCGAGCGCAGCTGGAACTCGCACGTCTCGACGGCGCGACTGAATCGCTGGCTGGCCGGCATGATCGATGGACATCCGCCCCCGGCCGTGTCGGGCCGTCGCCTCAAGCTGCGCTACATGACGCAGGCCAAGACGCGGCCGCCGAGCTTCATCATCTTCGCCTCGCGGCCGGAAGCGCTGCCGATGGCCTATCAGCGCTATCTGATCAACGGGATGCGGGAAGCCTTTGACATAAAGGGTACGCCGATCCGGCTGTGGATCCGCGCCGGCAGTGAAAAGAACCCGTATGACGACAAGCGCAAGCGTCGACTGGGTTAAGCCAATCAAAATAAGAAAAACCCGCGGAGCGATCCGCGGGTTTTGTTTTGACCGTCACCGTGCGCCGCGCTGCAATTCACGCGATTGAATGTTCAATCCCTTGCGGGCGGCCGCCCTATCTCAGGATGGGCCCCGGCTCCAAGGCCGGGGTGACACCGTGGGTGGGGAGAGACGAAAGCGGGCTGCTTAGCGGCCGCTGCGGTAGTTGGGGGCTTCGCGGGTGATGATGACGTCGTGGACGTGGCTTTCGCTGAGCGCAGCGCCGGAGATTTTCACGAACACCGAATTGTCGCGGAAGTCCTTGAGATTGTGGGCGCCGGTATAACCCATCGAGGCGCGCAAGCCGCCGGCGAGCTGATGCAGCACGGCACCGGCCGAACCCTTGTAGGGCACCTGGCCTTCGATGCCTTCAGGCACCAGCTTCATCTGATCGCGCACATCCTGCTGGAAGTAGCGATCGGCCGAACCGGAGCCCATGGCGCCGACCGAACCCATGCCGCGATACGACTTATAGGAGCGGCCCTGGTAGAGATAAACCTCACCGGGGCTCTCGTCGGTGCCGGCCAGAAGTGAGCCGACCATGACGCAAGAAGCACCACCGGCCAATGCCTTAGCCATATCGCCTGAGTATTTGATTCCGCCGTCGGCGATGATCGGGATGCCGTGACGGGCCCCCTCCTCGGCGCAGGCCATGACGGCTGCGAGCTGGGGAACGCCGACGCCGGCGACGATGCGGGTGGTGCAGATCGAGCCGGGGCCGATACCAACCTTGATCGAATCCGCGCCGGCATCAATCAGCGCCTTGACTGCCTCGGCGGTGGCGACGTTGCCGGCGACGATGCGAGTGGAATTGCTCTCGCGCTTGACGCGCTCGACGGCCTCGGCGACGCGCACCGAGTGTCCGTGGGCGGTGTCGATGACCAGAAGGTCCACCCCGGCGTCAATCAGGGCCATGGAGCGCTCAAAGCCCTGGTCGCCGACCGTAGAGGCGGCGGCGACGCGCAGGCGCCCCTGCTCGTCCTTGACGGCGTCTGGGTTGAGCTGGGCCTTTTCGATATCCTTGACGGTGATCAGGCCGGTGCAGCGATAACCGGCGTCGACCACCAGCAGCTTTTCGATGCGGTGCGTGTGCAGCAGCACCTTGGCTTCTTCCTTGGAGATGCCGTCGCGCACGGTGACCAGATTCTGGTGGGTCATCAGCTCGCTGACCGGCTGCGCCGGATGGGAGGCGAAGCGCACGTCGCGGTGGGTAAGGATGCCGACCAGCTTGCCGATGGCGCGACCGCCCTTGCCGCCGTTTTCGACGACCGGAATGCCGGAAATGCGGTTGACCTGCATCAGCGACAGCGCATCGGCCAGCGTGGCGTCGGGGCCGATGGTGATCGGATTGACCACCATGCCGGATTCGAACGACTTGACCTGACGGACCTGCTCGGCCTGCTCGGCGGTGGTGAGGTTCTTGTGGATGACGCCCAAGCCGCCGGCCTGCGCCATGGCAATGGCCATGCCGCTCTCGGTGACGGTATCCATGGCTGAACTGATGATGGGAAGATTGAGCGCTATGTCCTTGGTGACATAGGTGGAAATGTCGGTTTCCGTGGGCAGGATGTCAGAGCGCGCCGGCTGCAGCAGCACGTCATCGAAGGTTAGCGCCGCATCGCCGGTGATGGTGGTAATAATCTTCGCCAAGGCCAGACCTTTCCTGCCTTCTGATATGATCAGAAATGTTGGAGTGTGAACCGGGCCGACGTTTGCGGCGGGTTCAGGTTGGCGAGGGTCAATAGCACCGGGGGGCCGGCTTGCATAGGGGGCGGCCACCGCGTGCAAGGCGGGGCGGCCCAGCGGCGAACGCATGCCTCGACGAGGACGGGGCAAATGTGGACGGAAGGACTAGGGCAAATAGCCTTTCCAGCCTCTGGTCCACAGTCCATATTATGCCTGCCACATATTGGCGCATCCCGATTCCTTGCCGGTCCCAGTGTCCTGATCCGCGTCACCCCCCTCATTCTTGCGGTCGCCCTGTTCATGGAACAGATGGATTCGACCGTCATTGCCACCTCGCTGCCGGCGATTGCGGCCGATATCGGCACGGACCCGATTGCGCTGAAGCTGGCGCTGACCGCCTATTTCGTGTCGCTGGCGATTTTCATTCCGATCAGCGGCTGGATGGCCGACCGCTTCGGTGCCAAGACTATTTTCCGGCTGGCCATCGTGGTGTTCATGCTCGGCTCGCTGGCCTGCTCCTTCTCGTTTTCGCTGGAGAGCTTCGTGCTGTCCCGTTTCTTTCAGGGCATTGGCAGCTCGATGATGACGCCGGTGGGCCGGCTGCTGCTGGTGCGCTCGACGCCGCGCAGCGAGCTGGTGTCGGCCATGGCGTGGCTGACCGTGCCGGGCCTGCTGGGGCCGCTGACCGGGCCGCTGATCGGCGGTTTTCTCACCACCTATCTCAGCTGGCACTGGATTTTCTGGATCAATATTCCCATCGGCATTGCCGGGGTGATCCTGGCCGGGATTTTCCTTAAGGTCCCCGATGCGCGCAATCCGCGCCCCATCGACGTCACCGGCTTCCTGCTGGCCGCCATCGCCTTTTCCGGCACGGTGTTCGGGCTGTCAGTTGTGAGCCTGCCGGCGCTGCCAATCGCCTATGGCTATCTGACCATTGCCGTCGGCGTGGCCGCTGGCCTGTTATATCTGTCGCATGCCAAGCGGACGGCATTTCCGCTGCTCGACCCGCAATTGTTCCGCCACAAGCTGTTTCGCGCCTCGATTACCGGGGGCTCGCTGTTCCGCATCGGCGTCGGGGCGCTGCCGTTTCTGCTGCCGCTGATGTTGCAGCTCGGCTTTGGCCTCAATCCGTTCCAGTCCGGCGCCATCACCTTCGTTTCCGCCTTTGGCGCGATCATGAGCAAGTTCGTCGCCGAGCGGGTGTTCAAGCGGTTCGGCTTTCCGCTGATACTGGGCATAGCGGCCGTCGGTGGCGGGGCGCTGATCGCGGCGCAGGGGTTTTTTAATGCCGCCACGCCCGTCCCGGTGATCATGGCCGTGCTGCTGCTGGGCGGCGTGCTGCGCTCCGTGCTGTTCACCGGCTCCAACGCGATGGGCTATGCCGATGTCGACGACGAAGACGCCAGCCAGGCCACGGCCATCGTTGCCGTGTGCCAGCAGCTGAGCATCGCATTCGGGGTGGCCATGGCCGGCGGCGTGCTCGAAGTCAGCATGCGGCTGCGCGGCAGCGCGCTCGACCTCATCGATTTCCAGATCGCGTTTTTCGTGGTCGGCGGCCTCAGCATCCTGGCCGGTCTGATTTATTTCCGATTGCCGCCCAATGCCGGCAACAATGTTTCGGGCCATCAGGGCGCCGTCATCCACAGGGAGTGACCGGGATAATCCCGGCAATATGGCTGTGTCGCGTATCGTTCCCCTCATCCTCGCCACGGCGCTGTTCATGGAAAACATGGACGCGACCGTCATTGCCACCTCGCTGGCGGCCATTGCCGACGATCTGGGCACCGATCCGATTTCGCTCAAGCTGGCGCTGACCGCCTATCTGGTGGCGCTGGCCATCTTCGTGCCGATTTCGAGCTGGATGGCCGACCGCTTCGGCTCGCGCAACGTGTTCCGCATCGCCATGGTGGTGTTCGTGCTGGGCTCGATTGCCTGTGCCTTCTCCGATTCGCTGCTGGCCTTCGTGGTCGCCCGCTTCATTCAGGGCATGGGCGGCGCCATGATGACGCCGATTGCCCGGCTGGTGCTGGTGCGGGCCACGCCGCGCCACCAGCTGGTCCATGCCATGGCCTGGCTGACCATTCCCGGGCTGATCGGCCCGATTGCCGGGCCGCCGTTTGGCGGCTTTCTCACCACCTATCTGAGCTGGCACTGGATCTTCCTGATCAATGTGCCGATCGGCATTGTCGGGGTGGTGCTGGTGGGGCTGTTTTTGCCGGAAACCCAGCGCAATGCGCCGCGCGCCATTGATTTGCCAGGCTTTTTCCTGGCGGGAACCGCCTTCGCGCTGTTTGCCTTCGGCACGGCGGTGATCAGCCTGCCGGCGCTGCCGCCGATTATCGGGGTGATCGCCACCGCGATTGGCATCGGCATTGGCGTTCTCTATGCCCGCCATGCGCTGACCGGCGACAATCCGCTGCTCGATCTGCGGCTGTTCCGCCTGCCCTATTTCCGCAGTGCGGTGGTGGCCGGCGCGGCCTTCCGGCTGGGTCAGGGCGCGACGCCGTTCCTGTTTCCGCTGATGCTGCAGCTGGCTTTCGGCATGACGCCGTTTGACTCCGGCATGGTGACCTTTGCCGGCGCCGTCGGCGCGATCATCGCCAAATTCTTTGCCACCTGGATTTTCAAATCCATCGGCTTCAAGACCTCGCTGGTGATTTCCACCGCCGTCTCGGCCCTCGGCATCCTTGCCATGGGGCTCTACACCCCCGAAACGCCGATACCGCTGATCCTGTCGGTGCTGGTCTTTACCGGCTTCTGGAACTCGACCTTCTGGACCGGCTCCAGCGCTTTCGTGTTCGCCGATGTCGAGGACAAGGATGCCGGCCAGGCCAATGTGATCAACCAGGTGAGCGGGCAGCTGACCATGGCGCTGGGCATTGCCGTGGGCGGCGGGGTGCTGGAAGCCGCCAATGCGCTACGCGGCGGGGGCGAGCTGATCCTGTCGGATTTCCACGCCGCCTTCTTCGTCGTCGGCGCTATCTGCGCCATTTCGACGGTGATGTTCTTGCGCCTGCCCAAGGATGCCGGACAGGCGCTAACCCGTGGTCCGCACGCGCATTAGCCGGGATATAGCCCCCATAACCGCGCAAGCAAAAGCCGCCAGCATGCTGACGGCTTTCTTGTGGTTTTCAGCCTGTTGCCGCCGAGCGACTAGCGGTCGTATTCGCCTTCGCCGGGCACGGTATCGTTGGTGCCCTTGAAACCCTTGGCGATGAGATAGGCCTCGGCCGAATTGGAGCGGCTGGAAGGCGGCTTGGCGTGGAAGGTCGATTTGAAGTGGCGCTTGAGCATATGCAGCAGCTCATGCTCGGTGCCGCCCTGGAACACCTTGGCGACAAACGAGCCGCCCGGCGCCAGCACGTCGAGCGCGAAGGCGGCGGCGATCTCGATCAGCTGCACGATGCGCAGGTGGTCGGTCGGGCGGTGGCCAGTGGTCGGCCAGGCCATGTCGCTCATCACCAGATCGGCCTTCTTGCCACCCATGGCAGCAATCAGCGCCGCCGGCGCGTCCTCATCGGTGAAATCCTTCATCAGCAGGGTGACACCGGGGATGGGGTCCATCTCCAGATAGTCGATGCCGACGATCAGCGGATTGGCCTCGGTGGAGCCGATGGCCTTGGCCGCCACCTGCGACCAGCCGCCCGGCGCGGCGCCCAGATCGACGATGCGCATGCCCTTGCGGAACAGGTGATGCTTTTCGTCCATCTCCTTGATCTTGAAGGCGGCGCGCGAGCGATAGCCTTCCGAGCGAGCCCGCGCCACATAGGGGTCGTTGAGCTGGCGTTCGAGCCAGATCGTCGACGACACCTTGCGACCCTTGGCCGTCTTCACCCGAATCTTGAGGTCCCGTTCGGACTTGCGTCCGCCAGTACCGAGAGCTTTATCCACCATTGCCAGTCCTCCGCGGGTACCGCGACGCCCGATTATGGGCGCGGTCCGCGTCCATCAGCGAAATTAAAATACCTTCACGCAAGCCACGATCGGCCACGCGAACACGCTCCGTCGGCCATTCCCGCCGGATCGCCTCGAAAATAGCGCAGCCCGGCAGCACCAGATCAGCCCGGTCCCGGCCAATGCAGGGATGGGCCATGCGGCGCTCATAGGACATGGCCAGTAGCACCTTCATCGTATCATCGACTTCGGCGCGCTTCATCCACAAGCCGTCCACCTTCTGGCGCTCATAGCGTTCCAGGCCCAGATGCAGCCCGGCCAGCGTGGTCACGGTACCCGAGGTGCCGATCAGATGCACCGGATGATTAGCAATCATCTGGCGCAGCTTTTCACGGCCGCGGAACTGGCGCAGATGCTCGGAGACATGGGCCACCATCGCCTCGAACACCGCCGGCGTCACATCGATGCCGCCGAATTTTTCGGCAATCGACACCACGCCGACCGGCAGCGACTGCCAGGAGCGGATCGACGCCGACATGCGGCCCTGCGCCTTGGGCCGGCCACCGCGAAAATCGAGCCAGGCCAATTCGGAGGAACCGCCGCCAATATCGAACATCAGGGCGCCGGCAGCGCCCCCCTCGATGAGGTCGGCACAGCCGGTCACCGCCAGCTCGGCCTCGGTACGGCGATCAACGATCTCCAGCTCCAAGCCCAGCTCATGCTTGACCCGGGCCAGAAAGGCCAGGCCATTCTCGGCGGCGCGGCAGGCTTCGGTGGAGATCAGCCGCATGCGAATGGGCTGATGCTCGCGCAGCTTGTTGCGGCACTGGCGCAGCGCATCCATGGTGCGGTCCATGGCGGCTTCGCTCAGCCGTCCGGTGACCGAAACCCCCTCGCCCAGCCGGACGATTCGGGTAAAGCCATCGAGCACGCGAAAGCCATGGTCATGCGGGCGGGCGATCAGCAGGCGGCAATTATTGGTGCCAAGATCGAGCGCGGCGTAAACCGGCCCGCGGTGTCGGCGCGGAGTGGTGGCGTTGGACGTCCGCCTGTCCGCGGCGGGTGAGAGCATGTCGCCCCCTACCCTCCCCGCCGGTCCGGGACTGGACGGGGCACGGATTGCCGGTTCGTCGAGCGACGAATAGCCGGCAGCGGACCGATCGGAATCGGTCACAGAAAGTCTCCTGTCGTGCGCGGTCGCCGGAACCGGCCTAGCCGGCAGCGCCCGGCGCACTGTTTATAACGTGTCGAGAACGACGGTAGTGCAAGGGGCGGGCAAGCGCAATGGCGACAAGCTATCCACAGCTTGCGTCAGAGGCGCTTGCAATCTGTTCGGGCATTGTCTATGCAGTGCCCGCGCCGGACGCTTTACCCGCCTCCCGCCAAATACCGCCGGCCTCGCCGGAAACCCTTGCTGGGGAATAGTTCAACGGTAGAACAGCGGACTCTGACTCCGTCAATCTTGGTTCGAATCCAGGTTCCCCAGCCAATCTTTTTCCAAACGAAATCAAATACATAAGCGGTCAGCGCCGCCAATTCTCGTGCGCACCATGTGCCATTTGTGTGCCGTGCGATACCGAGGATTTCCGGGGGTTTCCAAAGGGGCCCGGCTGGTCCGTGGCACATGAAATGGCACATGGCACATAAAAAAGCCCCGGCGTTTCCACCGGGGCTATCATGGGTAGCGTCAACACCCCACGACGGGGAGTGAACGCGAGTAACGGGTGAACGTTCCGGCTATGCCGCCAAAGGCGCCGACTGTGCCGCGGCCATCGCCAGCAGGTTCGTCACCGATTCACCCGACGGGCCAAAGTCCGCGTAATAGATCAGCAGCAGGCGGATACGCCGGTCGTCATGTTCGGCGTCGTCGAACCGGATCACCTCGAGCCGCTTCACCAAGCTGTCGATGATACTGGCGCACCAGTCCTCCCCCACCTGCACAATGAAGTCTGCGCCGGGATGATAATTGCTTCGCTTGCTGTCATAGCTGCGGGGCTGGTTCTGCATCCAGAGCGATGCGTTGCTCAGGTGGCGGATGCCATCGAAAGCCAGCTCGAAGTCGATGATCGACCAGTCGGCCATGTTGAGGGTGGGAAGGTTCATGCGGCTGCCCTGCTCACCAACTCACCCAGGCGCGCCATGCCCTTTGCGGTGATGCGAACCTGCTCCGTGATTTTGCTAGAACCATCGGCTCGGGTCACCTCTTCAACTCGGTGATCGAGTAAGCCGGACTGGATCTTGTCTTGATATCCGACCCAGTGGCCATTGCCGGCCCGCCGATAGATCCACTTCTGCTGCTGCAGCCAGGCAAACAAATCCTTGGGGCGCTTCTCCAAGGCCTTCGCCGCGTCTGTGATGCACATCGTGCCATCAGCCCGGGTCAGGAAATCGTAGGAATCCGCTTTCGGTTGGAGCCCGACCACCTCGGCCTCTAGGGCCAGTACCTTTTCGACATTCTCCAGCAGCAGGTGCCGGAGCGTTGCGGGGTTGTTGAGCGCTGCCGACGGATCAGGCTGCCTGCGTTCCAGCTCATTCAGCCGGTCGATGACCTTCTTGCGAAGCGGAATGCTGTAGCCGGTGACGAGGGTCATAGTCAGATCGCGGGGCAGATTGTAGAGCGGCAATGACTTGCCGTTGTCCCCGATATAGGAGCCCTCAAAACTGAGGGCTGACATTTCGAGGGCGTCAAACATCGCCTTCGTGTCGCGCATCACGTTATCATGACGCTTCTCGACCAGATCAGAGATGTCGCGGGTCGTCATGGTAGTGCCAGTCGGCACGTTCCCGGTTTGGACGGGTAGACCTGGAGGCTCTCGCGGAATATAGTTTTTCTCGTTCATATTCGTTTCCTTAGCGGGGATCGTTGGAACCATGGCTCGGAGAGGTTGCCGCCTCTGCCGGGCCTTTTTCATTTTCGGCCTGCGCCGCCGTCATGAGAGCTCCGGCAATAAGTTGCCGGGCAGCCTCCGAAAGCGTGCCTATTTTATGATGGTGTCGGTAGTCATTGAGGGCCCTGCCCTCGATCTCGGTCAGCATCATTGTGAACCGTCTGGTTCGCATTATCGCCTCCTGCTTCAAAATCGGCACAAAAAGCGCCGATTTGCTATTCGCACATTGGTAAGGTTAAAAGTCAACGCCGCTTGTGCTTTTTGTGCCGATTTTACACAACCACAGCGATAATGGAGGCAGCAATGGCCAAAGCTCCGCGAGAAAACCGCATTCCAATAATGATGTCGAATGAGGAATTGACGGCCATCGATGACTGGCGTTTTGCGAACCGAGTAGCCACACGCTCCGAAGCAGTCAGACGGCTGTGCAAGATCGGGCTGATTTTTGATGATGCATCAGATGACGTTTCCCAGCAGGTGTTTCAGCTGTTCTTGGTGACGTCTGTACTGGGCGAAACTTTAGCGAATTGGCGTGACAGCCTCCCGAACGAAGCTCAAGAGGCTTTTGAGCCGTCTGTTCGGATCATGGCAGAGCAGATGGATAGGATCGCTCATCTGTACGCGGACTTCGAGCAAGCGGCTAACTCAGCTCAACCCTATAGATCGTCGCCTGATATGGACCAAGCCGCCAGAGACGCCGCACTGGCAAAGGTTGAGGCGTCGAATTGGCGCGATGAACTGTTTTCGGGAACAGATGCGCCCGTGGGATCGATACTTGACGATCTGGAGACGGACGAAAAGAAATGAGCGTCTGCAAGCGCATCGCCCGCCAAGGGCGTGGAAAACGGCATGGGTCGTTGACTGCACCGAGGGCCAGGGCGTGTGCACTCCTTTGTTCCAGAGCCCAGCGGCCTAGCTGGCCCCTTTGCCCCCGCTACTGATCCAAGCCCAGAAGCCGGTCATGATGATGGCGCCGACGATGGCGAATGCCGCAATGACACGAGTTTTCACAGTGCTGGTGCTGCTCCTGGTCAGCACGCTACCCACCTTCGCCCAGCCCGCCCAACTGACCATGTGCGGCAACCGGCCCAGCACCGCCGACAAAACCTGCGTGGTCGACGGCTGGCAACCATTCGGATTGATGTCCCCAACGTTGGGGACATCCTGATCGCCGAGGGCTTGGTCCGGCGTTGGCCAGACGGCGATGACTGGTGGTGCAGGTTGAAGTGACGCTCGCACTCTAGCGGGAACCCACCCAAACATTGTGATCACCCTACATTTGAACCGCAGAACCCTGGGTGCTATTCTGCACGCTTGAGTATCTCTGAAAGGAGGAACTTATGAAGTACCAAAACCCCCAAGAAATGCGCGCCGCCGATCTGGTCCAGTCGCTCGATGGCATCCAGCCGATGTCGCGTCACGAGCGCCTGACCCGCTGGGCTGACGCGCTAGAAAGCCATGCTGGGCCCCTCAACGCCCTCCGGAGGATCGAGTATCTGTCGGCCGATGAACAGCGTCAGTACAGCGGCATCAACACGCCGTTGACCGTAGCGTTCAACGAACCATCCCTTAGCGCCGAAGGGCTGGCAAGTGACCGTCTTGGTGACACAATGGACTTTTTCGGAATGACTGCCGACGAGGCCCATCACCTGTTTTGCGATTGCCACTATATGGGGTCAATGACCGGGGCAGGTCTGGCCCGACGCTTACGAAGCTACGCAGAGGATCGTGGCCCCAGCGTTTGGCGCCGGCTCGGGGCGATGCTAGCTTAGGCCCAGTGCCTGCCCAACCGCTGGCTTTTTGTTGGGGAACTGCACGTACCTAGCGGCGTTAATATGCCGAACCTGCGGCATAATGCACCCCGTCGCAGGTTTACCTTCAATCTTCGGTCACTTGCCCTGCCAACACTCGGCGGGGCTTTTTTGTTGACCTGCAGGCCCTCCGCGCGGGAAACTCAGTCTAGGAACTCTTTCCGCGATATCTCGTTTGCATGACGAGGCGTAGCGCGCGTCAACCGGACGTGGTGGCATAGGGAATAGTTTGGTTTTTCCGGTTTCCCATACTAGCCAACGAAGTGGCAGCCGAGCCCTTATCCCACCCGCGCAGCGCCTCTGCTTGCTGTTTGGGCCCGAACCCCGCCCCGGGAACCCCTGACGTACCCCGTTCGTTGTCTTTTCACAACTGCAACAGGAGATTCCGATGGATTGGAACCGTGTCGAAGGTAACTGGAAGCAGATGACGGGCAAGATCAAAGCGCAGTGGGGTAAACTCACCGACGACGATCTAGCCCAGATCAATGGCAACCGTGAGCAGCTCGAAGGCAAAATCCAGGAGCGCTACGGCAAGGCCAAGGACGAGGTGCGCAAGGACATCGATGACTGGTATGGCCGGCAGCGCTGGTAGCCTCAAACGACGAAGCGAAGGCCCCATATCAGTGGGGCCTTTGTCACGGTGGTCCCAGCGAATTTAACGGTATCCGACGCCCATCACATAGTCCCGCATCATCGATTCTTCATTGACCGACTGGCTGAGCAGCGCCTGCAGCATGTCGCGGGCATTGAGAACTCCTATTGGCGCATCGGCGGCGTCAACTACCGGAATATTTTTCAAACCCCGAGCATTCATGTCAAGCCACAGGGTTTCCAACACGTCCCCTGCCCTGCATAACAAGACATCTCGCGTCATCGCGAATCCCAACGGCGTCGTACAGCCAGCGCCCTGACATTGCCCGATCTGCCTCACCACGTCGGTTTTTGTAATAACGCCGACAAGGCGGCCTGCCTCACCGCACACCACCAACAGATCAGTGCCGCTACCTAGCAGCCGCGCCGCATCCAATAGGGGTGCTTCCGCCGAGATGGTCACCAGCCGCTCACGCGCCCCGGGCAAAATTGCTTCAACAAACATCTGCGCCCCTATCATCGGCCCCGTTCTGAGCGAGCGTCCGACTGTATCACGGTTGATATGTGGGACGTGAGCATGAACCATCCGCACCCCTATAGGCCCCTCCAAGCGTTCAGCCCCGCGGTGACCAGCCAGATCACCGCACCGAAAACGGCAGCGATAACCAGCCAGCCGATCTTGCCGGCCAGACCGTTCACCGCTCGGCGGAAGGCTCGCAGGAACATGAAGTCCCGCCGAGCCTCATCCTGCTGCTCGGCAGCGTCGACGCGGAGCCCGGCGTCAGCCAGAACGTCCGTCATGATCGACCTCAGTTGAGCCATCTGCTCTGGGGTGAAGCTCTTGCTGCCGTCGACAAGAGCCGTGAGGACGCGCGACTGCTGCGCCCGGTCGCGCTCCAGCTGAGAGCGGCGGTGCAAAATTAGTCCACGGTAGCGGCGGGATAGTCCCGCTTCGGGCGGCGTAAAAGTCGGCCACCTATCTTCCTTCTGCGACGCTTGCAGGAGGGTTGGGGATCTATACCGT
>NZ_JBTMWV010000013.1:0-75898 GCF_054489345.1 Devosia sp. A369 | reverse complement strand
AAAAATCGCACGCGCACATGAGACCCCCGCTCGGGCTATGCCCTCCCGGCGGTCTCATGTGCGCGCCAAAGGTGGCCTGGTCTTGCTCCGCCTAATGGCCGGATTTTACTCCGCCGTTGACAAGCCGGAGAGGTCAAGCCGCGGCGAGCCGAAGGGCAACCAGTACCGCGCCAGCTCGAACTGCCCGCGCACTTCGGGCCGCAGCCCACGACAGCGCTCGGCAAAAATCGTGCGGCAGGGATATTCGTGCGGAATAAAATTCTTGTGCTTGGTCAGGAAAAAGAACGGGTCCATCTCCCCCAGCATCGGCGCCCACGGCACGTCATAGAGCTCGTCTGCAACGGCGCTGACCTGCCAGTGACCGATCGATCCACCTGGCCCCAAAGGCCGGCGCAGATGGCCGGAAGCCGCGTTCATTTGGACGCCACCGCCGTAACACTGCCAGCCAGCCGACCGCTGTCGTCAGCACCCAGAACCATGGTTCCAATTCCTCCCTTCGGCACCGTCTCTACTGGATGGCTGCCGCTACCATTCAAGCCACGACAAAATAGTTTGCGCAATATGAAAATTATTTGCAGTGTGTCAGCGGGGAGATCTCCATGGCCGATGCTGTCGAAACACGCCTGAACCGGACGCGCCGCGTCCGCCTGGAGGATATTGCCGCGCAATGCGGCGTGTCGCTGAGTTCGGTTTCTCGGGCGCTGGCCGGCGACAAGGGCGTGCGTCCCGACTTACGCGCCAAGATTCTCGCCGCTGCCAAGGCGGCCAATTATGCGATGCCCTGGGTGACCACCGGCCAGAAGGTGATCGTCGCCGCCTCGATCGCGGCCATCGTCGACTATGGGCGCAATCAATTCACCCTGCATGTGCTGGAAGGGCTGCATGCCCGTGCCGCCGAGCTGGGTCTGGAATTGCTGACCCGCCCCATCGCCAACCCGGCGGAACAGGCGGCAGTGCTCGCCGAAGCGCGCGACAACGAGCAGGTCGTCGGGCTGATGTTCCTGACGCTGGACGATGACGAGATGCTGGCGGCGGCCCGCGACTTCGACAAACCGGTGGTGCTGGTCAATGGCGACGACCCCGAGATGCGGCTATCGAGCGTCACCCCCTGCAACCGCTCGGCGGCCCGCGTGGCCACCGAACATCTGATCGGGCTGGGCCATCGCGACACGGTGTTTCTGATGCGGCCCGGCCGACGCACCATCGATCGGCGCTGCGAGGGCTGGCACGATGCGCTGCGCCATCACGGCATTGCGGTCGATTACCACCGCATGCTGCTGGTGGATGACTGGCTGCCGGACCTGGCGGCCCGCGCCGTCGCCGAGCGCGTGGCCGCGCGTGGCCTGGATTTCAGCGCCATACTCGCGGCTGGCGATAGCCTCGCCATCGGCGCCATGATGGGCCTGCAGCAATTGGGCTATGCGGTGCCCGAGGCCGTCTCCGTCATCGGCATCGACGACCTGCCCCAAGCGGCCTTCGTCAACCCGACACTGACGACGATGCATGTGCCGATGCAGGAAATCGGGGTGGTCGCGCTCGATCTGCTGCGCGACCAGATCGCCGGCATTTCCGGCCCAGCGCGCCGCATTGAACTGGCCTGCCACCTGGTCGAACGCTGCTCCACTGCCGTCGCGCCAACCAGCGCCTCAGCCGTCGCCGCCAGCTAGTCGTCGTCGTACGGCCCCGTGACCGGTTTTGATGACAAATCTCACTGGAAAATCTGCGAAACATGGCCCATCGGCTGGTACGGGCTGCTGTGCCGTCATGACCTTGACCTGTGACTGGTTGGCCCGGCATTGAATGAGACCAATAGTCCGGCGCCCAGCAGCAAGCCCATGCCGGCGATGCTCACAGCATCCGGTCGCTGGCCAAAGATAAGCCACCCAAGAAGTCCGGCCCATAGCAACTGGGAATACGACACCGGGGCAATCAGTGAGGCCTCGGCGAAACGGTTGGCGATGGTGAGAATGCCGTGGCCAATTAGGGCTAGAGCGCCGATGCTGAACAGCAGCAGCAGGTCGCTTGGCCCCGGCATCGCATCAAACCAGAACCAGGGCGCCATCAGGCCAAAGGCTACGGCACCAACCAACGCCGCATAGAACAGAAGGATGGAGGTTCGCTCGTTTGGCGCGAGCAGGCGGGACAGTAAAGAATAGGCCGCGGTGGTGATGACATTGGCCGCTGAAAACAGCAGGCCTAGTGGATCGAGGCCGCTGCCGGGCCGCACCACGATCAGAACGCCCACAAATCCACCAAGGGCAGCCAGCCAGCTCAACAGGCGAACTTGCTCCCCCAGCACCGGCCCCGCCAGCAGGACCACAAGCACCGGCGCTAGATAGATAATCGCTGTTGTTTCGGCGATGGGCATGCGTTGCAAGGCCAGCGCCATGAACAGCGCACTCAGCGCCAGGCAAGCACCGCGCAACACTGCCAGCGCCGGGCGCCGTGCCCCAACCAGCGCGGTGCCATGCCGGGGGCCGAACAGGAGCAGGATGAGCACCAGCTGAACGCCATAGCGCATGGCCGCGACCAGGGGCACGTCATAGCGCATCACCAATTGCTTGGTGATGGCATCCAGACCCGAAAAGAGCAGCGTGGCACAAACAATCAGTCCGATGCCGGCGAGATTGTTGCCCTGCGCTCCGCTGTCTCTCGTCTCTGGATCGAGCGTCACTAGTCCCGTGGCCGCAAGGCGCGGGCACGCTGCTCGAAGAGTTCGACAAAGTTGCGAACGCCGATATGCCCCAGGGCGACGTCCATCTCGACGCCCATCATATCCAGCAGCTGGCTGACGCCAGATTGGCCTTCAGCGGCCACCGCATAGGCGTAGCTGCGACCGAGCAGGACGCCCTTGGCGCCAAGGGCCATGGCTTTGACGATGTGGCTGCCGCGACGGATACCACCATCGAACAACACTTCCAGCTTGTCGCCGACTTCCGCAACCACGTCGGGCAAGACCGAGATCGACGAGCGCGCACCGTCGAGCTGACGTCCGCCATGGTTGGACACGATCAGCGCATCAACGCCCAGTCGCGCGCAATGACTTGCGTCTTCGGCGCTGAGAATGCCCTTGATGATGAGCTTGCCTTTCCAGCGCTCACGGAAGCGGGCAATATCATCCCAGGTCATCGAAGCGTCGATCAAGTGGCCAAGCTTGGCGGCCTGCTCCAGCGCGCTGGTGCCGTATTGCGGATATTCGGCCAGGTTGTTGATCCGGATCGGCCCGGCAGTCAGTGCCCCGGCTACCCAGCGCGGCTTGCGCATCAGCCGCATGGCGAGGCCAGGCGTGACCTTGGTCAGGGTGCGGAAGCCATTGCGCGTATCCTTTTCGCGCACGCTCTTGACCTGGCTGTCGACGGTGATGACCAGAGCTTCGGAGCCAATGGCTTCGGCACGCTGCATCAGCTTTTCCGAGAGCTCGCGGTCCTTGAGGACATAGAGCTGAAACCACAGCTGCCCGTCGGTCGCCTGGCGTAGCTTTTCCATCGACACAATGCCGAAATTGGACAGGCAATAGGGAATGCCCGCGGCATGGGCGGCGCGCGCGGCCTTGATTTCGGCATTGGGCGCAAAGAACCCGGCAAAGCCCACGGGCCCAAGGATCATGGGTAGCGGGCGCTCGACTCCGAGATAAGTGGTCGACAGCTTACGCTCGGCGACATCGACAAGTACCCGCTGCTCGAACACCCATTTATCGAAATCCTCGATATTGGCGCGGGCGGTGGACTCGCTAAACGCGGCTCCGTCAATGAAGTCGAAGAATATCTTGGGAAGACGCCGCTTTGCGCCTTCCCTGGCATCTTCCCAATTGGCGAAGCTCACTTGGCCCCCGCTTCGCTTTGCAGCATATCGGCCGACCATTGGGCATCAAGCGAAATGCTCTTGAGAATGCGCTGGATATAGCGACGGCTTTCGGCCGTAACCGACAGGCCATCCCCGCCGTAATTCTCACACAGGAATGCGCCCTTGAAGCCATGCGCCACAGCAAAGGCGATTGCCCGACGGTAATCGATCAGCCCGTTGGCCATCGGCGACGGACACGTCAAATAAAGATTCGATTCCGGCAGTTCGACACGGCTATAGTTTTTCACATGCCAATAATTGGCATGGGGGAAGGTCTTGATGGCCATGGATTCCCAAGGCTCAATCGGGTTCTGCGCCCGGATCAGATTGCCCAAATCAGGGTTGAGCCCAACATTGTCGCGGTCGATGTCGCTGAGGAAGGCCAGAGCGCTATCGGCGGCGCAGAGGAAGGTGCCCTCATAGAGTTCGAGCGAAATCTCGACGCCCACCGACGCGGCATGGTCGGCCAGTTCCTGATAGCCGGCCACTGCCTGGTTCCACACATCCCGATCATTGGGATTGTGGTGGGTTGGCATAGTCCAGAACCAGGTCACATCCAGCTGCTGCGGCTGCAGCGCTTCATGCAGGCCCAGGCAGATTAGCGGCGAGCCAACTGCCGCAGCGGCGTCGATAGCGGCATGGGTGATCGCCATGTTTTCCTGCTCGCGGCCCTGCTCGATAATGCTGCGCCGCACCACCGAGGTCGCGCAGACCGAAAGATCGAGCTGACGCAGCACGGCCTTGAGCTCATCATGTTCGCTTTGTTCCAGCTCACCGACCGGCAGCCAGGCGCTGGGGATTTCGACCGAGTTGAAGCCTTCGGCGGCAATGATGCTCAGGTCGCGGAACCAGCGCTCGGGACCAGCCTCGCGCATGGTCTTGCCCTGCGCGGTGCGCCCCGGAAACTGCAGCATGGCGGCAGCAATCGGCCAGTTTTCTGGCGTGTGCGGCAATGTCAGCGGCAGGTCCACAGCAGCCAGCTTGGCGGCCGCCTGCCAGCGGTCAATTCCCCGCGGGTCGGTGCCGAGTGGATTGAAAATGTCGATGGTCTTGGTTTCAAGCATTAGCCGATCCTCGCGCCGCCGTTGATGTTGAGCGTGGCGCCCGTGATGTAGCCGGCGTCGGGGCCGATCAGGAATTCGATGAGCGCGGAGACTTCATCGGCCCGACCGAGCCGGCCGACGGGCAGGCGGCTGGTGAAATAGTCGAGACGATCCGGGGTGATCGTGCCACCCATGATGTCAGTATCGATGATGGCTGGGGCGATAGCGTTGGCGGTGACGCCGGTCTTGGCGATTTCGAGCGCCAGGCCACGGGTCATGCCTTCAATGGCGGCCTTGGAAGCGGCATAAGAGGCCGTGCTGAAGGTACCGCCGCCGCTCTGGGCTGCTGTCGAGGACAGGCTGACTATGCGGCCGACCCCACGCTCGACCATGCCGGCAACGAAGCGCTTGGTCACCAGGAAGGTGCCGGTGGCATTGATCTTGAGCACACGTTCCCAGCGCGCCAGATCGGTATCCATGAACGGGGTCGGATCGCTGATGCCGGCGATATTGACCACCGCCACCACTGGCGGCAGGGACTGCTCGAACAAGGTGCCGGCCCGGTCCACGGCGGCAGCGTCGGAAATATCGGCTTCGGCGGCCACGGCCTTGATGCCATGCTCGCGCTGCAGGGTCTGGGCCAGCTCGGTTGCCAGCACGATGTCACGATCGATCAGACCGAGGTTCCAGCCCTTGCTGCCGAGCCGCCGGGCAAGGTCCTGCCCAATGCCACGCGGCGAGCCGGCGCCGGTGATGATTGCTGTCTTCTCGGTGGGGTAAGGGGTCGTCATGATCGTTCCTGGAAGTTGATTATAGGCGGGAAAAAAGCGCTGCTACTGGTCTGAAAGGTCCAGTTCCGAGCGCTTTTCGACATTGTTGATGTGTTGCTCCATCGCCTGTTCGGCGGCAGCGCGGTCGCCGGTGCGAAGGGCGGCGAGAATGGCTTCGTGCTCATCGAGCGCGTTCTGATCGTCGGAAATGCCGGCCTGCGCCGACTGACGAATACGATGCAGCTGGGCCGACAGCGCCTGCGACATCACCCGAATGAAGCGGTTATCGGTGTATTCGAAGATGACCTGGTGGAAATGCAGATCCGCCAGCATCACGTCCCAGGCGAGCGCTTCGCTATTGTCGTCCTTCTGCGCCTGATACAGCTCGACGGCGCGGTGCTGGGCAAGCAGCGCTTTTTCGAGATCGCGAATGAAAGCCGCACCGCCATTGGCGCAGGCCCGGCCAATCGCCGCCACCTCGATCAGACGCCGCGCATCGATCAGTTCGGCCAATTGCTTGCGATCGATCGGCGGCGCGATGGTGTAGCCCTTGCGCGGCTCATGCAGCACCAGCCCGGTGGTCGCCAGCCGTGCCAGCGCCTCGCGCACCGGGGTGGGCGAGACGTCGAGCGTTTTGGCCAGCAGGTCGATGCGCAGCACCATGCCGCGCTTGAGCACGCCCTGCACCAGCATCTGCAGCAACGCCTGGTGGACGTGCTCGCTCAAACCCTGGCTTTTGGCCAGGGGGCGCGCTGAATAGACTGTTGCGAGGTCTTCCATAGTTTATCCAATGACTGGTCGTTGGGCGGTTATTGCAAGACTATAGAATAGACAGGCGCCGGGCCGCCAAGCTGTTTCAGACCTCGACCCGAGGAACACCCAGTGTTTCGGCGACGGGCGTGCGCGGCCAGCCTTCCGAGAACCAGGCGATGACATTGTCGGCGCATAAAGTGGCCATGGCGGCGCGGGTATATTCGGTCGCCGAGCCGACATGGGGCACCAGGGTGGCATTGGGCAGGTCGAGCAGCGCCTGCGGCATATGCGGCTCGGAGGCGAACACGTCGAGGCCGGCGGCGGCAATGGTGCCGTCCCGCAGCGCGGCAATCAGCGCCTCCTGATCGACGGTTGCGCCACGACCGATATTGACGAAGACGCCATCGCGGCCGAGGGCCGACAGCACCGCCGCATTGACTGATTTTGCGGTCTGGGCCGTGCTGGGCGCCACCGAGATCATGGTGTCCACGGCCTCCGCCAGACCGAGCAGCGTCGGATAATACTGGTAGTCGACGCCCTCGACCGGGTTGCGATTGTGATAGGCGATTTCGACGCCGAAGCCTTCAAGCCGCTTGGCCACGGCACGCCCGACCCGGCCCATGCCGTAAATGCCGACGCGGCGCTCGCGCAGGGTGAGCTTGGTCAGCGGATAGGGGCCCTTGCTCTCCCAGTGGCCGTCGCGCAGCCACTGCTCGGCCAACGGCAATTGGCGAATGGCGTTGAGCAGCAGGCCAATGGCGATATCGGCCACGTCCTCATTGAGCACATTGGGGGTGTTGGTCACCATGATGCCGCGCGAAGCCGCATGGTTGGCATCGACGCTGTCATAGCCGACACCGAAATGGGCGATGATTTCCAGCTTGGGAAAGCGGTCGATCGTGGCCGCATCCATCGGAATGATGGCGGCAATGCCGCGCACTTTCGCCGCCATCTCGTCGGTCACGGCGACGAAGCCGCCCTCGACATAGGTGACGTCGAAGACGGCCTGCAGCCGCTCCAGCGTGATCGGATTGATGGCGCCGGGAACCAGGACTGGAATGGATTTCAGAGTGGAAGACATGATGGACCCGCCGATTAGTGATGCGCCAGGATTTCGCCCAGGAAGCTCTTGGCTCTGGGATGCCTGGGATTGACGAAGAATTCCTGCGGCGGCGCCTCTTCGAGGATTTCGCCTTCGGCCATAAAGATCACCCGGTCGGCCACCTGCCGGGCAAAGCCCATTTCGTGGGTGACGCAGATCATGGTCATGCCGTCACCGGCCAGCGAGATCATGGTGTCGAGCACTTCCTTGACCATCTCGGGATCGAGCGCGCTGGTTGGCTCGTCGAACAGCATGATCTTGGGTTCCATGCACAGCGCCCGCGCAATGGCCACGCGCTGCTGCTGGCCACCGGACAGATGTGCCGGGTATTTCAGCGCCTGCTCACCGATGTGAACGCGCTCGAGATATTTCATCGCGGTCTGTTCGGCCGCCTCGCGGCTGAGGCCGCGCACCTTGATCGGCGCCAGCGTGCAGTTTTCCAGCACGGTGAGATGGGGGAACAGATTGAAATTCTGGAACACCATGCCGACTTCGCGGCGCACCGAAGCAATCGCGCCGCCATGCTCGTTGAGTTCGGCGCCGTCGACCGAGACGGTGCCCTTCTCGAACGGCTCCAGCCGGTTGATGCAGCGGATCAGGGTGGACTTGCCCGAGCCGGATGGGCCGCACACCACGATGCGCTCGCCCTTGTTCACCGTCAGATTGACGTTCTTGAGCGCGTGGAAGGTTCCATACCACTTGCTGACATCCTTCATCTCGATGAAGGGAGCACCGGCCGAACGCTCGGAGTTTGAAGGTGTGGGCATGAGAAAATCCTGGGTTCCGTAGTGATGGTGCCGGACGGTTCCGGCACCATCGTCAGGTGGGTGGTTGCGCAGGGACGGTTATTCGGCCGCCCAGGAGACGCCTTCCACCGGAGTGGTCATCTCGGGCAGTTCCATGTTGAACCACTGCTGGTACAGCGCGGCGAGCTTGCCGTTCGCGGTCACTTCGTCGAGAAACGCGTTGAGCTTGCCGTTCCATGCGGCGTCGTCGAGACGGGCGCCGGCGCCGATATAGAGCGAGCCGGTCGAGAACTTGTTCTCGAACTTACCGGGTGCCTGCTGGTTGAGGCGCTCTTCGTAGAACATGCTGCCGCCAATGGCGTCGACCTGACCGGAGAGCAGCGCCTGAACGTTGGACGAGTCGTCGTCAAAACGCAGGATTTCCGACTCGGTGGCCAGGGCCGTCAGCTGCAGATCCATGATCGCGCCACGCGGCACGCCGATGGTCTTGCCGGCCAGATCCTCAACACCGGCGACTTCCATGTCGGTCGGCGCCAGCACGAAGAAGGGCTGCTCTGCATAGGGCTTGGAATATTGCACGGCCTGGGCGCGCTCGGCGGTCATCGACAGCGTGGCAAAGATCACGTCGACGCGACCGGTCTGCAGCGCCGCGATGCGGTTCTGGTTGGTCACCACGTTGAACTCGACCGGCTGGCCAAGAAACTCACCCAGCAGACGTGCCACAGCGGCGTCGTAGCCATCATTCTGGCCCTGGGAGTCGAGGAAGCCGTAAGGCGGGTTGTCGCCCTGGATGCCGACGATGAGCTTGCCGCGCCCTTCGATCGACTCCAGCGTCTGCGCGCTGGCGACCGTGGAGAGTGCCAGGCTGGCCAGCCCGGCGATGGCGATCGACTTGAACAAATTCTTCAATATTTCCTCCTGTTGAAGCTAAGCACTGGCTGCATGGCCGGACTACGCCGGACCCATTATCGCGTTGCCAGCGCCATTTTCCGCTCGAGCCGGCTGCCATAGAGCGACAAGGGCCAGCACAGAGCAAAGTAGACCAACCCCACGACACCGAAGACGAGCAGAGGCTGGAAGATTTGGTTGGAGACGATCTGCCCGGCACGGGTCAGCTCGACGAAACCGACAATGGCTGCGAGCGACGTACCCTTGAGCAGCTGCACCATGAAACCGATGGTGGCCGGCAGTGAAATTTTAAGCGCCTGCGGCAGGATCACGTGGCGCATCCGCGTCACATAGGAGACGCCCAGCGCATTGGCGGCCTCGGACTGCCCCTTGGGCAGCGCCTCGATACCGCTGCGCCAGATATCGCCCAGAAAGGCACTGGCATGGGCGGTATAGGCGATGCTGACAGCAATCCACGGCTCGATATTGAGCTGCAGCAGAGCCAGGCCGTAATAGACCACGAACAGCTGCATCAGCAGGGGCGTGCCCTGGAACAGCGCCGTGTAAGCCATGGTGAACTGCACCAGCAGCTTGTTTTCCGAGGTGCGGGCCAGCGCCACCAGCAGGCCGATGGCCGAGCCACCGACAAAGCTGATCAGGGTGAGCAGCACCGTCCATTTCAGGCCCTGCATCAGGAACAGGAATTCAAGATGTCCCATGTCGATGCTCCTTATTTCGCCGGGTAATACAGGAATTGCTTTCCTGCATATTTGAGCAACGCCATGATGGCCCACGAGATGATCAGGTAGATGAAGGTGATCGTGAAATAGACTTCGAAGCTTCTGAATGATTCAGCTTCGATCCGCCCGGCCACCGCCGTCAGCTCGAACGCCGCGATGGACGAACACACGCTCGATGTCAGCGTCAACATGATGAATTGCGACGTCAACGCCGGATAGATTGCGCGCAGCGCCGGCTTGAGCACGATGTAGCGAAACACCTGCCCCTTGGAGAGCCCCAGCGCATGACCGGCCTCGCGCTGACCGGCAGGGATCGACTCCACACCACCCCGGATGATCTCGATGGCGTAAGCGCCGCCATTGATCGCCAGCGCGATGATGGCCGTCACGGTCGGGCTGAGACGCACACCCAGATAGGGCAGCGCGAAGAACAGGAAGAAAACCTGCACCAGGAATGGCGTATTGCGGATAACTTCGACGAAAACCTTAGTCGGCGCCGACAGCAGCACATTGCTGGACTGACGGGTGATCACGCCCAATACGCCAATAATCAGCGCGAAGCCCATACCGAACAGGGCCAGCAGCAGCGTGCCACCGGCACCCAGGAGCAGCTCCGGCAACCGGGCGATGATGACAGTAAAATCAAGGGCGTACATTTAGCGACCGTTTTTGTAGACGCTCTCGCGTGCAACGCAGCACGCGAAAAAGCCTGCAGACCGCTTCCCGCGATCCCCTTCGTTCAAATATCAAATATATTCGATTTTCGACTGTGTCAACCGACCCGCGTCAGGCAGGTGGCAACAGCACCTAGCTCGAAACCGAGATCAACGGTCAACGAGTTGCGGTCACCGTGTCCCAGGCGCGCCCCGACCGGCTCTATGATGTTATTGAGGCGAACCCTTTGGGCGGGCCTAGGCGAGGAAACCAACGAACCGGCCCGGCCCTGCCCTGCCCTGCCCTGCCCTGTCCTGCACTGCACTGCCCTGCATTGCCCTGCCCTGAGCGTGACAGAAGCGGCGCCGGCTCAAATAAAATGCCGCGCTCGGCGCCGCCTATGGCGCAGGCCTGCGCGTAGCCGAACGAACAGTTTTCACCGTGAGGTTAGCCGCGTCTGCCAGCAGTTTGACGTCGGTGCCGGAGGTCACGAGGTCATACCCCCAGCCGACGGCGCGGCTGGCGTAGTCAGCGCTGCCGGTGTGCAGGCCGGCGCGAATGCCATGCCGATGTGCCACTGCGACAATGGTCTGGATCGCCTCGATCAGCTCGGGCTCCTCACGATCAAACCCCACGCGATAGCGTCGCGCGGTCAGCGCCAGTGTCAGGTCCGACGGGCCGACATAGACCCCGTCCAGTCCCGGCGTGGCGCAGATGGCTTCGAGATTGGTCATGGCCTCGGCGGTTTCGATCATGGCGAGGCAGATCAGCTCGTCCTCGGCATTGCCGTCATATCCGGGCCCGGCAGAAAACACCGCGCGCGTCGGCCCGAAGCTGCGGATGCCATTGGGGGCGTAGCGGGTATAGGCCACCAGCGCTTCGGCATCGGCGCGGGTGTTGATCATCGGGCAGATCACCCCCATTGCTCCAGCGTCGAGCACGCGGGTCACCGCTGCGGCGCCCAGTTGCTCGATGCGTGCCATCGGCATGACGCCACTGGCGCCCATCGCCTGAAACATCTGCACCGCCGTGGCGTAGTCCACCACGCCATGCTGCAGGTCGACGGTCAGGCTGTCATAACCCTGCGCCGCCATGATTTCGGCGGAGAAGCTGTTGCCGATCGACAGCCAGCCATTGAGCACCGGCTGGCTCTGGGCCCAGAGTGCCTTGGCGCGATTGGCTTTCATGCCGACACCGCCTTAGCCTTGGCCCGCATCGCCGAAATCGTGGTGCGGTGCGAAATCACGTCCTGCTCGGTGATCAGTTCGATCAGGGCGCTGCCCTCGGCGGTCAGGGCGCGGGCGAGCGCCGGCGCAAAATCTTCGGTCCGCTCCACCCGCTCGGCGGCGAGGCCATAGGCCTTGGCCAGGGCGACGAAATCGGGATTGACCAGATCGGTCGCATAGACGCGCTCGGGGAATTCGCGCTCCTGATGCATGCGGATGGTGCCCAGCATGCCGTTATTGACCACGATGAACAGCACCTTGGCGCCATATTGCGTGGCCGTGGCCAGCTCCTGACCGTTCATCAGGAAGCACCCGTCGCCGGCAAAGCATAGCACGGTTTTGCTGGGTTCGGTCAGCGCCGCCGCCACGGCTGCGGGCACACTGTAGCCCATGGCTCCAGAGGTAGGGGCCAGTTGGGTGCGGTAGTTGGTAAACTGCCAGAAGCGATGCACCCAGGCGGTGTAATTGCCGGCACCCGAGCACACGATCGTGTCCGCCGGCAGTTCCGCATGCAATTGCGTGACGATCTGGGCAAGGTCGACCGGCGTATCGCGTGGCGCAGCCGTCAGGCTTGCCAGATAGTCGCTCCGCGCTTGAGCCACACCCTCGGCCCGCTTGGCGCTTGAGACCTTGGGCTGCAGCAACGCCAGTCCGGCAGCCGTGGCCACCGCGCCGGCATTGATCGGCAGGTGCGCCTGATAGACTCGACCCAGTTCCTCGGGATCGGGATAGATATGTACCAGCGTTGCGCCGCGCTTGGCCGGCTCGAGGATGGTGTAGCCAGCCGTGGTCATTTCGCCCAGGCGGGCCCCGAGCACGATGAGCAGATCGGCGTCACGCACCAGACCAACCAGCTTGGGCTCAGCGCCGATGGTCAAATGCCCGACATAGTTGGGATGGTGGTTGGACACATAATCCTGGCAGCGCAGCGACGCCGCCACGGGGACGCCAAAGCGTGCGGCAAAGTCGGCGATCTGTTCGCCGACGGCCTGGGTCCAGCCGCCGCCGCCAATGATCAGCAACGGGCGTTCGGCACCATCGATCAGTTCGCCGATGCGCTCGAACTGCGCCGGGGTCGGTGCGCCGGCCAGCGGCTCGGCCGGCAGGCCCGGGTCGATATCGCCGGACACCAAAGCGCCCAGCACGTCTTCGGGCAGCGCCAGAACCACCGGGCCGGGACGACCGGCCATCGCGGTCTGGAAGGCTCGGTGCACATATTCGGGAATCCGCGCCGGATCGTTGATCTCGGCGGCCCACTTGGCCAGCGGCGCAAACATGGCGGCGAAATCCACCTCTTGAAAGCCCTCGCGGTCCTTCATCGAGCTGTCGACCTGGCCGACAAACATCACCAGCGGCGTCGAATCCTGGAAGGCGGTGTGGATGCCGATCGAGGCATTGGTGGCGCCCGGCCCGCGGGTGACGAAGCACACGCCCGGCCGGCCGGTGAGCTTGCCATAGGCCTCCGCCATGGTGGAGGCGCCGCCTTCGTGACGACACACCACCAGGTCAACTTTGTCGCGCGCGTCATAGAGGGCATCCAGCACGGGCAGATAGCTTTCGCCGGGCACGCAGAAGGCACGGTCCACCCGTTGCGCCAGCAGGCTCGCCACCAGCAAATCTCCACCGCGGCGCGTCGTCTTGGTGTCGGTCACCGTCATGTTATTTTCCTTCTCAAGCGTATTTGCCGGAACGGCATTCCGAGATCCGGGCCGCGCCTGCCTGTCCTGTGCCAAATCTCAACCATTTCGAACCAATTCGGACCTATTTGGTCCAATGCGTCAATTCCCGGCTCAGGGCGGTGAGAGTTTCTTTGTGACTTCCGTTAGTTTGGTATAGGCTTGGCCTATTCGACCGCCTGAACCAAAGCGGTCTACTTGCAACCTAATGGTCGACGTGAATGAATCTCGAAGCCGTATCGCCGCCTAACGTGGCCCCCAGTGCCCGCGCCAAGTCCGAACAGGATTCGCAGCTGATCTATCGCGATCTGAAATCGGCGATCATGAATGGTGACTATGCGGCGGGCAGTCGCTTGCCGACCGAACGGGCGCTGGCGGAGCATTTCGACGCCGCGCGCAACAGCGTGCGCAAAACCCTCAACCAGTTGGCCGATGAGGGGCTGATCATTCGCCATGTCGGCCGCGGCACTTTCGTGCGCAACCGGGTCGGCACCAATGAATTCACCCTGGCCGAGCTGCTGGAGGCGCGCCTGCTGTTCGAGCCCAACCTGCCCGATCTGGTGGTCGAACGGGTCACGCCCGAGCTGATCGCAGAAATGGAAGCGAGCCTTGAGCGCCTGCGCAATGCCGAGAGCTGGGAACAGTTCAAGGAAGCCAAATACGAAGTGCACATGACCATCGCGCGCGGCTCGCGCAATCGGTTCATCGTGTCGATCTTCGAGCAGATCATCGAGTCCCGCCGTCGCGCCGGCTGGGGTCGCCCGGGCCAGCAGCTGTCGCCGGTTCTGGTGGTGCGCGAAGCGGCCTACCGGGACAATCTGGTGATTGTCGATGCGCTGCGCAGCGGCGACGCCGCCAAGGCGCGCGACGCCATTCGCGATTACCTGCTCCGCACCCTGTCCAACGTCAGCAGCAATTGAGCGACTGGGGGCTGCTCCAGCAGTCCCCCTCGCGCGGATAGGCCGGCTCATCGCTGATCCATCCGCTTCTGCAGTGCCCGCCCGACCAGCATCAGCGCCAGGGCGGCCAGCAGCACGGCCAGACCGGGAAACACCGATATCCACGGAGCGTAGAGGATGTAATCCTTGCCCTGCTCCAGAATGGCGCCCCAGTCCGGGGTCGGCGGCTGTACGCCCAGGCCCAGAAAGCCGAGCGCGGCCTGGATCTGCAGGATCATCGGGAACAGGATCATATATTGGGTCAGGATCAGCGGCATCACGTTGCGCGTGACGTGCCGGCGCAGCACAACGCTGTCGCGCACCCCGATACTGCGGGCGGCTTCAACATAGGTCTTGCCCACTTCGCTCATCGCCCCGGCCCGCGCGATACGGAAAAATACCGGCATGTACACGATGGACAGCGCCAGGATCAGATTGCCGATTTCCGGGCCCAGAACGCCGGTGATGATGACGCCGAGGATGATCGGCGGAAAGCTCAGCAGCACGTCAACGAACCGGCCCAGCCCCTGATCGACCCAGCCGCCGAAAAAGCCCGAGGTCAGCCCCAGTCCACCCCCGACCACGGCCGAAATCAGCAGCGAGCCGGCGCAGATCGAGAGCGTGACGCGGGTGCCATAAACAACGCGCGCCAAGATATCGCGGCCCACATCGTCGGTGCCGAACCAGTTGTCCCACGACGGCGGCAACATGGCGCGATCAATGAACACATCGAACGGCGATTGCGAGGCAAACAGGCCCGGAAACAGCGCGACCAGCAGCAGCAGGGCGAGCAGGACCACGCCGATGACCAGGCCAGGCTCGCGCCGCGCCGTGCGCAGCAGGCGACCCCAGCGGCCAAGCGGCGCGGGGATAGTAGAAGTGTTAGCTGGGACGTGTGCCATGGGGTGCTCCGAACTCAGGCCACGCGCACGCGCGGATCGATCAACCGGTAGGTCAGATCGATGAGAAGATTGACGATCATGGCGGCGACGACCACCACCAGCAACGCGCCCTGCAGCACCGGATAATCGCGCGTCTCGATGGCGCTCAGCAGCAGGCGACCGAGACCGGGCAGCGCGAACAGCGATTCAATGATCACCGTACCGCCCAGGATCTGGATCAGGATCAGACCCATAAAGGTGACGATGGGGATCAGCACGTTGCGCAGGATATGCTTGAAGAACACGGTGCGGACCGGCACGCCCTTGGCGATGGCGGTGCGCACATATTCCTGATTCAGCGCCGACACCACGTTCTGGCGCACGAACTGGCTATAGGCCGCCGCCTGCAGCAGTCCGAGGCTGGCAATCGGCAGCATCAGGATGGAAAGATTGTCGCTCAGCGACTTGGTAATCGGCACGAAGCGCAAGGGCGGCGACCAGGCAAACACCGCCGACACCCCGACCAGCAGCATTAGCCCGACCCAGAATACCGGCGCGGCCAGGCCCAGAATGTTGAAGGTCTGAATCGCGGTATCGAGCGGACGATTTTCGTAGATGCCGGCCAGAATGCCCAGCGGCACCCCGATCAGTGTCGCGATGGCCAGCGTCAGGACAGCGATTTCCAGGGTCACCAGAAATGCCGGTGCGATCATCTCGGTGACCGGCAGGCCGCGGGTCCAGCTGGTGCCGAGATCCCCTTGCAGCACGTGGGAAATCCAGACCCAGTATTGCACATAGACCGGCTTATCGAGCCCGAAGAACTCGCGCAGGGCACTCGCGGCGTTTTCACCACCGGCCTGCCCCATCATCTGCGCCACGACGTCGCCGGGCACCATGCGCATCAGCAGGAAAACCAGCATGGACGCCAGCACGGCGGTGACGAGAGAGGCGGACAGCCGCTTGAGAAGGTAAGTGCCCATGATCGATCCAATGCGCAATGGGTGGAGCGGGAGGCATCGGAACGCCTCCCGCTGATGGCATCAATTGGCGAGGAAGGTCCGCGCCAGGCCGAAATACCAGCCGGTCGGGTGCTGCGAGAAATTCTGCACCTTCTCGTTACGAACCGTCACGTGGTCAGGCGAATAGAGCATGATCGTGGGGACGGTCTCGGCCATGATGGCCTGGTAGCGCAGGTAGATCTCGCGGCGCTTGGCCGGATCGGACTCGGCACGGCCTTCGTCCAGCAGCGCGCTGGCTTCGGCATTGTCCCAGTTGCGGAAGTCGGCGCCATCGGGCTTCTGGTGGAAGTGGCGATAGAACAGCAGGCTCGGATCGGGCTGTGCGGCCCAGTCGTTGAAGGTGAAGCCCATCTGGCTGGAGCGGAAATTATTCACCCACACGCCCAGATCGACGCGCTGGATTTCCAGCGTGATGCCGATCTTTGCCAGCTGCTCGCGCAGCGTCACCGAGGCTGTATCCATCCAGTCATAGCCATTGATCGAGGTCAGCGTCATGGTGAAACCATCGGCCAGACCAGCTTCGGCCATCAGCGCCTTGGCCTTTTCGATATCGGGGCCCTGCATCGGCACCTGATCGAGCGGCAGGCCCCAGGCGTCCTGCATGCCGGCAACCATGGTGCCCAGAACGGTGCCATATTCACCGACCGAGGCCTTCATGATCTCGTTCTTGTCGACGGCCAGCGAAATGGCCTGACGGACGCGAACGTCATCCAGCGGCTTGAGCTCGGAGCCCAAATCGATGGCGGTCTGGGACAGCGACGGCCAACGCTCGATGGTCAGACCCGGAACGGACGACACCTGCTGCACGTCCTGGGGACGGCTGAGCACCACCAGATCGACGCGCTGGTTGCGCAGGGCAACGAGCATCGAGGCGCTGTTGGGCAGGATGGAGAAGTCGATGCCATCGAGATACGGCATGCCGGCTTCCCAATAGTCCTCATTCCGCTCCAGCGTCACATGCGAGTTGGGCACGAATTCAGCCAGCTTGAACGGACCGGTGCCAACGCTTTCGGCGTTGATGCGGTTCTTGGAGGCTTCATCATCGAAATAGCCGGCCGGCACGACGCCGCCATACTTGTTGCCCAGCGTCATCGGCAGCGAGGCATTCTTGTCGGTGAGGGTGAAGCGCACCGTATTGGCGTCCACCACTTCGACATTGCTGACCATGACGAAGTCGCCCGCGCCGGGCGAGCCATTATCGGGGTTGCGGATATAGTTGTAGCTATAGGCCACGTCCTCGGCGGTCATCACCTGACCGGTGTGGAACTTGACGCCTTCGCGCAGCTTGATGGTGTAGGTCAAACCGTCTTCGGAAATCTCGTAGCTCTGCGCCAGCAGCGGCAGCGCCTGGCCATCCGGGGCTTCATAGAACAGGCCCTGATAGACCAATACGCTCAAGCGGATGCGCGCATCGGCGGCCTGATGGAACGGGTCAAAGCCCGGGGGCTCGACCAGCAGACCCATGCTGAGGCGGCCGCCGGAAACGGCATTCTCAACCGCCGGGCCGTAAAGGCTCGGTTCGGCAGCATAGGATGGGGCCAGCGCCAGCAGGCTGAGCATGGTGGCGCCGAGCAGATTTTGCCCAAGTCGGCGCATGCGGGACATATTCAGAAAAGACATGGTTACTCCCTCTATTCTTGTTGGCTCATTGGATTGACCGCCTCTCCTCGGAACAGCGGTCGCAGTGTGACGCGCCGGAGGGCGCGTCCAGTCAGTCGCGATAGGCGACCGTCATTTCGATCTCGACCGCCGCGTTGCGCGGCAACTCGGCCGCACCAATGGCGGCGCGGGCATGCCGGCCCGGTTCGCCAAAAATCTCGGCCAGCAGGTCAGAGGCAGCGTCGAGCACCTTGGGCTGGGCGTTGAAGCCCGGCGCCGAAGCGACAAAGCCGTTGATCTTGATAATTTGCTCGATCCGGTCGAGCGAGCCGAGCGCCAGGCGCAGGCAAGCCAGCCCCTGCAAAATGCAGATGCGTGCCTCGCCGCGGGCGGTTTCCAGATCCACCTCGGCACCGACCTTGCCGAACACTCGGACCTCGCCATCGACCTTGGGCATCTGGCCGCTGACATAGGCGACGCCGCGATGCAGCACGACGGGAACATAGTTGAACGAGGGCGCTGCCGCGTCAGGCAGCACGATCCCCAATTGCTTCAAACGGGCGTCGATCATGGCGTATGGTCTCCGTCGATTTGAGCTTGCAGCAGACCCTTGAGGTCATAGCGCGGGGTAAAACCGAAGCGCTGGCGGAAGCGCGTATCGTCCATCATCGGGAAGGTGTTTGCCGGCGGCACGATTTGGTGCTCCACCGCATAGCCGGGAACCAATGCCATGGCGGCGGCGCTGATCTCGCTCAGTGGGGCACTGAAGCCATTGATGTGGTAGATCGCCTCGAGCGGGGTGGTCGCGGTGAGGGCCAGCACGATGGCATCGGCCACGTCACTGACATGCATCAGGTCGATGGGCAGATCGTGGAACCGCACCGCGTGACGCGTGCCGGACTTGGCCTCTGCGATCACGCTGGCAATGGCGCTGGCCGCGCCCTGATACCACAGCCCAGGACCCAGCACGATCGGCAGGCGGATCGAGCTGGCGTCGAGCCCATGCCGGTCGCGATAATATTGGATCAGATCTTCGGACAGCACCTTGGTCAGGCCATAGATCGTCCGTGGACGCTTGACCCCGTCCTCACCAACGCGCGCCGTGGCGTAGCTGTCGGCGGGGCCGAAGACCACGCTTGAGCCGGTGGTGATAACCCGGTTGATCCCGACGGCATGGGCAGCTTCCAGCACATGGCGCAGCCCATCGACATTGATGGCCATGGCGCGGTCGGCATCGGCCTCGCCACCCTGCATCAGGCCCTTCTGGCCTTCGCCAAACGCGGCAGTGGTGACCACGGCGGTGGCGCCGCTGGCGCGCAATACGTCGATGATAGCGGCACGATCCTCCACCGAACCGGCGGTTTCATCAAAGCGGCCGTTCAAATCGGCCAACAAATCGGTTGCCATGGGCGGGCCGAAAACGTGCACGGCAATGCCGCGCGCCACCAGCGCCCGCACGATATGGGAGCCGACGAAACCGCGGCCGCCGATAACCAGAACACGCGGCGCTGCCGCTACGGTGTCAGAGTGCAATGTCATCGCGGATACATGCCTTGAAGTGGCCGGCGCTGACTTCGCGCAGGGCCGGAATGGTCTGGGCGCATTCGGCCAGCGCAAAGGGGCAACGGGTGCGGAACACGCAGCCGGATGGTGGTGCGATCGGGCTGGGAATTTCGCCGCTGAGGATAGGCCGGCGCTCCCCGGCATAGCCCGGCGCCGCCTGGAGCAGCGCCGCCGTATAGGGGTGGGCCGGATTGTCGTAGAGTTCTTCGGTCTTGGCGACTTCCATCACCCGGCCGAGGTAGAGCACCATCACCCGGTCAGTGATCACCTCGACCACGGACAGGTCGTGGCTGATGAACAGCAGCGCCAGCCCCAGTTCCCGTTGCAAATTCTGCATCAGGTTGAGCACTTCGGCCTGGATCGACACGTCGAGCGCCGAAACCGGTTCGTCGGCGACGATGAAACGCGGCGCCGAGGCGAGCGCCCGCGCAATCGCGATGCGCTGGCGCTGACCGCCGGAAAAAGCCCGCGGATAGCGCTTGATATGATCGGCCGAGAGCCCGACCTTTTCCAGCAGGGCGACGGCCTGTTCATCGGCCTCCCGACCCTTGAGGCCGCGATGCAGCCTGAGCGGCTCGAGCAGCGCATCGCCCACCGTCATGCGCGCATTCAGGCTGGCAAACGGGTCCTGAAAGATCATCTGCATATGACGGCGGAAATGGCGCAGCGCACCCTGATCGAGCGCCCCCAGATCCTGGCCATCAAAGATCACCTGGCCCGCAGTGGGTTCGATCAGGCGCAGCAGTAACCGGCCGACGGTGGATTTGCCGGAGCCCGACTCGCCGACCACACCCAACACCTCGCCCGGCGCGACCGTCAAATCGACATCGCTGACGGCCCGCACGGCGCGGGCCGGCGCACCCCAGCCACCAGAATTCACCGGGAAATGCTTACTAAGCCCGGAGACCGCAACCAGCGGGCGTTGCTCGGCCTGCAGGGCCTTGGGGTCTGATGCCGGCATCACGGTGCGATGTCCTTCCAGCGAATGCAGCGGGTAACGTGCTGGCCGTCCACAACTTCAAGTTCGGGTTCGCTCGCGACACAAATCGGCAAGGCATGGGCGCAGCGGCCATGAAAGCGGCAGCCGGCAGGCGGCGCCAGCGGATTGGGCATGGTGCCGGGAATAGGCTGCAGCGAGCGGCGATTGCCGGCGCCGTCGCGGCGCGAGGGAATGCAGTTGAGCAGGGCACGGGTATAGGGGTGGCGCGGCTGGGCCAGCACCTCGCGCACAGGACCTTCCTCCACCACCTGGCTGGCATACATCACCGCCACGCGATCGGCGATTTCGCTGACCAGCTTGAGGTCATGGGTGACGAAAATCATCGCCATGCGCCGCTCATGCTGTAGCGTGCGCAACAACTCAATGATCTGAGCCTGGATGGTCACGTCGAGTGCCGTGGTCGGCTCATCGGCGATCAGCAGGCGCGGATCGCAAGCCAACGCCACCGCGATCATCACGCGCTGACGCATGCCGCCGGACAATTCATGCGGATAGGCATCGACCCGCTCTTCCGGATCGGAAATCCCCACCTGCCGCAGCAGTTCAATGGCTTGCAGCCGCGCCTCGCGCTTGCCCAGCCGCTTGTGCACGCGCAGCGGCTCGGCTACCTGGTCACCGACGGTGAACACGGGGTTGAGGCTCGACATCGGATCCTGGAAGATCATGGCGATGTCGTGCCCGCGAATCCGGCTCATCGCCCGCTCGCTCAGGTTCAACAGATCGATATCGGTATTGTCGCGGCCATGAAAATGGATCGATCCACCCACCACGCGCGCCGTGGTGCGGGCCAGCAGACGCATGACGGTGAGGCCGGTGACGGACTTGCCCGACCCGGACTCCCCGACAATGGCCAGCGTCTCGCCTTCGCCAACGCTGAGCGTGACGCCGTTGACCGCCTTGATCACGCCGGCATCGGTAAAGAAATGCGTCTTGAGGTCAGTGACGCTCAAGACCGGCGTTGCAACGGGACGGATCGGATCAGGCTGCGGCATAGCGGAGCAGCGCCTCCTCATCGACCTCGATACCGAGGCCCGGGCCCTGCGGCACGGCGATGAAACCATTCTCGACCACGATGGGTTCGAGCAGCAATTCGGTGCGCAGCGGGTTGGCGCCGAGGTCGTATTCGAGAAGCACCGGCTTGGGGATATTGTCGGAATGCGGATAGACCGAGAGCGAGGCGATAAAATGCAGCCCCGCCGCCAGCCCGATAGCACCGCCCCACACATGCGGCGACAGCCTCAGGTGATGGGCATGCGCCAGCTCGGCAATCTTGCGCCCCTGCCAGAAGCCGCCGCACAGGCTCAAATCTGGCTGCAAAACATCGACACCGCCGGCATCGACCAAATTCTTGAAATCGAACACTGTATAGAGTGCTTCACCCGCCGCGATCGGCATACGTGACCGCGTGCGCAGTCGGCCATAGCCCGAAATATCGGAAGGGCTCAGCGGCTCCTCGATCCAGCCGAGGCGGTAAGGCGCGAGTCGCTCGATGCTCTCCAGCGCCAGATCATAGGTATAGTTGGAATTGATGTCGGCCAGCAGATCGACATCGGCCCCCAGAATGTCGCGCGCCATGGCGACGCGCTCTTCGTCGCTGTCCGGGCTCAGCCCGATCTTGATCTTGACCGCCTTGTGGCCTGCTTCCGCCATGGCTTCGATCTGCGGGCGGAAATCCTCGCGCGGCGTTTCGGTGATATAGCCGCCCGACGCATAGATCGGCACGCTGTCGATGCGCTGGCCACCGATCAGCTTGCACACCGGCAGGCCGAGCAGCTTGCCCATCGCATCCTTGGCGGCAATGTCGATGCCACTGATGCAGGCCATCATCGCGCCCTGCATGCCGAAGTGGTAATGCCGCGCCAAAATGCGGGAATAAGCGTGTTCGATATTGAACACGTCGATGCCGACCAGATAGGAGGCAAGGAAAGCCTCGTAGCCGCGATTGAAGGCCGGCGCACCCCAGGCCTCGCCATAGCCGACAATGCCGTTTTCCAGCGTCAGCCGAACCACGGTGGACTGGCGACCAGTGGCCAGCGACTTGGACATTCCATACGGCTTGGCGGCGCCGAGCGGCGCGCTCAAAGCCACGAACTGGATCGCTGATATCTTCACGCCGGCCCTCGCAGCCAAAAAGGATCAATTCCAGATCATATGTGAACCATTTTGCACCAGAAGCGCAAGTGGGTACTTTAAATCGTGACCAATTGGGGGCTATGGTGCCGCCCAATCTCTCCTCATTCATGCATGGGATGGTCATGAACAGCGTCAAGAAAATCTGGGAAACGCTCACGCCGGAAGAGCACGAGCATCAGTATAATCCGCAGCAGGCATTCCCCAATTTTGGTGAGTACCGCGCTCTGCGCGAGCCGGCCAACCAGCAGGCGACGCTCGAACTGACGGTGCATCGCGATCTGGCCTATGGCCCGCACAAGCTGCACACGCTCGATATCTATCCCGGCGACGGCGACGGCCCCCGGCCGGTGCATATCTATTATCACGGCGGCTATTGGCGGGCGCAGGACAAGGCCAATTATGCCTTTATCGCCGGTATGCTGGTGCGCCACGGCATCACCGCTGTGATCATGAATTACGAGCTTTGCCCTGATTCCACGCTGGATCAGGTAGCAGAATCGGCGCTGGCCGGGGCCGCATGGGTCTGTCGCAACATTGCCCAATATGGTGGCGACCCGCAGGCCATCAGCCTGTCCGGCCATTCCGCCGGCGCGCATCTGGTGGCTGAAATCCTGGCCGCCGATTGGCCGGCGCTCGGCATCGACCCGGCCTGCTTCGTCGGCGCGGTGGCAGTCAGTGGCATCTATGATCCCGCTCCGGCGGTGCTGACCAGCGTCAATGAGCAGCTCCGGCTGACGCCCGAGACCGTCGCCAATCGCAATGTCGAAACCCGCCCACCGCTGGTGCAGTGTCCGGTCGCCGTGCTGGTCGGTGGCAATGAGCCCTGGCAGTGGATCGACCAGAGCTTCCGCTATTCCCATCACCTGCACCGTCACGGCAATCAGCCGGAAGTGCAAGTTCTACCCAATTACAACCATTTCGACATTCTAATGCAGTTCATGCAACCAGAAAGCCCGATTGGTTCGGCCATGCTGCGGCTGGCGCAACCGCGCCGCTAATCCCCTGCCCGCGATTTTTGTACTGAAAAGACCTTTGCCATGACCCAGCTCGATCTCAGCCAAACCCGTCTCAGTGTCTATGACCTCGCGCTGGGTCCGGACGCCAGTTCCATCGCCGTCACCGGCACGGCCTTCGTCTATATCGCGTCCGGCACGGCGCAATTGGCCGATCAGGCCGGCTCTGCCGCCATCGAGGCCGATAATGGCCAGTTCGTCACCGGCGCCTTCACCATTGCCGGCAGCGGCACCGCTTGGCTCTACGAATTCGCCCCGGCCAGCCAGCCGGTCCTCGACGGCGCCGGCATCTGCCTGGTGATCTCGCGCCGTCTGCCACAGGCCTTCGACGGCAACCGCATTTTCCGGGCCGACCGCGTCGAATCCAATCCCGGCGCGCAGACGCCGCTGCATGGCCATCGCGGTCCCGGCATCCGTCGGCTGCTCAAAGGTCGGCTGCACGCCTTTATCGGCGAGGATGCTATCGACCGGCTCGATGCCGGCCATGCCTGGTTTGAAACCGGCACCGACTGGGTCATCGGCAAGAATATCCATGACAGCGCCAGCGCCTTTGTGCGCGTGATGATCCTGCCGGCTGAGTTGGCCGGCGGCACCTCATCCTTCGTGCCGGCCACGCCCGAGGAAGCCAGCAAGCCGCGCTCGGTCACCTACCGACTATTCGGGGAGCGCCCGTGCGATTGAGGCAACGGACAACGTTGCCCCCACACCACAAAGCCTGCTCACAACTTTGCGAGCGATTGCTCCCGTTAAGATTTGCACGCTAATGATTTTTCGCGCGGATCGGCCGCCGATTCCGCCTCAAGCGGGGCGGATGACCGTCATAGCGTTGCGTGCATGGAGCTCAGATGAACAAGATCGTGGTCTGCCTGGTCGCCGTCCTTTTCGGCGCTGGTGGTGCTTTGCCTGCTCTGGCGCAGGATGCCGTGAGCCTCGCGGCCAGCCCGGTCATCATCGCTCCCGCCCAGACCCCGCTCGGGCAAGTCATCAAGTCCGATCTCGGCGCTGCCTATTACAGCGCCACCAAGGACAGCACGGCCTATGCCGAAGCGCAGAAGCTGTATTTCTTCTATGGCAGCCGCCATTTCGAGCCCATCTGGCTCGATGAAGCGCCCAATGGCGACGTTGCCTTTTCCGGGCCCGCCCAGAAAATCCTCAAGCTGTTCGAAGCCGCCGCCAGTGAAGGCCTGCGCCCGCAGGATTATCTGACCCCGGCGCTCGATCCGGCCGGCGCCAAGGGCGATCCGCAAAAGCTTGCTGCGCTCGAAACTGCCTTCTCCGGCGCCGCCTTGCGCTATGCCACCCATCTCTACAATGGCCGCATCCGGCCACAGTCGATCAGCGAAAATTTCGATATCGCCGCCAAGCCGCTCGATACTGCGGCGCTGCTGGTGCAACTGGCGTCCAGCCCCGATCCGGTCGCGGTCCTCGCGGCGTTGGAGCCGAGCCATCCCGAATTTCTCGCTCTCAAGGCGGCACTGGCCAGTTTTGATGATCGCGACACCACGCGCCCGCTGCAGGTCGCCGCAGGCCCCACCCTCAAGCCCGGCATGAGCGATCCGCGCGTGCCGACTTTGCGCACCAGGCTGGGGCTCACCGCCACTGACGGCCTCACCTATGACGACGCGCTGGTCGCGGCCATGAAGACCTTCCAGGGCACGCTCGATCTCGATGTCGATGGCGTCATGGGCCCCGCGACCCTGGCCGCGCTCAATGGCGGCGTGCCGGTCACCCGCGCTGATATCATCGCCAATATGGAACGCTGGCGCTGGATGCCGCGCGAGCTGGGCGCTTTCAATGTGCTGGTCAATATCCCTGAATTCCGGCTGGCCATCAGCCGCGACGGGCAGGAGGAATTTTCCACTCGCGTTGTGGTCGGCACCCTCAAAAACCAGACCCCGATCTTCTCCGACAATATCCGCCACATCGTGGTGAACCCCTATTGGAACGTCCCCAGCTCGATCATCAAGGGCGAAGTAGCGCCCGCCGTGCTGCGCAATCCGGCCTATACCGACAACCAGAATATGGACTTGCTGTATAACGGAACCCCGGTCAGCCCCTGGCAGGTCGACTGGACCCAGGTCAGCGCCACAAATTTCCCCTTTCGCGTGCGCCAACGCCCCGGTCCAGGCAACGCGCTGGGGCAGATCAAATTCCTGTTCCCCAACAAACATGACGTCTATCTGCACGACACCCCGTCGAAGGGGCTGTTTTCGCGCTCCGCCCGCGCGCTCAGCCATGGCTGCGTGCGCGTGCAGGACCCGATGGCCTTTGCCGATGCCCTGACCGCCAACGAGACCAAGATCAGCCGCAGCTCGCTCGAAGCCATGTTCGGCCCCTCCGAGCGCTGGGTAAATCCCGAGCGGCAGATTCCGGTCCACCTGACCTATTTCACCCTGCGGGTAGAGGCCGATGGCGCGCTGAAATCCTATGGCGACATCTATGGCCACAACGCCAAGCTGATCGCCGCCATGGGCCTCGACCGCCCTGCCCTCGCTCCCGAAATCATCGCCGACGCCGCCCCGGTGGTCGACGAGCTGGCGCCGTAAGCGTCTTCACCCCTCCCTCAGGGCGAGGTGAGCCCTTAACCTCCGGTTTACAATTTCGCCTTGGTTGCGCCCGCTTTTGTCCGTAATACTCTTAGGGTGAGGGCTCCGGCGAATGGCCGATTGAGATCTCGTTAGCGTTAATCAATTCGACGATTTTTCGCGCTAACGTCTGACGATAGCTGGCAACAACCGGGCAGAGTTTGGCGTGACGGGGACTTTCTATTTGATCAGGCACCATATCGCGCGGCTCATCGCGGCCGCCCTTGTGAGCATCATCGTCATCCTGCCGCTGGCCATCGGGCCGGCCGCCGCCGCCAGTGAGCGCGCGCTCTACCTCTATTACACCCACACCAAGGAGACGGCCCGCATCGTCTTCAAGCGTAATGGGCAATATGTGCAGTCGGGCCTCAACGAACTGAACGTCTTCCTGCGCGATTGGCGCCGCAACGAACCCGCCAAGATGGACCCGCGCCTGTTTGACCTGATCTGGGAAGTCTACCAGGAGGTTGGCGGCAGCCAGCCGGTCAACGTCGTTTCGGCCTATCGCTCCCCCGCCACCAACGCCATGCTGGCCAAGACGTCGTCCGGTGTCGCCGACAATTCCCAGCATATGCGCGGCACCGCGATGGACTTCTTCATTCCGGGCGTATCGCTGCCCAAGCTGCGCGCTGCCGCCATGCGCCGGCAGGTCGGCGGCGTCGGCTATTACCCGACCTCGGGTAGCCCCTTCGTGCATCTGGACGTCGGTTCGGTCCGCGCCTGGCCGCGCATGACCCGCGCCCAGCTCAAGGATTTGTTCCCCGACGGCCGGACCATGCATGTTCCCACTGACGGCAAGCCGCTGTCGCAGGAAGGCTATCAGATCGCCATGGCCGAGTGGAAACGCTGCCACGCCTATCCCTGCAATGGCAGCACCAGCAGCTCGGGCACGCAGGTCGCCGATAGCAGCGGCAGCGGCAGCGGCCGCACGCTGATGGACATGTTCTTCGGCGGCGATGGCAAGCCTGCCGCCAAGCCGGCCGCCACCCCTGCGCCGGTGCAGATGGCCGCGATTGCCCCGCAGCAGGCCACTGCAATTGCCGCGCCCGTTCCGGCGCCGCGCCCCGCCTCATTGCTCGGCGACGCTCCGGCCGCCGTCGCGCCCATGCCTGTCGCCATTCCGTTTTCCACCACCGGCAGCGCGCCGCTCGATCCGTCCGAGCTGACCCCGGCAGCCCTGGTTCCCATGCCGGCTATGAAGTCGGCGGCGCTGCAGGATGCCACGGCCAAGGCCTTGCCCTCCGGCGACGCCGTCACCGCCATCGCCGCGCTCACGGCGCCAGTGCCGCAGCCGCGCCTGATCATGAGCGCGCCACCGCGTCCCGAAACCATGACTGCCTATCTGGCGCAGAACCCAGAGGCCCAGCGCGCGCTCGAAACCATCATCGACCGCGAGACCACCGCCGCCACCACGACACCCGCGCCATCCACGCGCAAGCTCGCTTTGCCGCCGCTCGTCGCTGCAACGGGCCTTCGCACCGCTTCGCTCGGCAATCAGCCGCCGGTCGGGGCCATGGCCAATCTGTTCAGCGGCACGTTTGGCGCCGCCCAACAGGACGCACCGGTTGCCGCCGCCCTGGCCGAGCATATTGCCCGCCGGCCGGTGCCCGGCACCATGCGCAGCCCGGATCTGATCGCGCCCGACCTCGAACATGTGGCCGACGTCTTTACCGACCCGGCTAATCTGAGTTCAGCGCATTTCGCCAACATCTGGGACCATGACGAGGCCGATTTCGACCCCACCGCAGAAATGGGCCGCTATGTGACCGTCATGGGCGTGGGCGACTTCCCCGCTAGCCTGTCCCACACGAGCTTCGTCACCACCGCGCCCGTCGCGTTGGCCTCGAACTAACACCTTCCCTAATTCGGGCGAGATGCTCGCCTAGCACGACCCCTGCCGCAGTTTGGCGCAGGGGTCCCGCCATTCTTGCAAAGCACTGGCAGCAAGCCTAAAGAATTGAGCTAGCGCCGTTTTTGGCAAAGGACCGCCCGCTTGGCCGACAAGCCTTCCACGCCCCTACTGGACACCATCCAGTCACCCGCCGATCTGCGCGCCCTGCCGCGTGAAAACCTGCGGCAGGTGGCCGATGAATTGCGCGCCGAAATGATCGACGCTGTCTCCGTCACCGGCGGCCATCTGGGCGCCGGCCTCGGCGTCGTCGAACTGACCGTGGCGCTGCATGCCGTGTTCGACACCCCGTATGACCGCATCATCTGGGATGTCGGCCACCAGGCCTATCCGCACAAGATTTTGACCGGCCGTCGCGACCGCATTCGCACCCTGCGCCAGAAGGATGGGCTCTCGGGCTTCACCCGCCGCGCCGAAAGCGAATATGACCCGTTCGGCGCCGGCCACTCCTCCACCTCGATTTCGGCCGGCCTGGGCATGGCCGTGGCCAGCGAGTTGCAAGACCAGCGCCGCAATGTCGTTGCCGTGATTGGCGATGGCGCCATGTCGGCCGGCATGGCCTATGAGGCGATGAACAATGCCGGCGCCATGGATGCGCGGCTGATCGTCATTCTCAACGATAACGACATGTCGATTGCCCCGCCCACCGGCGCGCTGTCGACCTATCTGGCGCATCTGGTTTCCAGCCCGGTCTATCGCGGCATGCGCGAAACCGCCAAGACGGTGACCAAGAAGCTGCCGGCGATCTTCTACGAACCGGCGCGCCGCACCGAAGAATTCGCCCGCTCCTTCTTCACTGGCGGTACGCTGTTCGAAGAGCTGGGCTTTTATTATGTCGGCCCCATTGATGGGCACAATCTCGATAGCCTGCTGCCCATCCTCGACAATGTGCGCGACGCCACCGAAGGCCCGATCCTGGTCCATGTCGTCACCAAAAAGGGCAAGGGCTATGGCCCGGCCGAGCACTCGGCCGACAAATATCATGGCGTGTCGAAATTCAACGTCATCACCGGGGCCCAGGCCAAGGCCGTCTCCAACGCGCCATCCTATACCAGCGTGTTTGCTGACAGCCTGATCGCCGAAGCCAATGACGATCCGCGCATCGTCGCCATCAACGCCGCCATGCCCTCGGGCACCGGGCTCGACAAATTCGCCGAAATTCACCCCAGCCGGGTGTTCGATGTCGGCATTGCCGAACAGCACGCCGTGACCTTTGCCGCGGGCCTGGCCAGCGAAGGCATGAAGCCGTTCGTCGCCATCTACTCCACCTTTCTGCAGCGCGCCTATGATCAGGTGGTGCATGACGTGGCCATCCAGCATCTGCCGGTGCGGTTCGCCATCGACCGCGCAGGCTATGTCGGCGCCGACGGCCCCACCCATGCCGGCAATTATGACAGCGCCTATCTCGGCGCCATTCCCGGCCTGGTACAGATGGCCGCCGCCGACGAAGCCGAATTGCGCCACATGGTGGCTACCGCCGCCGCCTATGATGACGGTCCCATCGCCTTCCGCTATCCTCGTGGCGACGGCATGGGCGTCGACCTGCCGGCGCGCGGCGAAAAACTCGCCATCGGCAAGGGCCGCATCGTCCGGCAGGGTTCTACTATCGCCATCCTCAGCTATGGCACGCGGCTGGGAGAAGTGCTCGCTGCTGCCGACCGGCTGGCCGCTCTGGGGCTCAACCCCACCGTCGCCGATGCCCGCTTCCTTAAACCGCTCGACGAGGAATTGATCGCCCGGCTGGCCAGCACCCATGACGTACTGCTGACCACCGAGGAAGGCTCCATCGGCGGCTTCGGCAGCCATGTCGCCACCTTCCTCGCCAGCAACGGCCTGCTCGACGGAAAACTGCGCTTCCGCCCGCTGATGATCCCCGATCGTTTCGTCGAACATGCCAGCCAGGCCGACATGTATGCCGATGCCGGCCTCGACCGCGCCGGCATTGTGGCGACGGCGCTGACGACGCTGGGTTATGACGAAGCCGCCATGGCGGCGGCCTTGGGTCGCAGCAGCTAAGACCCTAGTCTTCACAAAAACGCGATGTCATCCCGGTCTTTAGCCGGGGTGACATCGTCGGTGGGACTGGATGCGCGCCCCCTACCGATTCCGCGCCCCAGTCGACAGTGCGATATCCGCCTCGAACACCGTCCCCCCATCGTTGCGAAACGCATAGGTGCCGTCGATCTGGGCCACCACGCCCCGGATCAGCCGCATCCCCATGCTGTTCCCTTTGGCGCGCGCCGCATCCATGCCCTGGCCATTATCGCGCACCGCTAGCGCGGCACGGCCATTCTTGCTGTGACTGAGCGTAACGGTAATGACCGCATCCGCCCCGTCGCCGGGAAAGGCATATTTGCAGGCATTGGTCACCAGCTCGCTCAGCAGCAGCGCCAGTGGCGTCGCATGGTCGCGATCCACCGCGATATGCTCCAGCGCATAGCGCACGCTGGCCTGCGAGCCATAGGCGGCCATCACCTGCCCCACCACGGCGGGGATGAAATCATGGGCGTCGATGTCCTGATAGCGGTCATGCTGATAGATATGCTCATGCATCGCCGCCATCGCCGCGAACCGCCCCTGCAGATCGCGCTTGGCCGCGTCGGGCAAGTCCTGCATCCGCACCAGCGACTGCACCGACTGCAGATTATTCTTCACCCGGTGGTGGATTTCGCGGAACAGCATGGTGTTGGTCTCCACCGACGCCTGCAATTCCTTGGCCTGTCGCGCATCGCGATACAGCAGCCGCATGATCCAGGCGCAGCCCAGCAGCAGCGCCAGCATGATCGGGGTGACCATGAACAGCACGGCGCGGATCGCCCCATTGAAATTCGCCCAGGCCGCCTCCGAGCCGACAGCCGCCAGTGCGATGATATTGGTGCCGGGAATCCGGCGATAGCTTACGGTCCGCGCAACGCCATCGATGGGCGAGCTGGCCGACACATAGGTGCCGGTTTCGGCCCGCGCGAGATGCTCGGTGAACAGCGGCAATTGGCTGAGATCGATCGGTCCGTCCGATGGCGGATAGCGGGCAATCAGCTGGCCGTCATTGCGGATCAGGCTCACCGTCGAGGCCTGCTCGAAATCCAGCGTGCCCCACAGATCGCGCAACAAGGCTTCGGGGAACGACACCATGATCGCTCCGGCAAACATCCCGTTGCGCTCCACGCGCTTGCTGAACACGAAGATGCGGTCGCCGGTCAGCCGGCTGGTCAACAGGCTCGAGGTGTAAAACGGCGCGCCATCGCGCAATGCGGTGAAATAGCTGCGGTCGGCGACCGAGACCGACTGCGCCCCCGCCACCGTCGAATAGATCGTATTGGCGTCGGCATCGATAATGTAGACTTCCGTCAGCGACGGCAGCCCCTCCAGCACCGGCGCCAGGGAATCGGCGTCGCCCACCATGGTCGGCCCCAGCGCGGCATCGACCCGGCGCAGCGTCTGCTGCCCCACTTCGGCGATCCACATGGCATTGGTGGCCACGACCTGGGCGGCGGCGCTCGAACGCTCCACCAGCCGCTCTTCGGTCTGCTGCATGCCCACGGCCAGGAAATAACCACAGGTGCCGGTGAAGACCGCCAGGAACACCAGCATGAGCCCGATGGCTGCCGGAATAGCGGACACGGTCCGGCGCGCGCTCTTGGTCTGGTGCAGCATTTGACTCCCGACATGAGGACCGACACCGCCTGGTCCTCAGGCACAACGCAGTCGGGTCGCGCCAGTTGCACTCCAGACTCAGCCTAGGTCACGTAATGCGCCGGCACCCCTGACAAACAGTTCCGCCCGGCAGCGCAATGGCGGCCGGGCGGGACGAAGTGGAGTTCAACATTTCGTGGTCGCCGGCTAGACCGGCATAACCTCAATCGTCGGAGGGAGCGGCGACCATGCCGAGCGCGGCCATATAGAGCTCCAGAATCGCTTCCTGCTCGGCGCGCTCGTTGGCATCCTGCTTGCGGATCGTCACGATCTTGCGCAGGATTTTGGTGTCGAACCCATTGCCCTTGGCTTCGGCATAGATTTCCTTGATGTCGGCAGCGATGGCTGCCTTCTCTTCTTCCATGCGCTCGATGCGTTCGATGAACGCCCGCAACTGATCCTGGGCAACGCTATCTTCGACGGCCATGGCACATCCTTTCGTTTCGTGGCCCCGTTCAATCGCACTAGGCCCTGTGGTTCAAGCTCTTTGTCGGTCAATCCACATTGCGAAAAGCCGCATACCCGCAATTCCGTCAAATCGCGCCATTAGCCATTGACCATTGCGCGTCCATGGGCTCAAAGAAGGCACGTTTTCCGATGTTTCCCGGCACTAGATTGCATATAACCCGTCTCGGCATGACCCTGATCGGCGCGATGCTCGCAAGCCTCGCTTTTTTTGCCACGCCCGCTCGCGCCGACCTTCGCATCTGTAACGAAACGAGCAACCTCGTTTCGGTGTCGCTTGGCTATCGCGCCGAGCGCGGCTGGATGAGTGAAGGCTGGTGGCAGACCCCGCCGGGCGATTGCCGCGTGCTGTATCAGGGTGATCTGGAGCGTCGTTTTTATTACATCTTCGCGGTGGATGATATCGGCGGCGGGGCCTGGGACGGCTCAGTGTTCATGTGCACCCGCGACGAGACCTTCACCATATTCGGGGTTGAGGATTGCCTTGCACGCGGATATGAGCGCACCGGTTTCTTTGAAATCGATACCCAGAACCGCACCGACTGGACGCTGCAGCTGACCGATGGCGTCGGCGGCCCCGCCGTGGTGGGTCCCAATGGCAGTGAAGACCTTGAAGACCCCACCTTCCTTGTCGATCCCGACGACGTCACCATTGACGCCCCGCAGGACGACATAAATACGCAAGAAACGGACACACCATGAGACGGATGAGACGCGCAAAGATCATCGCCACCCTCGGGCCTGCGAGCCATGAGGAAAAGATGATCGAGGAACTGGCCAAGGCCGGCGCGGACGTGTTCCGCATCAATATGAGCCATGCCAGCCACGAAGTGATGCGCACCACGGTCGAGCGCATTCGCAATGTGGAGAAGCGCCTCAATCATCCGCTCGGCATTCTGGTCGATTTGCAGGGCCCCAAGCTGCGCGTGTGGAAATTTGCCGATGGCGCGGTCAATCTGGTCGCCGGGCAGAAATTCACCCTCGACAGCAATGATGCGCCGGGAACCGCCGAGCGGGTTTACCTGCCGCACCCCGAAATCATCGAAAGCGTCTCGGTCGGCGACCGGCTGCTGCTCGATGACGGCAAGCTGGCCCTCAAGGCCACCAAGGTCGGCAATGGCGCCATCGAGACCGAAGTGGTCTATGGCGGCAAGCTCAGCGACAAGAAGGGCGTGTCCCTGCCCGACACGTTGCTGCCCACCGGCGCGCTGACTGAAAAGGACCATGCCGACCTGCTGGCCGGCCTCGCCGCCGAAGCCGACTGGATTGCTCTGAGCTTCGTGCAGCGCCCCGAAGACATCATCGACGTCCGCAAGATCGTCCAGGGTCGCGCTGGCGTCATGGCCAAGATCGAAAAGCCGCAGGCCATCGATCGTCTCGAAGAAATCATCAAGCTGTGTGACGCCATCATGGTCGCCCGTGGCGATCTGGGCGTCGAACTGCCGCTCGAAACCGTGCCGGGCCTGCAGAAGCGCATGATCCGCATGGCGCGCCGCTATGGCAAGCCGGTGGTGGTCGCCACCCAGATGCTCGAATCGATGATCACTGCGCCGGTCCCGACTCGCGCCGAGGTCTCGGACGTCTCCATCGCCGTGTTCGAAGGCGCCGACGCCATCATGCTGTCGGCCGAATCGGCTTCCGGACAGTATCCGGTCGAAGCCGTCGCCACCATGAACAAGGTGGCCGTGGCCGTCGAAGGCGATGCCAACTATCGCGGCATCATTCGCGCCGCGCAGACCGAGCCGGAGGCCACCGCCGCTGACGCCATTTCGGCTGCCACCCGTCAGGTCGCCGAGACACTCGATCTGGCCGCCATCGTCACCTACACCGCCTCGGGCTCCACCGGCATCCGCGCCGCCCGCGAGCGCCCGAGCAAGCCGATTATCGTGCTGTCGCCCAATATGCGCACCATCCGCCGCATGTCGGTGGTCTGGGGCGTGCACTGCGTGCAGACCGAGGACGCCGTATCGCTGGAAGACATGGTCGATCGCGCCTGTGTCATCGCCTATCAGGAAGGCTTTGCCCGCCCCGGCGACCGCATCGCCATCACTGCCGGCATTCCGCTGGGCACGCCCGGCGCCACCAATATGCTGCGCATCGCCTTCGTCCGCCAGGACGGCGCCGGCTCCAGCTGAGCCGCCTCAGAGCGCAAAAACCAAAAAGCCCACGGCATTGCGCCGTGGGCTTTTTCTTTGAGTAGTGCCCTGCCGCCTAGAAGTGGAAGTTCACGCCCACTTTGACCGCATGCACCACCGGCGACACGGTGTAGCTCTGGATGGTCCCCAGCGTCCCGATCGGGGCGGTGCGGCTGCCCAAATTGGCAAAGCTGTATTCGGCCTTGACCGAGATCGCCTCGGTAACGGCCATTTCAACGCCGCCGCCGAGCGTCCAGCCAACGAAAGTATCGCTGAACGTGCTGGTCGTGCCTGGGAAAGTCGGGGTGATGGTCCCCTTGCCGCCGGCGATAGCCAGGCCGCCGGTGGCGAAGAGCAGCACATTGTCCATGGCAAAGCCGGCCCGCCCGCGCAAGCTGCCCATCCAGTCCACGCTGGCATTGCAGCTATAGGCTGGCGCCCCGATACAGGCTGCAGTGCCGCTCATTCCCGACCAGAGCACATCGCCTTCAAGGCCGAGCACGAAGGCGTCATACTGCACATTACCGCCCAGCGTGATGCCGAGCAGGCCGCCACTGACCGGCGTATCGGTGATCACCCCGGTGACATCGCCAACCGAGCGGGTCGTGCCACTGCCATAGCCGCCCGCCAGACCGGCATAAAAGCCATTCCAGTCAAAGCCGGCATCGGTGTAACTATACGGCGTATCAATTATTAGATCGGCAGCGAGTGCCGGAGTAACCAGCGTTGCTATTGTCGCCACCACGCCCAAAGTCTTGCGCATCCCCAATCCCTTTCATCTGCAATAGAATGACGATGAAGAATTATGGTTAACGACCCGCTAAGCCGTTATGGCCTCACCGTCGTCCTGGCGCGAGCAGGCACAAAAAAGCCCGCTGACGCGGGCTTTTTCAGATTAGCAGGTGCAGGCACTCTTAGCCCTGGCGGGCTTTGAAGCGCTTGTCGACCTTGTTGATGATGTAAACCCGGCCGCGACGGCGGACGAGCTTGTTCGCGCGGTGGCGAGTCATCAGCGCCTTCAGCGAGTTGCGGACTTTCATCTATGTATCCTCGGATCGAACAAAAGAGGCGCCAAGCGCCCGGAAACTTGGGGGCATACATAGGGAAAACGGCTTTGCCTGTCAACGCGCAACACCCAGTGAATTTGCCTTCCGACGTCGCTTTTCCCCGGTCTCGGTGCCGCGCCGCCATTAACGCCCTATACGCAAAGCTAAGCTACTGTGCCTATTGCCGATTATGAGGCAGGCAAACGCCATGGCCAACGAAGAAATCACCAAACACGGCGTGCTGGTCGCCGACCATTCCGCGCATATGGCCGCTCTCGTCGCCGTAATGCTACGCGGCCTGGGCCGCCGCGACATCCGCGAGGCCTATGATGCCAACCGGGCCATGGCCGAGCTCAATCGCCGAGTCTTTGACGTGCTGGTCATCGACGATGCCCTTGATGGCCTCGACGGCGTCGCCTTCACCAAAAAGCTGCGCGCCAATACCGACAGCCAGAATCGCCACATCCCTATCATCATGATGAGCGCCGCACCCGACGCGAAGCGCATTGCCGAGGCCCGCGACGCCGGCGTCACCGAATTCCTGCGCAAACCTTTCGCCGCCAACCACCTGCAGACCCGCCTGCTCAGCATCGAGGCCCATCCGCGCGACTTCATCGACGCCGCCGCTTACCAAGGCCCCGACCGCCGCCGTAAGGTGTTGGATGTGGGGGACAACGATCGGCGCGAAGTGATGGCGCCCCCCCTCCCCCGAGGGGAAAGGTGACGCAGACTGCAAGCACCCGAGGCGAAGCCTCCTAGCCGCCGAGCACTGCCTCGCCCGGCACCTCGATTTCGCGCCAGCGGTGGCAGGCTACCAGCCGACCATCTTCGATCATTTCCAGCGGTGGACGCTTTTCGGCACAATAGGGTTTGGCGAAACGGCAGCGGGTGCGGAAGGTGCAGCCCGAGGGCGGGTTGATCGGCGAGGGAATTTCCCCCTTCAGCGCATCGATATTGCGCTGCCGCGCCAGCTTGGGGTCGGGAATCGGCACCGCCGTCAGCAGTGCCCGCGTATAGGGATGCTTGGGATCGTCGTAGATCTCGTCGCCTATCGCCAGTTCGACGATGCGCCCGAGATACAGCACCAGAATACGGTCCGACACATGCCGCACGACCGAGAGATTGTGCGAGATGAAGATCAGCGTCAGCCCGAACTCATCCTTGAGTTCAGCCAGCAGGTTCAGAATCTGCGCCTGGATCGACACGTCCAGCGCCGAGACCGGCTCGTCGCAGACGATCAGCTTGGGTTCGGTGATCAGCGCCCGGGCAATGCCGATGCGCTGCGCCTGCCCGCCCGAAAATTCGTGCGGATAGCGGTTGATCATCTCGGGCAGCAGCCCGACCGATTCCATGGTCTTGAGCACGCGCGCGCGCCGCTCTTCGCCATTCATTTCCGGCCGCAGCGCCCGCAGCGGATCGGCAATGATCTCCCCCACCGTCAGCCGTGGATTGAGCGAGGCCAGCGGATCCTGAAAAATGATCTGCAGATCGGCGCGGCGTAGCCGCATTTCCTCGGCCGGCAGGCGGGTCAGATCCTGCCCCAGCCACAGCACCTGTCCCTCATCGGGCGCCAGCAATTGCAGGATGCAGCGGCCGAGCGTGGACTTGCCACAGCCGCTTTCCCCCACAATGCCCAGCGTCTCGCCCTGGCGGATGGTGAAGTTGATATTCTCCAGCGCCGTCAGCGTCAGCCGGCGGCTGAACAAGCCAGCCCCGGCGAGCGAGAAGGTCTTCTTGAGGTCCTTGATTTCGAGCAGATTGATCGGGGTCTGGTCCATCAGGCGACCTTTCCATAGGCCATCGGCCCTTCGTAGAAACAGGCCTTTTCCCGGTCGCCGCCGATAGTGGTCAGCGGCGGCCGCTCCACCAGGCACCGGTCAAAGGCAAAGGCGCAGCGCGGATTGAAGGCGCAGCCCTTGGGCAGGTTTTCCAAGCTGGGGGGCAGGCCCTGGATCGGATCGAGCCGCGCCTGGCGCTTGGCGATGTGCGGGGTCGAATGCAGCAGGCCCAGCGTATAGGGATGGCGCGGATCGTAGAACAGATCGTCGACCGCCCCCTTCTCCACCGCGCGCCCGCCATACATCACCATCATCCGGTCGGCGACGCCGGCCACCACGCCCAGATCGTGGGTGATCAGCACCAGAGACGTCCCGAAATCCTCGGTCAGCGTCTTGAACAGATCGAGCATCTGCGCCTGCACCGTCACGTCGAGTGCCGTGGTCGGCTCGTCGGCGATCAGGATTTTGGGCTGGCACAGCAGCGCCATGGCAATCATCACGCGCTGCCGCATGCCCCCCGAAAGCTCGTGCGGATAGGCATTGGCGCGCTTGACCGGTTCGGGGATCCCGACCCGCTCCAGCATCTCGATCGAGGTCTTGACCGCCTTGGCCTTGTCGAATCCACGATGCTTGACCAGCACTTCGGCCAACTGCGTCTTGACCTTCAGCGTCGGGTTCAGCGACGTCATCGGGTCCTGGAAAATCATCGCGATATCCTTGCCGCGATACTTATCCAATTGCCCCGTCGGCATGCCGATGAGGTTGATGTCGCCCATCATGGCGCGACCCGCGGCCCGGCCATTCTTGGCCAGCAGGCCCATGATGGCGAGGAAAGCCTGGCTCTTGCCCGAGCCTGATTCGCCAACCACCGCCAGGGTCTCGCCTTCGGCGAGGGTGAAGTTCATTTCGCGCACGGCATGCACTTCGCTCTGGTGCAGCTCGAACGTGACCGACATGTCTTCGACTTTGAGGACTTGTTTCATCTATCGATCCTTGGGGTCCAGCGCGTCACGCAACCCGTCACCAATATAGGTCAGGCAGAGCAAGAGGCTCACCAGAACCACGGCCGGCCCGATCAGCATCCAGGGCAGTGTTTCAGCCACCGGCGAACCGAACGAGATCAGCGTGCCCAGCGAGGTCTGCGGCTCCTGCACACCCAGGCCTAGATAGGACAGGAAGCTCTCGGTCAGGATGATTTCGGGAACCGTCAGCGTGGCATAGATCACCACCGGCCCAGTCAGATTGGGCACGATGTGGCGGAAGATGATGGTCAGCGGCTTGGCGCCTCCGGCCTTGGCCGCCTCGACGAATTCGCGCTGCTTGATCGACAGCGTCTGCCCGCGCACGATACGCGCCATGGTCAGCCATTCGAGGCACCCGATGCCGACAAACAGCAGCACCGGATTGCGCCCGAAAATCACCACCAGGATGATGACGAACAGGATGTAGGGCAGCGCATACATGATGTCGACGAAGCGCATCATCATGGCGTCGACCTTGCCGCCGAAATAGCCGGCGATCGCGCCATAGATGACGCCGATGATCACCGAGACCAGCGTGGCGACGCCGGCCACGATCAGGCTCATCTGCGTGCCCTGCATGATGCGGGCCAGCATGTCGCGGCCATTCTGGTCGGTGCCGGCAAAGTGCCCGGCCTCGAAATTGGGCGGCTTGCGGATGCCGCTCCAGTCGATCTTGTCATAGGTCCAGGGCAGCAGATATGGCCCCACAAACGCAAACAGGATGATGAAGCCGACCACGAAGATCGACAGCACCGCCGCCTTATTGCGGCGCAGGCGCCGCACCGCGTCCTGGGTCAGCGAACGCCCCTTGGGGGCGTCGAGCGTTTCGAGCTTGCGCGCATACTCGGTGAGGAGCGCGTCCTTGCCAGTAATACCGGCCATCAGCTGTACCTCACCTTGGGATCGAGCCATGCATAGATGATATCGACCAGTAGGTTCACCGCCAGGATGACGAACATGTAGAGAATGGTCGTTCCCAGCACGAGACCGTAGTCGCGGTTGAGCGCAGCGCTGATGAAATAGCGACCGATGCCCGGCAGCGCGAAGATCTGTTCCACCACCAGCGAGCCGGTAAGCAGATAGCTGAGGCCCGGTCCGAGATAGGACACCACCGGCAGCAGCGCCGGTTTGATGGCGTGGCGCGCCAGGATCAGGCGTTGGCCGAGGCCCTTGGATTTGGCGGTGCGCACATAATTGGTGCTCAGCACCTCGATCATCGAGCCGCGCATCAGCCGTGCCGTCCGCCCCGCATGGGGCAGCACCAGCACGGTGATCGGCAACACCAGATGGGGGATCGAGCCGTGCAACCAGCCACCGGCCGGCAGCCAGCCGAGATAGACGCCAAAGAGCAGTTGCAACACCGAGGCCATCAGGAAGTTGGGCACCACCAGCCCCACCACCACGATCATCACCAGCACATAGTCCGGCCAGGTGTTCTGGTTGACCGCCGACAGCGCGCCGGCCACCAGCCCCACCACCGTGCCGATGACGAAGGCCGACAGGCCCAGTGTCAGCGTGAAGGGCAGGCCAATCCACAGCATCTCAGCCACGGTGAAGTCGTTATAGACCATCGACGGCCCGAAATCGCCCTGCAGCAGCCGACCGACATAGATGAAATATTGCTGGATCAGCGGCAGGTCGAGATTGTAGTGCGCCCGTAGATTGGCCAGCGTGATCGGTGGCAGCGCGCGTTCCCCGTCAAAGGGACCGCCGGGCGCCAGCCGCAGAATGAAGAAACAGGCAGTCACGGCAATCAGCGCGATCGGGATGGCCGACAGCACGCGCCGCGTAACATATCCAAACATGGGTCCGGACCTTTCACATCCACCGCGCTGCGGCATCGCGCGTCGACTGGCGGATAAATAAACGGCGTCGCCCCTCCCAAGGGGCGACGCCGCGTGGTTTTACAAAGACTACTCGGCCTTGGTCAGCCAACGCGTGCGGTGAACGTCCGACGCATTGTTGACGAAGCCGGTGACCTTGGGGGACACGACGTTCTGGGCGATGTACCAGTAGATCGGGAACGCGGCAGTTTCATCCATCGCGATCTTTTCGGCACTGCCGAGCATCTGGGCGCGAGCGGCCAGATCCTGTTCGGTGGTGGCCTGATCCATCAGCGCATCGAACTCGGGGTTGGAGTAACGACCGTAGTTGTTGCCCCAGTTCATGGCGCCGTCCTGCGTGATGCCGGTGCGCAGCAGGTCGAGCGTGTTGGACGGGTCCGAATAGTCGAGCAGCCAGCCAGCGCGGCCAACCTCGAAGTCGCCGGCGCGCAGGCTATCGTAGTGCACGGCGGTTTCGGAGTTGAACAGCTCGGTCTTCACGCCAATCTGCTCCCACATCGAGCTGATCGCCACGGCGATGCGCTGGTGGTTATCATTGGTGTTGTACTTGAGCTGAACCGGCAGCGGGTTAGCCGAGGTATAGCCAAGGCCTTCCATGATCGTCTTGGCTTCGGCAACGCGCTCCTCATAGGAGAGGCCGATCCAGGACGGCTGATAAACCGGCACGCCTTCGTAGTTGGCAGTGCCTTCCGGCACCCAGCCATAGGCCGGCAGTTCGCCAGTGCCCAGCACGTCGGGGCCGATCACGTCGCGATTGATCGACATCGACAGCGCCTTGCGCACGTCGGCATTGTCGAACGGCGCCTTTTCCTGGTTGATCACGTAGTAGTAGATGCCCAGGAACGGGGCGAAGTAATCCTGGCCAGGCAGGTTGGTCTTGATCCACTCGGCCTGGTCGGACGGAATGTCGGTCAGGATGTCATATTCACCGGCGCGATAGCGCGACAGGGCGGCGGCCAGATCTTCCTGCACGAAGTAGTTCACTTCGTCGATCTGCACATTGGCGGCATCCCAGTAGGTCTCGGACTTGACCGACTTGATGACGCTGCCCGGCACCCATTCCACCGGAGTGTAGGGACCGTTGGAGACGATATTGGCGACCTTGGTCCATTCCGTGCCGACCTTGTCGATCACATGCTTGGGAACCGGATAGGCGGTGTAGTGGGTCAGCGCCTGCAGGAAGAACGGGGTCGGGCCTTCCAGCGTGATTTCGACAGTCTTGTCGTCGAGCGCCTTGACGCCCAGTTCGCTGAAATCGGTCACGGTGCCTTCGGCGATTTCCGAAGCATTCAGGATCGGGAACTGCAGATAGGCATAGTCCGAAGCGGTCTTGGGATCGAACAGGCGCTGGAAGGCGAACACGAAGTCGCCGGCCGTTACCGGAACGCCATCCGACCACTGAATGCCGTCGCGCAGCTTGAAGGTGTAAACCAGGCCATCATCGGAGATGGTGTAGCTCTCGGCCTGGCCGGGAATGAACTGGGCGTCGGCGTCTTCAGCCATCAGCCCTTCGATATAGTCGCCGATGATGCGGTTTTCCCAGTCACCCGATGCCTGATGCGGATCGATCGAGCCGGGTTCGGAGCCATTCATCACGTTGAGCGTCACTGCCGAGGCCGTGCTGCTCATCAGCAGCGCCATTGCGCCGGCGGTCGCTACCGCGGTCAGGGTTTGCTTGAGTTTCATTATCGTCCCATCTCCTTGTGGAAGTCCTGAAATTCGTCTTTTTTCCCGCAGTCATACTGCTGCGGATTTTATGGTCTCGTGGCCGGCGGTTTGACCGCTCGATCAAGATTGCTGGACGGTATTACGCTATTCCGTCCACTGACAAGCAAAACATTGACCTAAGCGTCAAGGTCCGCCCAATTATTAACACACTGTACACCCCGCCAGCGCGGCGCGGCGGCGACGATATGGATAGCGAGGTACTGACGTACCCCATCTCGAGACGAATCCCGGCTCAAGTCCGTGATGACACCGCATTTTGGATACTGGAGTTAAGCAACAGGCCCCGGAGGGAGCGCGCCGCTGTCAAGCGCCGAGCATCCCGGCCTGTTGCAACCCGTAGATCACCACCCCAACCACGACCAGCCCCACCCACGGCACCCAGCCGGGCACGCCTGGTTCTTTCTTCGGCTGTTGCGGGTCCGGCTTTTTCTCGATCGGGCGGAATTTGACGACGTTATCGCTCATGCGGCACTTTCAACCAATGCAGCGACACCCATGCCGCCGGCAGTACAGACGCTGAGCAAAGCGCGTTTTCCCGGCTCCGTCGAGAGCAGTTTGGCGGTGAGCCCCAGAATACGCGCGCCAGTGGCGGCAAACGGGTGCCCATAGGCCAGGCTCGAGCCCTTGACGTTGATCCTGGCCGGGTCGACCGGGCCCAGCACAGCATCGCGCCCCAGCACATTTCTGCAGTATTCCGCATCATTCCAGGCTTTCAGCGTGCACAGGACCTGCGCCGCAAACGCCTCATGCAGCTCGAAATAGTCGATATCGGCAAAGCCCAGATTGCGTCGCGCCAGCATTTCGCTGACGGCAATGGTCGGGGCCATCAGTAGCCCCTCGCCATGGGCGAAATCATTGCCCGCCACCCGGCCAGTGGTGAGATAGGCCAGGATCGGCAGGCCGCGCGCCCGCGCCCAGTCTTCGCTCGCCAGCAGCACCGAGGATGCGCCATCGGTCAGCGGCGTCGAATTGCCCGCCGTCAACGTGCCGCGGCCGCTCGCCTTGTCGAAAGCCGGCTTCAGCGTCGCCATCTTTTCGATATTGGCGTCGGCCCGCACATTGTTGTCGCGCACCAGACCGGCGCATTGCACCAGCAGATCGTCATGGAAGCCCTCATCATAGGCTGCTGCCGCATTGCGGTGACTAGCCACCGCCAGCGCATCCTGCGCCTCGCGACCAATGCCCCATTCGCGCGCCATCAACTCGCAATGCTGGCCCATCGACATGCCCGTGCGCGGCTCGTTGACCGAGGGCGCCACCGGGGTCAGTTCGCCAAATGAGAAGCCCTTGAACGCCTTGAATTTCTCGCCGGCGCTGCGCGCCTTGTTCACCTCCAGCAGCCGGTGCTGAAACTTGTTGCCGAACACGATCGGGCTATCGCTGACCGTGTCCGACCCCGCCGCAATGCCGCTGTCAATCTCGCCCGAGGCGATCTTGCCGGCCAGCATCAGCGCCGCCTGCAGGCTGGTGCCACAGGCGATCTGCATGGTCGTGCCGGGCGTGCGCGGAGAAAACCCCGCATCCAGCACCGCCTCGCGCGCCAGATTGAAGTCGCGGCTATGGTTGATCACCGCGCCCGCCACCACCTCGTCGATCTTTTCGCCCTTGAGGCCAAATTTGTCCGCCAGCCCGCCCAGCACGGTGCCGAGCAGCGACAGATTGGTTTCCTCGACATAGGCGGTATTGCCCCGCGCAAACGGAATGCGCGCCGACCCGACAATGGCGACCCTGCGAAGTTCAGTCATCTCTATGCCTTCCCATCCTTGCGCGCCTTGAGCGGTCCGCCGAGGAACGGCGCAAATCCGGTGCCCAAAATCACCCCGATATCGGCCAACCCATCATTGGCGACCACGCCCTCGGCCAATACCACCTCAGTCATATCCACCAGCGGCTTCACCAGTTCCCGGCCCAGCCCGCCCAGATCAGCATGCGCCGGGGTCTCGCCCTTTTGCGCCTTACCATCGACCCATTTGTAAAAGCCCTCGCCAGTCTTGCGGCCGAGCTTTCCGTCCTTGACCAGCATGGCGAATTTGCTCTCGATCGGCACCGCATGGCCCAGCTCGGTCGCCACCGATTTTCCGACATCGAGCCCAACCGTATCCATCAGCTCGATCGGCCCCATCGGCATGCCGAACGCCACTGCCGCCGCGTCGAGCAGTTCCTTGCTTTCGCCGGCTTCCACCCGCTGCACCGCGCCCAGCATGTAGGGCATCAGCACCCGGTTCACGAGGAAACCCGGCGCCGATTTCACCACCACCGGCGACTTGCCGATGGCCAGCGCAAAAGCTGCGCCCTTGCCGATCTGCTCGTCAGTATTGAAGCTCGAGCGGATCACCTCCACCAGCGGCAGCTGCGCCACGGGATTGAAGAAATGCAGCCCGATCAGCCGCGCCGGATCTTTCAGCACCTCGGCAATCCGCTCCAGTTCGATGGAGCTGGTATTGGTGGCCAGGATCGCACCCGGCTTGAGCTGGTCTTCCAGCCCGCCAAAGATCGATTGCTTGACCTCGAGCTTTTCCACCACCGCTTCGATGATCACATCGGCACGGCCGACGCCCTTGCCACTCGGGTCGGCTTCCAGCCGCAGCACGGCCGCATCGACCAGATGCTTTTTCTTCAGCCATTTCTTGAACAGCTTCTTGGCGCGATCCAGCGCCGGCTGGATGCGCTCCACGTCGAGATCCTGCAGCGTTACGCTCATGCCGCGCAGCGCGCACCAGGCGGCGATATCGCCGCCCATCACCCCGGCCCCGATCACATGCACCCGGGCAAATTTTTGCCCCTTGGCGCCCTGCTTTTTCAACGCCTCCGAAGCAAAGAACACCCGGCGCAGATTGGTCGCAGTGTCGCTACCCATCAGCGGCACGAAGCCGGCAATCTCGCCGCGGATCATCGCCTGCCAGTCATTGCCATGCTGCTCGAACAGATCGATCAGCGCGAACGGCGCCGGGTAATGCTCGGGCCTCGCCTTCTTTTTGGTCTCGTCGCGCATCTTGTTGGCGACATAACTCCGCAACGGCCCCATCGCCATCACCCGCTTGACCATCGGCGCCGGCACCGACTTGCGCTTCTGCAACACCGCCTTGCGCGCTTCCCAATGCAGCATGTCGCGGTGGCGCACCAGCTTGTCGATGAGGTTCAGGCCGCGCGCCGCCCCGGCCTTGAGCATCCGCCCGGTCAGCATGATTTGCATGGCATCGACCGGTCCGGCCTGGCGGATGCTCCGCCCGGTGCCGCCAAAGCCCGGGAACAGCCCCAGATTGACCTCGGGAAAGCCGATGCGGATCTTGTCGTTGTTGACGGCGATCCGGTAGTGGCACGCCAGCGCCAGCTCCAGCCCGCCACCAAGGCAGAAGCCATGGATGCCGGCCACCATCGGAATTTTCAACTTTTCTATGCGGGCGAACAGCGCATGGGTGCGCTTCAGCGCTTCCGGCAGCACCGAGAAATCGCTCATCGCATCGAATTCGCTGACATCGGCCCCGGCGATAAAGCCGCTATCCTTGCCGCTAAGCAGCACCACGCCGATCAGTTCACCGGTCTGCGCCAGTTCCTCGACGCGTCCGATCAGGGTTTCCAGCTCCATGATCGCTTCGCGGCTCAGCACATTCACCGGGGCGCCCGGCGTGTTGATGGTGAGCCAGCCGATATTCTCGATATCGCGGTGGAAGCTCCAATGCTTGGTTTCAGGCATTTGCGGCTGGATCATGCTTGCTCCTCGAATTCCTCATCACCGGACCGCCTCCCTCCCCGCGAGAGGGAGGGCTGGCGGGCTACTCCGCCGCCGCCCGGTCCTTACCCTCGACCAGTTCATCCATGGCGAAATCATCCACCTTCACCACGCGGTCGGTCGCCTCGTCGGCCGCCCGCATGATGCCGCCTTCATTGGCATTGAGCACCCCCGCCGCCACCGCGTCGTCAATCGCATCGCGATCCAGCCGACGCTCGATGACGCCCTTGCGGGCCGCCTTGACGAAGCGTGCCTCGATTTCCTCGGCCTCGGTCACCTTGATGAAGGCATCTTCCAGCACGCCGGTAATGTCATTGGGGTCAAACGAGATATAGGCCCCCGTGGTCAGCCGGTCGCGGAACGCGCCGGGCCGCAGCACCGCGCGCACGAAGCGGTAATTCACCCGATCGCTGGCCGGTTGGGCATGCCGCCCCAGCGGGAAGCACAGCACCCGCATCGCCCAGGCAAACACCGGATTGGGGAAATTGGCGAACACCTCGCCAAAGCTCTTTTCCATCGCGGCGATCCGGTCGGCCATGATGGCGTCGACCAGTTCCTTGTCCTCGGCCAGCTGGCCCTCATCTTCAAACCGCCGCAGCGTCGCCGACATCAGATAGAGGTCGCTCAGGATATCGGCCATGCGGCCCGAAATCTTCTGCTTGCGCTTGAGCGCCCCGCCCAGGAACACCGTGGTCCAATCCGCCACCAGCGCGAAATCCTGCGCATAGCGGTGCAGCCGGCGATACCACTGGGCCATCGGCCCCTGATTGGGCGTGCTGGCAAACGCACCATTGCTCAGCCCATGCAGCAGGCTAGCCACGATATTGCGCAGCATGAATTTGGTGTGCCCGCCGAAGGCCAGGTCGAACTGGTCGAGCCCTTGCTTGCGATCCTTGTTCTGCGCCGCGTCCACTTCCTTGAGCAGATAGGGATGTGCCCGCAGCACGCCCTGGGCAAAGGTCATCAGCGTACGGGTCAGGATATTGGCCCCTTCCACCGTGATCGCCACCGGCAGCGCCATATAGGCGCCGAACAGATAATTGCCCGGGCCGTCCTGAATGGCGCGGCCGCCATGAATGTCGAAAGCGTCGTCCATACTGTCGCGCATGGCTTCGGTCGTGGTGTATTTTAGCAGGCCGGCAATCACTGCCGGGCGCTGGCCTTCATCCACCATCGAGGCGGTCAGGCTACGCGCGGCTTCAAAGGTGTAAGCGCGCTTGACCATCTCGCCCAGCGGCTCGGCCACGCCTTCCATGATACCGACCGGAATGCCGAACTGCCGCCGCACCCGCGCATAGGCCGAGGTGGTGCGCAGCGTCTGCTTGATCGAAATGGAACCGATAGCCGGCAGCGAAATGGCGCGCCCAGTGGACAGGCATTCCATCAGCATGCGCCAGCCCTGGCCGGCAAATTCGGTGCCGCCGATGAGAAATTCCATCGGAATAAACACATCCGTGCCGCGCACCGGGCCATTCATAAAGGCCTGCCGCGCCGGATAGTGCCGGCGGCCGATTTCCATGCCGGGATGGTCATGTGGCACCAACGCCAGCGTGATGCCGATTTCCTTGCCGCGACCCAGCAGATTATCCGGGTCCTGCAGAATGAAGGCCAGCCCCACCAGCGTGGCGATCGGCGCCAGGGTGATGTAGCGCTTGTCAAAACTCAGCTTCACGCCGAGCACTTCGGCGCCCTGATACATCCCCTTGGTCACGGTGCCATAGTCGCGCATGCCGCCGGCGTCCGACCCTGAATGCACGCCCGTCAGTGCAAAGCAGGGCACTTCCTGCCCGCGCGCCAACCGGCCCAGATATTTTTCCTTTTGGCTCGGCGTGCCATAGCGCTCCAGCAATTCGCCCGGCCCGAGCGAATTGGGCACCATCACGGTGATGCCGGTCGCCACCGAACGGCTGGCGATCTTGGAGACGATCATCGACTGCGCCTGCGCCGAAAAGCCCAGGCCGCCATGCTCCTTGGCAATCAGCATGCCGAGGAAGCCTTCGTCCTTGAGGTACTGCCACAGCTCAGGCGAGAGGTCCGCGCGATTATTGCGGATGTCCCAGTCGTCGATCATCTGGCAGGCAGTTTCGGTCTGGTTGTCCAGAAACGCCTGCTCCTCCGCTGTCAGCGTCAGCGGGCGGATCGAGGTCAGCTTGGTCCAGTCCGGACGACCCGAAAACAGCTCGGCGTCCCAGCCAACCGTGCCGGCGTCCAGCGCTTCCTGCTCGGTGCGGCTGACCTTGGGCAGGATGGTTTTGACCGCACCATAGATCGGCGTGGTCAGCAGCGGCTTGCGGATGGCGGTAACACTGAGCAACAGCAAGATCGCGCCGGGCAGCAGCGCCAGCACCCAACCCACAATGTCGGTGGCCATGGCAAAGCCGGCGTCATTGGTGCCGAAGCGCGACAGGATGCCGATGACCAGCACCACCACGCCCCAGTCGCGCAGCGAGGATTCCCGCATCGCCAACACGGCAAACGCCACCAGTGCAATCAAGATCAGCGCAAAGGTCACTTCATGCCCTCCTTGGTGTCGCTCATGCCACCACGGGCCGAGCGCCTCATCCCAGAACCTGTGACCAGAGGCCGAATCGTTCGACTTGATCGCTGGGCCGCCGCGCCGGGATCATAGCGCGACCCGCCCATATTTGTTGAGCGCAGTCTAGCAAGCTTTACCTATACGTCAACCAACTGTCCATTACGTCGGATTCACCGATCTCCGTGATGTGCTGTCCCCTCAACGCATCAGTTGCTCGGAAGTTCGGGCAGTCGTTTGACGCTAACGTAAAGCCATGAAATATTCGTCACAGACAAAGGGCGACAAAGCCCGCACGCCGAACCCGGCACCCCGGAGGAATCCATGGCCACGACGCTCGACACCGCCGCCGCTCCGCTCCGCCCCTGGATCGCCAGCTATCCCGACGGCATTGTCTGGGACACCCCGATCGATACGCGGCCGGTGCATGAGCAGGTGCTGGCCGCCTGCGCCCGCAATCCCTCCGCCGTGGCGCTGGATTTTCTTGGGCACACCACCAGTTTCGGCGACCTCGCCAAGAAGATCATCGCCTTTGCCGGCGCGCTGCAGCGCCAGTTTGGCGTCAAGAAGGGCACGCGGGTCGCCATCATGCTGCCCAATACGCCCTTCTATCCCATCGCCTATTACGCCGTGCTCCGCGCCGGCGGCATCGTCGTCAACTGCAACCCGCTCTATACCGTGCACGAGTTGAGCCACATCACCTCCAATGCCGGCGCCGATGTGATGATCACGCTCGATCTGCAGTCGATCTACGAAAAGGCCGAAAAACTGGTCGAGGCCGGCCACATCAAATCCCTGGTGGTGTGTCACTTCCCCGACGCGCTGCCGCTGCTGAAGAAATTCCTGTTTTCGGTGGCCAAGCGCAAGGATCTGGCCCGCCTCGGCGCCTCGCCGGTCCGCAGCCAGGTGACCCTGTTTCACGACATGATCGCGCGCCATGAAACGCCCGACGCCGTGGTCATCGACTCGCTCAACGATATCGCCGTGCAGCAATATACCGGCGGCACCACCGGTGTGCCCAAGGGCGCCTTGCTCTCTCACGCCAATATCGCCGCCAATATGAGCCAGATCGACAAATGGGGTGATGGGCTGTTCTACCCGCCTTCCAAGGTCATCACCGTGCTGCCGTTTTTCCACATCTTCGCCATGACGGTGTGCATGAATGTGCCGCTCTGCAACGGCACCCAGGTGGTGATGCTGCCGCGCTTCGAGCTCAAGGCCTTGCTCAACGTCTTCGCCCGCACCCGCGCCAACGTGCTGCCCGCCGTGCCCACCTTGCTCAATGCGGTTGCCCGCGCCGGCCATGTCACCGCCGAGCAGTTGGCGAGTCTGGAAGTCGCCATTTCCGGCGGCGCCGCCCTGCCCGATGAAGTGCGCAACGCCTTCGCCCACAAATCCAAGGCCATCCTGGCCGAGGGCTATGGCCTGACCGAAGCCTCCCCGGTGGTCTGCTGCGCCTCGCTACGCTCCCCCTCCAAGCCGATGTCCATCGGCCTGCCGCTCCCCGCCACCGATATCCGCTTTGTCGATATCGACAGCGGCAAGGTGGTCAGCATCGGCGAAGATGGCGAATTGCAGGTCAAGGGCCCCCAGGTCATGGTTGGCTATTTCGACGACGCCGCCGCCACTGAGGCCGCCTTCATGGATGGCTGGCTGCGCACCGGCGACGTCGGCCATATGGACGAAGACGGCTATGTCTTCCTCGTTGACCGCATCAAGGATCTGATCATCTGCTCGGGCTTTAACGTCTATCCGCGCACCATCGAGGAAGCGCTGATGACCCATGAGGCGGTCGAGGAAACCAACGTCATCGGCGTGCCAGACGAATATCGCGGCGAGGCGCCCGTCGCCTATGTCAAACTCAAGCCCGGCCAGTCCGTGACCGAGGAGGCGCTGAAGAAATTCCTCGCCGAGCGCCTCAACAAGATTGAAATGCCCAAGGAAATCATCTTCAAGGACGCCCTCCCCAAGACGCTGATCGGCAAGCTCTCCAAGAAAGAGCTGCGCGAGGAATACGCCCAGACAAGAGCCAAACCGTGAACCGCCCCGAAGCCGAAAACCGCGACCTGTTCGCCATTGCCGACCTCGCCAAGGAGTTCGGCATCTCGACGCGCGCCATCCGCTTCTACGAAGCCAAGGGCCTGCTGTCGCCCGAACGAGTCGGCGCCACCCGCGTCTTTCGCCGGCGCGACCGCGCCCGGCTGATCCTGATCCTGCGCGGCAAGCGCCTCGGCTTTTCGCTGCGCGACATCTCCGACTATCTCAGCCTCTACGACGCCAACCGCAGCCAGCAGGTCCACCTGCTGATCGGCAAGGTCGACGAGCGCCTGGCCTCCCTCGAAGCCCAGCTCGAAGACCTCCAGACCACCATTTCGGAATTGAAAGAGATCAAGAAGCTGGCCGATGAGCGGCTGGTGAAAGCGGGCTAGCGCTTCCGCCCTTTTGTCATAAAATCCGGCTTTTTCGGCTTCACCCAGCCCTTGGGCGGCTGCCGCACCGGCACCTGCGTGCCCAGCCCCATCGCCCCCGGCGGCGGCTGGCTGACGGTCACGGTATCCGGATCACCCTCCTGCACCGGGGCCTCGCCCCGGATCCGCGCTATCTCGTTGCGCAGACGCGTGGCCTCCTCAAAATCCATGGCGTCGGCCGCAGCCTGCATCTGCTTGTCCAGCGTCAGCAGCCGCTCATGAATGCTCCGTGATGACATCATGCCTCCTGTATTTGGTGGGATTCTCGATCTCACCCCACCGTCATCACCGGGCTTGTCCCGGTGATCCAACCTGCGGGTTGACCAAAGCACCGCATGGATTGCCGGGACAAGCCCGCAATGACGTGGGGGCGTTAAGTGGCCGCCACAAACACCGCCATATCCTCCAGCGTCGCCGCCTCGCTCGCCGGCTTGTCCCATCTTATCCGGCTAATCCGCGGAAACCGCAGCGCCACCCCCGACTTATGCCGTGCACTCACCTGCGCCGAGTCAAACGCCACCTCGAATACCAATTCCTTTTTCACCTCGCGCACCGGCCCAAAGGCCTGCACCGTATTGGCCCGGATCCACTTATCCAGCAGCTTTAGTTCCTCATCGGTAAAGCCGAAATACGCCTTGCCGATGGGCACGATCTCGTTGCCCTTCCACACACCGAATGTGTAGTCCGAATAGAACGAGCTGCGCTTGCCGTGCCCGCGCTGCGCATACATCAGCACCGCATCCACCACATTCGGATCGCGCTTCCATTTGAACCAGAACCCCTTGGGCCGCCCCGGCACATAGGGCGAGGTCTTGAGCTTGAGCATCACCCCCTCATGCCCATGCTCATCCGCCCCTTGCCGCCGCAACCGCGCCAACGCGTCCCAATCGGCAAACGGCAGCACCTCGGACAGATCCAGCCGCGTCTGGGGATTGGCCAACAGCCACGCCTCCAGCCGCGCCCGCCGCTCGGTCCAGGGCAACACCCGCACATCCTCGCGCCCGTCAAACAGCATGTCATAGAGCCGGATAAAGGCCGGGCTCTCCTTGAGATGTTTTGCCGACGCCACCTTCTTGTTCAGCCGCTGCTGCAAATCATTGAACGAGCCCGGCTCAAAATCTTTGCCCACCAGCAATTCGCCATCCAGCACCGCAATGCCCTGCACATTGTCCACAATGTCGGGAAACGCCGCCGCGATATCATCCCCCGTCCGCGAAAACAGCGACACCGTCCCCCCGCCCAGCACCAGCTGCACCCGGATGCCGTCCCATTTCCACTCCGCCGAAAAATCCCCGGGATTGAGCCGACTCAGATCTTTTTCCTCATCAATCGGATTGCTCAGCATCAGTGGATGAAACCGCGCCGACTGATCGATATCGGGCCGCGCGGCCTTCCCATCCAGCCAGGCAAACAGCTCCAAATAGGGCAGTTTGATGCCGTGCCAGACCTCCTCGATTTCCTGCACCGGCACGCCACTCATCTCGCTCAGCGCCGTCTTGGCCAGCCGCGCTGACACCCCGATGCGCAGCGCTCCCGTTGCCAGCTTCACCAGCGCCCAACGCTCATTGATCCCCGCCTGCGTCAGCAGCCCGGCGATCAGCTTCGGCAATTCGCTCTTGGAGGTGGTGTTGAACAGCTCGATCAGATCGGTCAGCGACGGCAGATCGCCCATCGCGCCATGATGCGGCCAGATCAGCGCGATGGTCTCGCCCAGATCGCCGACATAGTCGTAGCTCATGGCGAACAGCGTCTCGTCCACCTCGGCCAGCACAATCTCCTTGAGCAGCGCCGGCTTCACATTGCGGAAACTCAGCGCCCCGGTGAGCACCGCCAGCGCATAACCACGATCGGGGTCCGGCACCTCGCGAAAATACTGCGTCAGCGCCGTCAGCTTGCGGGTGCGCGATGGCGTCAGCGCCAGCAGCTCCAGCAATTGGGCAAAGCGCTTCATGCCTCCTCCCCGCCGTCGTCCTCGAAGCCCTGGATATTGAGCGGCTCAGCTTGAAGCCCCTGCGTCCGGCACCAGTAGACCAGCGCATCCTCACGGCCATGCGTCACCCACACGGTTTCCGCCTGGGTTTCCTTGACGGTCTGCAGCAGTTCGCCCCAGTCGCAATGGTCCGAAATTACCAGTGGCAATTCCACCAGCGCCTGCCTGGCCCGTTGCTTGACGCTCATCCAGCCCGACGCCTGGCAGGTCACCGGATCGGGAAAGCGTCGGCTCCAGCGGTCGCGAATGGCCGAGGGCGGCGCGATGACGATCTGCCCGGCAAACGCCGCCTTGGGCACATCCAGCGCCGGCCGCAACTCGCCGAGCGACACGCCGAGTTCCTCATACAGCGCACAGAGCCGCAGCATCGCCCCATGCAGATAAATCGGCTGGTCCCACCCGACGTCGCGCAGCAGCGCGATCACCCGCTGCGCCTTGCCCAGCGCATAGCACCCCACCAGATGCGCCCGCTCCGGCTGGTCGGCCACCGACTGCAACAGCCGCGCAATTTCGACGCTGGGATGGGGATGCTGGAACACCGGCAAGCCAAATGTCGCCTCGGTCACCAGCAGGTCGCATTGCACCAATTGATAGGGCTGCGCCGCGCGGTCGGCGAGCCGCTTATAGTCGCCGGTGACCACCACGCGCTGCCCGGCCTGCTCCACCAGCACCTGTGCCGAACCCAGAATATGCCCGGCCGGCACCAGCGTTATGGTGACATCATCAATGCGCAGCGGCACGCCAAATTCCAGCGGCTCGAACCGCCCGGCGCAATCCGCGCCATAGCGTGTCTGCATGATGGCAATGGTATCCGGCGTCGCCAGCACTGCCCCATGCCCGGCCCGCGCATGATCGGCATGGCCATGGGTAATAATCGCCCGCTCCCGCGGCACCGCCGGATCGATATAGGCATCAATCGCCCGAATATGCAGCTGATGATCAAGGATCTGGGCCATGGCCCAGACTAACGCAGTTCAGCGCAAGTGGTTCGAAAATGGATCACCAAAACAAGCCCGGTGATGACGCTGGGGAGAGATCGTGCCACAGCGTCATTGCCCGGCCTGTCCGGGCAATCCATCTTTCCCTCACATCACCTTGGTCACATCCAGCAGCCCCGGCCGCTCCGCATTGGCCGCCGTGATCGCCGCCTCGCCGCCCAGCACCACTACATGCCCCTGCCGCGCCACCGCGTCCACGGCCTCGGCCAGCCGCTTGAAATCGGCCTCGGTGGTGCTCAAAATCTCGTCGCGCCGCTGCTGGCGGATCGCGTCTGTCGTCCCGGTCAGCTGCCGCCACATCGAGGAATAGCCCTTGGCATCGGGGAATTCATAACCATCCACATCCCCGATCACCCCGATGATCGAGCGCGTCAGATCATTGGCGCCGATCCCGGCATTGAGCGCCTTGCTAGCCCCGTCATAGGCATCCAGCGTCTTGAGCAAATTCGGATCGCGGTACGACAGGAACGAGAAATTCCCGCTGGTCAGGTCAAACCGGCTCGAGCCGCCATAGGCCCCGCCCTGCACCCGGATTTTGTCCCACAGATAGGTGGTATTCAAAAACTTCAGCACCACGCTCGATGCCCCGGTCAGCTCAAACCCGAGCGCCCGCAAATTGGCGCCCTTGCCGACATAATTGACCTGCGCCGGAATGATCAGCCCCTCCGACTTCGGCGCAAATTTCACGCTCCAGTCGGCCAGCCCCACCTCCGCATTCGGCAGCCGCCCAAGGAACCCGGCAAGCTCCCCCTGTGCCCGCTCCCGCAGCGCCCCATCGGCGGTCACATTGACCACCATTCGCCCACGATTGAACAGCCGGTCGCGGATGGTTTTCAGCGTCGCCGCCACCCCGTCCCAATCGCTATCGATCCGCGTCACCAACCCGCGCAGGAATTGCAGATAGCTCACCCCGCCCAATTGCTCGGCAATCCAGCTCGCCTCGGTCAGCCCGGATTTCAGCCGCATATCTACAATGGCATTGCCGCTTGGCACCAGCCGCGCTTCGAAGCCGGCCTTTTCTTCCAGCGCCATCTGGCGGAAGCGCTCGCGATTATCCAGCTGCGCATCGAGCAACACGTCGCCCATGATGGCGAGCATTTCCTCAAGCTTGTCCGGCACCGCCTTGCCCGAGAGGAAGAACCACGCAGCACTCCCCTCGCCGCCCTGCAGCGTCGACAGGCCCCGATGCTGGGCAATGCCGCCCGTCGACCGCCCGATGCGCTGCGTCAGCGACACGAAATCTTCCTTGCTGGTCCCGGTCTGCAACAGAGCCCGCCCGAACAGTGGCAGATAAGGCAACAGGCCCTTATCCAGCACATGCAGATCGAACCCCAGATCGAGATAGACGATCCCCAGCGTCGGTAGTTCGTGATTGAACAGCCGCGCCCCGCCCAGCGTGCCGATATCGATTGGCACCGTGCGACTTTCGCGCGGCAGATCGCCCAGCGTCAGCGTCGGAATCTTGGCCAGTTCGGCCGGATCATCCACCTCTTCCTGCAGCGCCTTGAGCCGAACGGTTTCGGCCACCGTCGCCTCCAGCGCCGCCCCATCCAGCCCCTGCCGCACCCCGGCCAACATCGCCACCTCGTCGGCCACCTCGCGCGCCCCCTGCTCCGGGTCGGCGCTCAGGGTCACGGTGGTGCGGTGCGTATTGTCGAGGAAAAGACGGCGGATTTCGGCTTCGAAATGCCCCGCAGCAGCCTGCTGCTTCAGCGTCGTCAACGCCTCTTCGAAATGCAGCGCCGCCAGCGGATCGCCGTCATGCAGCCAGACCCCCAGCGCGTTGAACATGTAGATCATGCCGCGCGGGTACGAGCCGGTATTGTTCTCGCGCAACGAGAACTCAAACGTATTGGCCGCCGCCTCCAGCTGATCCGCAGCAAAGCCAGTCTCGGCAATCTCGCCCAGCGTCTTGAGGATCAGCGACTCGACTTTTTCGGCGTCGGCCGGGTCGATCCCCTTCATACCAAAGCTGGCCATCGGCTGGCGCAGCCCGGCGCCGATGCCGCCGCCGGTCATGCCCTCGCCCAGCCCCGATTCTGTCAGCGCCTTGCGCAATGGCGCCGCCGGATTGCCAGCCAGCAGATAGCTCAGCATGCCATGGCTCAGCACTTCGGCGCGGTCGGCGGGCGGATCGAGCATCCAGTTGACCGACACCATGCCGTCGCGCACCTTGCCCGCTTCCTTGGTGCCGGCGTAGGTGGCGACGATGCTGCGCGGCGCATTGAAGCGCGGCTGCAATTTCACTTCGGCATCCACCGGCGCCCGCTCGAACTGGCTGAAATACGCATCCAGAATCGCCAGCCGCTCTCCGGCATCATCATCGCCCGAGAAGAACGCTCGCGTATTGGACGGGTGATAATAGGTCTGGTGGAACGCTTTGAACTGCTGGTAGCTCAGCGCCGGAATTGCCTTAGGGTCGCCGCCCGAGCTTTTGCCATAGGTCACATCGGGATAGAGCGAGCGCTGCGACAGGTCGCGCATCACCGCATCGGGCGAGGAAAACACGCCCTTCATCTCGTTGAACACCACGCCCTTATACACCAGCGGGCTGGCGGTGTTCTCCAGCTCGTAATGCCAGCCTTCCTGCCGGAACGTATCCTCGGTGATCAGCGGGAAAAACACCGCATCGAGATACACGTCCACCAGATTATAAAAATCCTTCAGATTCTGGCTGGCCACCGGATAGGCGGTCTTGTCCGGAAAGGTCATGGCGTTGAGGAAGGTGTTCAGGCTTCCCTTGATCAGCTCCACAAACGGCTTGCGCACCGGATATTTCCGGCTCCCGCACAGCACCGAGTGTTCCAGAATATGGGCAATGCCGGTCGAGTCGCTCGGCGGCGTCTTGAAGGTGATGCCAAACACCTTGTTCTCGTCGTCATTGACCAGGCTCAGCACCTCGGCCCCGGTCTTTTTATGCCGGAACAATTGCGCCCGCGAATTCACCTCCGCGATCTGTTCGTCGCGGATGAGGTCGAAGGCTTCGTGCTGGGACATGGAGATAACTCGGCAGGTTCTAGTGTTCGGCACAAGGTAGGGATGCTTGGCCGGATGCGCTAGGGGCGATGCAAGCTCTCCCACGCACTGAGCAGTCCCCCGCCCCTGAGGGGCGAGGTGAAGAAATACCTCAAACCCCGCCGCGGATTTCAGGCTTTACTGCCGTGGAATACCATTGGGCCAGCTCGCCCATCAGCGCCGGGAACAGGCTCTTATGCTCGCTCGCCGCCACATTGTCGGCCAGCTGTTCCGGCTTGCTCACCCCGGCGATGATGGTGCTGACCTGTGGATGATCCAAAATCCAGCGCAGCGCGAACTGGCTCATTGCCATGCCCTCGGGCGCCAATCCGCGCAATTCGTTCACCAGCTCCACCCCGCGCTCGAAGCGCAGGCCGGAAAAGGTCTCACCCACCGAAAAGGACTGCCCATCGGCATTGTAATTGCGGTGATCGGAGGCATCGAAGCGCGTATTGCGATCATACTTGCCGCTCAGCAGCCCGCTCGCCAGCGGCAGCCGCACGATAATGCCGACATCGCGCTCCGCCGCCTTGGGCAGCAAAACCGTGGCGGCATCCTGACGGAACAGATTGAAAATGATCTGCAGCGTGGCGCAGCCTGGCTGCTCGAGGCACAACAACCCCTCGTCAATGGTCTCGACGCTGGCGCCCCAATGCCTCACCAGTCCTTCGGCCTGCAACTCATCCATCCAGCCGAAAATCGCCCCATCTTCCAGCACCGCCGGCGGCACGCAATGCAATTGCGCCAGATCGAGCGTCGCTACCCCCAGCCGCTGGGCGGACGCCTGAAGGCTCGCCCGCACCCCATCCTTGGAATAATGATCGGGATAGAGCGTACCCGAGCGTCCCAATTTGGTCGCCACATGCACGCCCGGCCCCTTGCCATGGCTGCCGATGCGGCTTTCGCTCAAGCCACCGCCATAGACGTCGGCCGTGTCCCAGAAACTCACCCCTGCCGCATTGGCCGCGTCGAGAATCGCCGAGGCGGTGTCATCCCCCACCGGGCCAAAATCCCCACCCAGCTGCCAGCAGCCCAGCCCGATTTCGGAGACCTCGTAGCCCGTCTTGCCCAAGCGCCGTGTTTTCATCTGTGCGTTCCTGTTGCCATGCTGCGCCGTCCCAAAACAGCGCCCCCCGCCGATGCGGGGGTAACGGGATGGGCCGGAACAAGTTCAGTCGGACCAGCCTGCTGACCCTATTCGAAAAAATCCGGATGCTCGGCGATGGTCTGGTTGAGCAGCACCTCGGCGCGCGCCAGATGCGCCCGCATTGCCAGTTCGGCCGCCGCCGGATCGGCCTTGGCTACGGCGGCGACAATGGCCTTGTGCTCGTCAATGGCCCGCTGTGACGACGAGGCGCCCAGCGTCAGATAGCGCACCCGGTCGAGCTGCATCTTGTGGTCGTCGATCAGCTGCCAAGCATATTCCACGCCCGCCAGCCGCGACAGCGTGCGGTGAAACAGTTCGTCCAGCGTATGAAAGCGCCGGCTGTCATTGGCCGAAGAGGCGGCTTCCTGGTCGGCGATCAGGCTCTGCAGCACGCCCGCTGCGTCATCACCCGGATGCGCCGCCACCCGGCGGATGATTTCTACCTCGATGGATTCGCGGATGAAGCGCGATTGCCGCACGCCTTCGGGCGAGATTTTCTTGACCACGGTGGCCCGCTTGGGCCGGATCAGCAGCAAGCCCTGCTGCGCCAGGCGGATAAACGCCTCGCGCACTGGCTGGCGCGACACGCCATAGCGGCCGGCAATATCACTCTCGGAAATCACATCACCGGGCTTGAGCACCATGGTGACGATATCGTCGCGTAGCGCGCCAACGACGCGCATCGCCATGGTCTCCTCACCTGCTTCCAGCACGCCCGCCGCCACCTTACTGTTTCCTTCCACGACCATGAGCGTATTTTCGCCGGTAAGTCACGCTCGCTGCCGAATTACCCACGGCTCATTCAGCGCCGCGGGTGGGGGCTTTCGCCCCCTATAGTTCGATCCCGGCCTCTTTCAGCATCGCGTCGATATAGATCCGCTCGCCATTGCGCGCGATCGACTGGTTGGCGGCAATGCCCGTCAGGATCGACCATGCCCCCGACACCTGGTCCGACGCCCGGCCATATTCGTCGGCCGGCATATTCTGCGGGTCAAACAGATAGCCCAGCATGATCGGGTCGGCACCGCCATGGCTGCCCTTGCCTTCCCACACTTCGATCTGCTGCGGCAGGCCCCCGGCCAGATGCAGCTCGGTGGTCACATTATGCCGCTCTTCCTTGTCGCGCTCGCCGCCGGCAAACACGCCATGCACTTCGATATGCTTGTGGGTCAGCTCGCCCTTGGTGCCGTGGAATTTCACCTCCAGCCCTTCCCAGGGCGAATAGGCCACCAGCGTATAATTCAGCGAAGCGCCCGAGGCATATTGCGCCTGCACCTGCATGGTGTCCTCGATGGTGATGTCATCGGCAAACACGCATTTGTCGCGCCAATAGCCGTCATCGCCCTCGCTGTCGAGATACAGCGCCTTAAGCGGTTCGTCCTTTTCGAGGTCCATGAAGAAATCACATTTGGCGGCCACCGGGCAGGTATGGCAGCGCTCGCCATGGCCTTCCAGCCCCAGCTTGATCGCCATTTCCGGGGTGTAGAAATCCAGCTTGCCGACCGCCGATACGCTTTTCGGGGTCGAGCCGGCCCACCAGTTGAGCAGGTCGAAATGGTGGGTGGATTTATGCACCAGAAGCCCGCCCGACTTGTCCTTGTAGCGGTGCCAGCGGCGGAAATAGTCGGCGCCATGCACCCGGTCGAGATACCAGCGGAAGTCGATGGCGGTAATCTCGCCGATCACCCCGCTCATCAGCATGTCCTTGAGCTGGGTCCGTGCCGGCGAATACCGATAGTTGAAGGTCACCGTCACCGACTTGCCGCTCTCGCGCTGCGCATCGAGAATGCGCTTGAGCTTGGCGATATCGATGGTCATCGGCTTTTCGGTCATCACATTGCGGCCCGCCTTGAGCGCGCGCACAATGTATTCGTCATGCAGATAATCCGGCGTGGTGACGATCACCGTATCGGGCTGCTGCTCCTCGAGCATCCGGTCGAAATCCTCGGCCAGATAGGTGGCGATGCCATTGCCACCCTTATTGGGCACCTTATGCGCTGACAGGGCCAGCCGGCTCTGGTTGATGTCGCAGAGCGCTACCAGTTCGGCGCTGTCGGCATGGGTTTTGGCTACGGCTTCACGGAACATCTGGTGACGCCCGCCGGTCCCGACGATGGCGAATTTCTTGGTCATGTCTAATGGAATCTTGCTGCTGGAAAGGGCCTCACGGCCCGGTGCTATCTTCCATACAAGATTGATCATCTCGCTGCGCGTGTCAATGCCGCCGTGCTCCTCGCACAGCGTCGTTCCGGCGAAACCCCGCCGCCGGAACCGCCTGACAAAGCTGAAAAACCTACTGGCTGAACGGCACTGATGCGGTCAGCACATTGCCCGAATTGTTGAACTCGACCTCGAAATCCACGGTGATCTTCCCCTCGACCAGCAGAATGCGGGACCCGATTCGCACATCGCTGCCGCCTCGGTCCTTCTGCTGCTCGCGCAGGTCGAAGCTGATCTGCCCGCCGCGTTCGCGCCCGATGGCGAGGCCGGTAAAGCCGGCATTCGAGCTCATCGCCGCTTCATAGCGGGCTTCGGCGTCATTATAGGCGATGGTGCCGCTGATCGAGAGCGTGGCGTCCACCAGCGTACAACGCCCGGTATAGTTCACCTTGCTCTGATTGCCCTTGGCGATGGCCAGCCGGCAGCGGAACGGCTCAGCCTTGCTGCCGCCGACCAACGCGCCTTCACCGCGCCAATCCCCAATATAGGAGGTCAGCAACGCCAGTTGCGGTTCAGCGGCCTGTGCCGGCAGCCCAACCAGCTGGGTCGCCAGCAGCGCGGCGCCAATCGTCAACATCTTCTTCATCGGGAATGCCCCTCCACCGCCTTGAATCAGCAGATTCTGTTTATGTCTGCCAGTGCTGAGATACCGAAGCCAATAAGAATCTGCCACACCTGACGCCGATGTTACCAATTCGCTACCGAATGGCCGGTAGAAATATTGAAATTCGCGGATTTGCCCCGCGCTCAGGATGACCTGAACGCGTCGAAATGGAAATGGTTGTCGTGAAGTCCTCGCAAGCACCGATTATTGATGCCCGCAATGTAGACTACAGCCTGGAGATTGCCGGCCGCCCGCTGCACATCCTCCGGCGGGTCAGCCTGCGGGTCGAACCGGCCGAGGTAGTCGCCATCGTCGGCCCTTCGGGCAGCGGCAAAACCTCGCTGCTGATGCTGCTGGCCGGCCTCGAGCGCGCCAGCGCCGGGCAGGTCATGGTGCATGGCTCGGAGCTGGGCGGCCTCTCCGAGGATGATCTGGCCCGCTTCCGCCGCCGCACCATGGGCATCGTGTTCCAGAGCTTTCACCTGATTCCCTCGCTTTCGGCCCTCGACAATGTCGGCCTCGCCCTCGAAATCGCGTCGCCCAAACTGTCCCAGGCCCAGATCCGCGAGCAGGCAGCCGCTGCGCTCGACGCTGTCGGGCTCGGCAAGCGGCTCGACCATCGCCCTTCGGCCCTGTCGGGTGGCGAGCAGCAGCGCGTTGGCCTGGCCCGCGCCATGGTCGCCAATCCGCCCTTGCTGCTGGCCGACGAGCCCACCGGCAATCTCGACCAGACCACCGGCGCGCTGGTCGTCGACCTGATGTTCGATCTCGCCCGCAAGCAGGGCACCGCCGTCGTGCTCATCACCCATGATCCCCATCTGGCCGCCCGCGCCGACCGCATGCTGACCATGACGGCGGGTCAACTGGTCGAAACCCCGGTGACCGTCTGATGCGCGCCATCTGGGCCGCCATCCGCATTGGCCTGTTGGATATGCGCGGCGATCTGCGCCGCTTCCTGCTGCTCGTGGTCTGCCTTGCCGTTGGCACTGCGCTGATTGCCGGCGTCAATTCAGTCGGCGCCAGCATCACCCGCGCCATTGATGACGGCGCCGCCGAATTGATGGGCGGCGACCTCGAGCTCTCCCGCGCCGACCGGTTGGCCACGTCCGAAGAACTCGCCACCATCGCCGGCTTCGGCACCATTTCCAGCGTCATCGATACCAATCTGCGCGCCGAGAGCTCCATCGGCGATGCCTTTGTCGATCTCTCCGCCGTTGGCCCCACCTATCCTTTGCTCAGCCGCGTCATCAGCCCGCAGCTGAGCAAAGGCGCCAGCCTCGCCGAATTGCTCGCGCCGCACGACGACATCCCCGGAGCACTGGTCGATCCGCTGCTGCTCGACCAGCTCGGCATCACCGTTGGCGACAGCTTCAATCTCGGCGGCACCCAGTTCGAAGCGCGCGGCACGCTGACCAAGCTGCCCGACAGCGCCGTGCGCGGCTTCCGCCTTGGCCTCACCGCGCTGATCACCACCGAGGGCTTCGCCAAGGTCTCCGACCGCTCCTCCCCGCTGCCCGGGCTGGGCACCTGGTATCGCTACAAACTGCTGCTCAATGACCGTGACGCCGATGCCGGCAAGCCCGCATTGGAGGCCCTGGCCGATAGCGGCTGGACCGTGCGGTCTGCCCGCGACGGGCTGGGCGATATGGTGCGCTATTACGACCTGTTCATGCGCTTCCTCGTTATCGTCGGCCTCGGCTCGCTGCTCATCGGCGGCGTCAGCGTCTGGACTGGCATGCAGGCCTATATCGCCGAACGTGCCAGCGTCATTGCCATCCTGCGCAGCATGGGCGCCGGCCGCAGCCGCATCTTCCTGCATTTCTTCGCCCAGGTGGCGGCGCTGGCCGCTGTCGGCGTCGGCATTGGCCTCGTCATCGGTGGCGGCGGCGCCTTCCTCGTGCTGCCCACCATTGGCGGCGCCGTCGGCATCGACCTCGTCCCCGCCCTCCATCTCCAGCCGCTGCTGGTGGCCGCTGCCGCCGGACTGGTCACCGCCTTCGCCTTTGCCTATCTGCCGTTACAGCAGGCCCAGGCCATCCGCCCGGTGCTGCTGTTCCGCTCCAAGGGCCTGTCGGCCCCGCCCATCGACTGGCGCGCTTTGCTGTTCTCCTGGCAGTTGCTGCCGCTGATCGCCGCCGCCATCGCCTTTTTTGTCCTGGCCTGGCTGATGACCGGCGATGCCGTGTTGGTCGCCGCCTTCGGCCTTGCCGCCGCCGCTTCGGCCATTCTGTTCGAGCTGTTCATCCGCGCCATCCAGTTCGCGCTGGACCGCCTCCCCGCGCCGCGCAACCGGATTTTCCGCCACGCTCTGCGCGCCATTTCCGGCTCCGGCCAGAACGCGGCCTCGGTGGTGGTGTCGGCCGGGATGGCGCTTGCCATGCTGATTGTCGTTCTGGTGCTGCAAGCCAATCTGCGCCAGGAATTTCTCGGTGCCTCGGCCTTCGACGTGCCCACGCTGGTCGCTTCCGACCTGTTCTCCGACGAAGTCGAAACCCTCACCACCATGGCCGGCGCCGACGCCGAAATCACCAGCTTCGTCGCCACCCCCATGCTGCGCGGCGCCCTGACCGAAATCGCCGGCGCCCCCGCCGAAACCGCCCGCACCCGTGGCCCCGAAGCCACGTTCCTCTTGGCTGGCGAAGTGCCCCTCACCTTCCGCGCCGAGCTGCCCGCTTCCTCGCGGCCGGTTGCCGGCGCGTGGTGGCCATCCGACTATGCCGGACCCGGCCTCGTCTCCCTGCATCAAAGCCTGCGCTCCGGCCTCGGCGTTGATCTGGGCGATACACTCACCTTCACCATTTTCGGCGAAGCCGTGACCGTCACCATCGCCAGCTTCCGCGATTATTCCTGGCAGGGCGGCATCGACTTCCTCGCCACCTTCTCGCCCGGCGTCATCGAGCAATATCCAACCACCCTGTTCGCTGCCGTCACCGCTGCGCCCGGCCATGAAGAAGCCGTGACGCGCCTGCTCGCCAGCGAACTTCCTGACATCCGCTTTATCGCCATCGGCGACACCCTCAAGCAGATCACCGACGCCCTGAGCCAACTCTCCTTCGCCGCCGTGCTGGTCGGTGGCCTCGCCGTCGGCAATGGCCTGCTGGTCCTCGTCGGCAGCCTCGCCACCGGCCGCCGCCAGCGCGAAGCCGACACGGTGATCACCAAGGTGCTGGGCGCGACCCGCTTCGAACTGCTGGCCACGGCGTTCCTGCAATATCTGATCCTGGCCACCCTCGCCGTGCTGCCCGCCATTGCCCTGGGCATTGGCCTGGGGTGGCTGGTCAGCATGTTGCTGCTCAACGTCGAATTCACCATCGGCAGCGACGCTTTGGCCGTGGTCCTGCTCGCCGCCATCGCCATCACCGCGTGCCTCGGCGCCCTGACCATCCTCCGCGCCGCCTCGGCACGGCCGGCACGATTGCTGCGGGATTTGTGAGGCGAATACCGGTTGGGGACAAAAGCGCCCACACCCCAACCGGAGCCTTCCCCAATTCCCCGAATCGCCATCGTCGGTGCTAACAGTCGGTTACCCAACTCGAACCCTCGCGTGACTCCCGACTGACCGGGACGTATCCCGCCAATCGGAGACCGGATGAAGGTAGCAATCGACATGGGCGTCACCACGGGCGCCGCGCCCGCGACGCTCGATCTCGAAGAGCTGCTGGCCACGCGCCTGTTGGTGCAGGGCAATTCCGGCTCAGGCAAATCGCATCTATTGCGCCGCCTGCTCGAGCAATCGGCCCCCTGGGTGCAGCAATGTATTGTCGATCCCGAAGGCGATTTCACCACGCTGTCGGAGCGTTTCGGGCATCTGGTGGTCGACGCCACCCGCACCGAGGCCGAGCTGACCCGCATCGCCGCCCGCGTGCGCCAGCACCGCGTTTCGGTGGTGCTCAACCTTGAAGGCCTGGACGTCGAGCAGCAGATGCGCGCCGCCGCTGCCTTCCTCGGCGGCATGTTCGATGCCGACCGCGATTATTGGTATCCCGTCCTCGTCGTCGTCGACGAAGCCCAGCTGTTTGCCCCGGCCGTTGCCGGCGAAGTCTCCGATGAAGCTCGCAAGCTCTCGCTCGGCGCCATGACAAATCTGATGTGCCGTGGCCGCAAGCGTGGCTTGGCCGGCGTCATCGCCACCCAGCGCCTAGCCAAGCTGGCCAAGAACGTCGCCGCCGAAGCCTCCAACTTCCTGATGGGCCGTACTTTTCTCGATATCGACATGGCCCGCGCCGCTGACCTTCTGGGCATGGAAAAGCGTCAGGCCGAACAGTTCCGCGATCTGGCACGCGGCCATTTCGTCGCCCTCGGACCGGCCATTTCGCGCCGGCCGCTGCCGATCACCATCGGCGACGTGGAAACCTCGGCGCGCTCCACCAGCCCCAAGCTGACGCCGCTGCCCGACGCCCCGCTCGATGCTGCCGACCTGATCTTCACCGCCGATCCCGACGAGCTGACACGCCCCATCGTGCGCCGCCCGCCGCCGCCCGCGCCGCCCTCGACCAATGAATTGCTGGCCCAGCTGACCCGCGCCCGTCCGCAGGCGGAAGAAGCCCCGCAATCGCTATTCCCCGAGATCGACGAGGCCGAGCGCGAGGCGCAGATCGACGCCATCATGGTCGAATTGCTCGGCGACCCCGACGCCAGTTTCCGCACCGTCGCGGTGCTGTATCAGGATTTCCTGGTGCGCTGCCGCATCCGCCGCGTGCTCGGCGAGCCGCCGGCTTTGCCCGCCTTCAAGCGCAAGCTGGCCGTCGCCCGCGTCGCCCCCGATGCCGAAACCGCCGGCAGCGATGCCTGGCAACAGGCGCTGAGCCTCTCCGAAACCCTGACCGATGACGTGCAGGGCGTGTTCCTGGTGCTGGCGCAGGCCGCCGTCACCAACGCCCCCTGCCCCTCCGACGCCACCCTGGCCCGGCTCTACGGCACCCACTCGGCCAGCCGCGCCCGGCGCCTGCTGACCTGGTTCGAGGAACGCGGCCTGCTGGTCGTCCGCCTCGACTTCCGCAACAACCGCGTCGTCGCCTTCCCCGATTTCGGCGCCGAAACCGCCCCCGGCGACCCCAATGGCCCCGACGCCATGGTCGATTTGCGCGGCGCAGCCGAATAAGCCGCTAAGCGCTCCCATTCACCATGTCGTCCCGGCTCAAGGCCGCGGTGGACCGCGTTTGTTGAGGGACTAGTCCTCCTCGACAAACACCTCATTGCGCTTGCGCCGAATGCTGGGCAGCACGGCAATCAGCACGGCCAGCAATGCCAGCCCCAGCAAGGTCGCCGAGATCGGCCTGGTGACGAAAATCATCGGATCGCCGCGCGAGATGATCATCGCCCGCCGCAGATGCTCTTCCAGCAGCGGCCCCAGCACGAAGCCGAGCAGCAGCGGCGCCGGCTCGCAGCCGAAGCGGATCAGCACATAGCCGACCACCCCGAAAAAGCCGATGGCATAGACGTCATAGATATTCTGGTTGATCGAGAAACAGCCGATACAGGCGAACAGCACGATGGCCGGGAACAGCGCCCGATAGGGGATCGAGAGCATCTTTACCCACAGCCCGATCAGCGGCAGGTTGAGCAGCACCAGCAGGATATTGCCGATCCACATCGAGGCGATGATGCCCCAGAACAGCGCCGGCTGGTCGTTGATCACATTGGGACCGGGGGTGATGCCCTGGAGGATAAACGCCCCCACCATCAGCGCCATCACCGGATGCGCCGGAATGCCCAAAGTCAGCAGCGGAATAAAGCTGGTCTGCGCCGCCGCGTTATTGGCCGATTCCGGCCCGGCCACGCCCTCGATGGCGCCATGTCCGAATTGCTCCGGCGTTTTGCTCAGCCGCTTTTCGGCGGAGTAAGAGGCAAAGGACGAGAGGATATGTCCCCCGCCCGGCAACACGCCGAGCAGCGAACCAATCACGGTGCCGCGCACCACCGGCCCGATAATGCGTTTGAAATCATCCTTGGTCAGCCAGAGATTTTTGACGGCTTTGACCATCACGTTGCGGCCGCGCTCATCTTCGAGATTGCGCAGGATTTCGGCAACACCGAACACGCCCACCGCCACCGAGACGAAGTTCAGCCCGGAATAGAGTTCGCGGACGCCGAAGGTGAAACGCGGCTGGCCGGTATAGATATCCTGGCCCACCATACCGAGCAGCAACCCGAGCACGATCATGCCCAGCGCCTTGAGAATCGAGCCATGCGCCAGCGCAATCGACACCAGCAGCCCCAGCACAATCAGCGCGAAATATTCCGGCGCCCCGAAATTGAGCGCCGCTCGGGCAAGGGGCGGGGCGAAAAAGGCCAGCAGCAAAGTCGCCACCGTGCCGGCAAAAAACGAGCCCAGCGCCGCCGTGGCCAGCGCCGGACCGGCGCGGCCTTGCTTGGCCATCTGGTAGCCATCGATGGCCGTCACCGCCGAGGAGCTTTCACCCGGCAGGTTGATCAGGATCGCCGTGGTCGAGCCGCCATATTGCGCGCCGTAATAAATGCCGGCGAGCATGATCAGCGCCCCGGCCGGCGACAGCGAAAAGGTAATCGGCAGCAGCATGGCGATGGTCGCCGTCGGCCCGATGCCGGGCAGGACGCCGACCAGCGTGCCCAGCAGCACGCCGATGAAGCAGTAGAGAATATTGATCGGGTCGAGAGCGACCGAAAAGCCCAGGCTGAGGGAAGCAATGATATCCATGATTGTCTCCTACAGACCCAGCCAGGGGCCGAACCACGGCACGCTCATGCCCAGGCCGATGACGAAAATAAGCGTGCACAGCACGGTGAGCGTCACCGCCAGCAGCAGCGAAAACACGATGGAATTCAGCTTGCTCGACAGCGCCGCCGCAAAGCTCGAAATCATCACCACCGGCACAAAGCCTAGGCCCCGAATTGTTGCGGCGAAAAAGATGATGACGCCGATGATCAGCGCCATGCCGCGCCAGGGTGGCGCCAGCAACTCGTCGGGATCAGGCTTTTTCCAGCCACCCGCCGCCACGCCCAGTCCCAGCGCCGCCAGCACGCTGCCCAGCAGCAGCGGCATGAAGCCGGGGCCCATGCGAAAGGCGGTGCCCACTTCATAATTCAGCGCTTCCAGCGCGAAATACGCCCCCGCCGCGACGAACAAGCCGCCCGACACAAGGTCCTTGGTCGAAAAACTGGTGGCCATGGCCGCCCTCCCTCAATGTTCCGGCAGTTTGCTCCACCCACCAAAATCCCGGGGTTGCTCCCCGGAGGTCACGGCCCGCAGCATGCTCCGCGGGCCGTGTCGGTGAATGAAGGCGTCAGGCGCGCTTAGTCGGCATAGACGCCGGCAGCGTCGATCACGCCCTTCCACAGGGCGATCTGGCTCGACAGCGTCTCAGCCAGAGCGGCTGGCGTCGCGTTTTCCTTCGACTCCGGATAGGTGCCCAGTTCAGCAAAACGGGCGCCCACGGTCGGATCAGCCAATGCGGCCTGCAGGGCCACGGTCAGCTTGTCGATGATGGCCTGGTCGGTGCCGGCCGGCGCATAAAGCCCATGCCAGATGCCCACTTCCAGATCGAGCCCACCTTCCTTGGCCGTCGGCACGTCAGGCAGTGCGGCGATGCGCTCGGGCGTCGTCGTCGCATAGGCTTTGATTTCGCCGCTCAGGATCTGGTTGGTGGTGTTGGTGGTCTGGTCGCACATCATGTCCACCTGGCCGCCGAGTAGATCGGTCAGCGCCGGGCCGGTACCCTGATACGGCACGGTGGTCATCGGTGTATCCACCGCTTCCATCAGCAGCATGCCGCAGAGCTGGCTGGCCGCACCAATACCGGCATTGGCATAGGTGATGTCTTCGCCATGTTCCTTGATGTAGTCGATCAGCTCAGCCGTCGAGGTCGGCGGGAAGTCCTTGCGGGCGACCAGCACCATCGGCACTTCGGTCACCAGCCCGATCGGCGCGAAATCGGCGATCGGATCATAGGGCAGGCTGCGATAGAGCGACGGCGCGGTCGACATGCCGATATGATGCAGCAGCAGCGTATAGCCGTCATTGGCCGCATCGGCGACCTGACCGGCTCCCAGCGTACCGCCGGCCCCGCCAACATTCTGCACCACGACTTGCTGACCCAGATTGGCGCTCATCGCCTGTGCCACGAGACGCGTCACCGTATCGGTGGGACCGCCGGCCGAGAACGGCACGACGATGGTCACCGGCTTGGTGGGATAATCCTGCGCCATGGCCGAACCGGCAAAGCTCAGGCTGGCCAGCAGGGCACCGGCGACCCAAGTGATTGCGGTTTTTTGCATTGTTTTTCCTCCCGAAAATGTGAGGCGACGGCTCCCCGCCATCCCTCACGCCGTTAACTAGCAAGCCGCGTGCCAAGCGAAATTAGCAAGGCAAATATGCAGAATTGGCACATCGTGATAGACCATTCGGCAAAATCTTGCCGAAGCCATGGCCGAAGTTCGGCAAAATTTTGCCAAGGAGCCCATTTGAGCAGCCGCCTGTCCCTGCGAGACCTGTTGCAGCGCGGCCCCCTGGTGCTGGCGGGCGGCGCGCTGACCATCATCATCATCACCGGCTGGGCCGCTTTCGAGCTGTCGCTGGCCAACGCGCTCGCCAATGCCTCGGGCCAGGCCAACCGCCGTCTGGCGCTGTTCGACCGCACGCTTGAGGCCATCATCGAGCGCTTCCATTACTTGCCCTCCAGCCTGACCCTCGCCGCCGAAGTTGGAGCCATTCTCGCCGACCCCGGCAATGCCGAGCTGCGCGAGGATGCCAATGGCTTCCTCTCCAAGCTCAACAATACCGCCGGCGCCAGCGAGCTGTTCATCATGTCGCGCGATGGCGGCGTCGTTGCCGCCTCCAACTGGTGGGCCTATGACAGCCTGGTGGGGCAGAATTTCTCCTATCGCCCCTATTTCGATGAAGCCATGCATGATGGCGACGCCAAATTCTACGCCGTGGGCATCGCCACCAGCGTCGCCGGCTATTTCCTGTCGCAGCGCGTCGACGGCCCCGAAGGGCCGCTTGGCGTCGCCGTGGCCAAGATCAATCTGGGCGAGATCGAAGCCAACTGGTGGCGCTCCGGCGAGCTGATCGGCATTGTCGACACCAACAATGTCACCATCCTCTCCACCCGACCCGACTGGCGCTATCGCCCGCTGACCCCGATCAGCCCCGCCGCGGCCAATCGCATCGCCGGCGAGAAACGCTATGGCGAAACCGGCGTCGGCAGCGAGCCGGTGGCCGCCGATATCTGGCCCTCGCGCGGCACCCGCTTTGCCTATGTCGCCGGCAGCGATCCCGAAACCGCGGGCCTCTTCCTGCTCGATGAGTTGCGCCTCCCCACCCATCAGTGGCGCATCGTTTCCTTCACCCCCACCGGCCCGCTGTTTCGCAGCGCCTGGACCGCCGCGCTGGCGGCCGCCCTCGCCGCCGCCGCGCTGCTGCTCATCGTCGCCTTGCTGGTGCAGCGCCGCCGCATCGTCGGCCAGCGCCTGGCCGAACATGAGCGCCTCGAACAGCGCGTCGCCGAGCGCACCGAAGATCTGCACATCACCAATGAGGCGCTGCGCGAGGAAATCGCCGACCGCATCCGCGCCGAAACCGCCCAGCGCGAGGCCCAGCATGGCTTGGTGCAGGCCGCCAAGATGGCCAGCCTCGGCCAAGCGCTGGCCGGGGTTGCCCATGAGGTCAGCCAGCCGGTCGCGGCGCTGACCACCCATATCGCCAGCGCCAAGCTGATCGCCGCCCGCCACAGCGACACCGATATCGGCGGCATTCTGGCCACCATGGACAAGGTGGTCGATCGCCTCGCCGCCCTCACCGGGCACCTCAAGACCTTCGCCCGCAAGGAAACCCGCGTCGAGCTGCAGGCCGACCCTGCTGCCGTCATCACCAATGCACTCGATCTGGTCGATCACAAGCTGCGCGCCTTCGGCATCGACGTCGAGTATCACCGCCATCGCGGCCAGATCGCCGTGGTCGGCAATCCCATCCACCTCGAACAGGTGCTGATCAACCTCTTCGCCAATGCTGCCGACGCCATGGAACACAGCGCTATCCGCGTGCTGTCCATCGGCCTGCGAAAATCCGCACGCAGCGTCGAAATCGCCATTTCCGACACCGGCTCGGGCATCGCCGCGAGTGAACTCGCCAATCTGTTCGACCCGTTCTACTCCACCAAGGAAGCCGGTCGCGGTCTCGGGCTCGGCCTCTCCATCTCCTACGGGCTGGTGCGCGACATTGGCGGCGCCATCACCGTACAAAGCCGCCCCGGCCAGGGCAGCACCTTCACTGTCCGCCTGCCCCTCGCCGCCCAGCCCGCATCGACCAAAGAAGTGTCCGCATGACCGACCCGACTGTCCTGATCGTCGACGACGAAGAAATGGTGCGCACTGCGCTCGAGCAATGGCTGTGCCTCTCCGGCTTTGCCACCCATGTCGCCAGCAACGCCACCGAAGCGCTGGCGATGCTCGATGACATCCGCCCCCAGGTCGTCCTCACCGATGTGCGCATGCCGGGCCTGTCCGGTCTCGACCTGCTGCGCAGCGTGCGCGAGCGGGCCTTGGCATCGGAGGTCATCCTGATCACCGGCCATGGCGACGTGCCGATGGCGGTGGAAGCCATGCGGGCCGGCGCCTTTGATTTCCTGCAAAAGCCCTATGTGCCCGACCAATTGGTGAAGACCCTGCGCCGCGCCGCCGAACAGGCCAGCCTCAAGCGCGAAGTCGCCGAATTGCGCCGTCAGCTCGATGGCGGCGAAACCGAACTGGCCACCCGCATCGTCGGCTCCTCCCGGGTCATGGAAGATTTGCGCCACGCCGTGCGCGAACTGGCCGCCATACCCACCGATGTCATCGTGCTGGGCGAAACCGGCACCGGCAAGGAGGTCGTGGCGCGGTGCCTGCATGATTTTTCCGCCCGCGCCAAAGGCCCCTTCGTCGCCGTCAACTGCGCCGCCATTCCGGCCGAGCTGATCGAATCCGAGCTGTTCGGCCATGAGGCCGGGGCCTTCACCTCGGCCCGCGACAAGCGCATTGGCAAGTTCGAATTCGCCAATGGCGGCACGTTGCTGCTCGACGAAATCGAATCCATGCCGCTGCTGGCCCAGGCCAAGGTGCTGCGCGTCATTCAGGAGCGGCTGGTCGAGCGCGTCGGCTCCAACCGCCAGATCCCGCTCGATGTCCGCATCATCGCCGCCTCCAAGGTCGATCTGGCGGCCGAAAGCGAAGCCGGCCGCTTCCGCGCCGATCTGTATTATCGCCTGCATATGGCAACCATCCACCTCGCCCCCTTGCGGGATCGCGGCGAGGATAGCGTGTTGTTATTCCACTATTTTCTTGGGCAAGCCGCCGCCCGCTTCAACAAGCCGGTGCCGGTGCTGCACCCCGCAGACATCAATGCGCTACTGGTCCACAACTGGCCCGGCAATGTCCGCGAGCTCAAGGCCGCCGCCGACCGCTTCGCCCTCGGCCTCGACGCCACCGGTCGTTCGCTCGACACTATTCTCGGCCCCAAGGCCCGCCCCATCCCCTCCACCGCCAGCCTCGCCGACCGCATGGCGGCCTATGAACGCCATATCATCGAAGCCGAACTGGCCCGCCACGGCGATAGCATCGCCGCCGTCGTCGACGCCCTGCAAGTGCCGCGGCGAACGTTGAGCGAGAAGATGGCGCGGCTGGGGGTCAGGCGCTAACGCCCTTGCCCTATCCCCCACCTTCCGCCACACACACCCCATGTCCCTACCGCCCCTTCCTATTGATGATGCCCTGCCGGCCCTGCACGCAGCGCTGGCGGCCGGCCCCTATGCCGTGCTGGTCGCGCCGCCGGGCGCCGGCAAGACCACCCGCGTGCCGCTGGCGCTGCTTGACGCCGCCTGGCGCGGTGATCGCCGCATCATCATGCTCGAACCGCGCCGCCTGGCCGCCCGCGCCGCAGCGGGCCAGATGGCGCGGCTGCTGGGCGAGGAGGTGGGCCAGACCATCGGCTATCGTGTTCGTATGGATAGCAAAATCTCTGCCAGGACCCGGGTTGAGATCGTCACCGAGGGCGTGTTCACGCGGATGGTGCTCGACGATCCTGAGCTGAGCGGCACCGCTGTCGTGCTGTTTGATGAGTTTCACGAGCGCAGTCTGGATGGCGATCTGGGGTTGGCGCTGACCCTGGATGCGGCGGCGTTGCGCCCCGATTTGCGGGTGCTGGTAATGTCGGCAACCATCGATGGCGGCAGGGTTTCCCGGCTGCTCGGCGATGCGCCGGTGATCGAAAGCCAGGGCCGCACCTTCCCGGTGGAAACCTTCTATAGCGCGCCCGATCCGCTGCAGCGGCTGGAGGATCAGGTCACCAGCGCTGTGCTCACGGCCCTGCGCGAGCATGAGGGTTCGGCGCTGGTGTTCCTGCCGGGACAGGGAGAAATCAGCAGAATTGCTGAAAAGCTCGCCAGCCGCGTTGCGGCCAATATCGACATCGCCCCGCTCTATGGCCAGCTCACCCCGGCCGAGCAGGACCGCGCCATTCGGCCGGCCGAGCCGGGTCGCCGCAAAATCGTCCTGGCCACCTCGATTGCCGAAACTTCGCTGACCATTGATGGCGTTCGCATCGTCATCGATAGCGGCTTTCGCCGCATCCCGGCCTATGAGCCGGGTACCGGGCTGACCACGCTGGAAACCCGCCGCGTCTCGCGCGCCGGGGCCGATCAACGGCGCGGTCGTGCCGGTCGAACCAGTCCCGGCGTCGCCATAAGGCTATGGCATGAGGGGCAGACGGCGGCACTGGAAGCCTTTGATACGCCTGAGATTTTGGCGGCGGACCTCGCCGGCTTTGCCCTCGATCTGGCCAGCTGGGGCGTGACCGATCCAGCCGCTTTGCCCTTCCTCGATCCGCCGCCCGCCCCGGCCTGGAGCGAAGCCATTGTGCTGCTCAAATCGCTCGACGCGCTCGATGACGCCGGCCATTTGACTGCTGACGGCAAAGCCCTGGCGCGCCTGCCGCTGCATCCGCGCCTGGCCCATATGGTGGTGGCCGCCGCCGCCGATGACGATGCCGGCACCGCCGCAAAACTGGCCGTATTGATCGGCGAACGCGGGCTGGGCGGCAACAGCATCGACCTCAGCCAGCGCCTCGACCGCTTCAAAACCGACCGGGGCCAACAAGCAAAGGCTGCCAGCATGCTGGCACTTCGCTGGCGGAATGCTGCTGGTGGCGGCGACGGCGGCAATCTATCCGCCGGGCATCACCTCGCCCGCGCCTATCCCGACCGGGTGGCGCAGGCTGCTGGCGCGCGCGGCCGGTTCCGACTCGCCAATGGTCGACAGGCCAGTCTCGACGCAACCGAGGCGCTGGCCGCCGCTCCCTTCCTCGTTGTCACCGATATCACCGGCGCCGCCGCCACCAGTCGCATCCGCGCCGCCGCACCGCTCGAGCGCGAGGATATCGAAACGCTGTTTGCCCACCGCATCACCGGCGAAACCGTGCTGGCCTTCGACGAGCCCTCGGGAAGCGTCCGCGCCCGCCGGGTCCGCCGGCTTGGCGCGCTACGCCTCGCCGATGAACCGGCCGCTGTGGAAGATGCCGAGGCCGCCGCCTTGCTGCTGGCTGAGGCTGCCGCCCGCCGTGGGCTCGACCTGCTGCCGTGGAGCCGCGACCAGAAGGCGTGGCGCGCCCGCGCCAATTTCCTGCGCTTCACCCTGGGCGACGAGTGGCCCGACCTCACCGCCGAGGCGCTGGCACCGAGTGTTGCCGACTGGCTGGCCCCCGCGTTGTTCGGACTGACCAAACTGTCTGAAATCACCGGCGAGGCGTTGCGCACCGCGCTCGACCTGCTGCTGCCTTATGGGCGGCGCCAGGATATCGAGGCGCTGCTGCCGAGCCATTTCACCGCCCCCACCGGCAATGCGGTGCCGATCGACTATTCGGCCGAAGGCGGCCCGGCCATCGAGATCCGCGTCCAGGAATTGTTCGGCCTGACGCGCCACCCCACCATCGCCAATGGCCGCATCCGCCTGCTGCTGGTGCTGCTGTCGCCAGCCCATCGTCCGATCCAGACCACCCGCGATCTGGTCGGGTTCTGGAGCGGTTCGTGGGCGGACGTCGCCAAGGACCTCAAGGGGCGCTACCCACGCCACCCCTGGCCCGACGAGCCCGCCAAAGCCAAGCCCACCGCCCGCGCCAAGCCACGGGGCACTTAGCTTCCCTCTCCCCTTGAGGGAGAGGGGTTCTGCGCTCGCCCATGCTTTGAGCTCACGAAAGCGACCCCTCATCCGCCCCTTCGGGGCACCTTCTCCCTCAAGGGGAGACGGCATGACAAGGCGGAAGCGAAGAAACAGGTCAAGACCCAGCTGTCAAAATGCATCATATGACCAACGTCATATTGCGCCAAACAACTGATACCGCTATATTTTCTTCATTCTTTTGCCCGTCCCATTCGTGGTCACCATCAATGCTTTGCGTGCCGCAGCTGCGCTTGTAACAGACGCAGCTGTCCACCATAGTGCATAACATGGATGACGCAATGAAACTCCCGCCCTACGTCGTGCGCCGCGGCACGGTGCTGCAATATGTCCGCCGGATCCCCGGTGATCTGGCACATGCCTATCCCATCCAGCGCATTCAACGCACGCTGGCCACCACCAATGCGTCGGAAGCCTATGCCGCGGCGGCGCGCATCACCACCGAACTCGACGCCCAGTTCGCCGCGCTGCGCCGCGACAAGGGCTTTGCCATTGGGATCATTCATGTCGATAGCTGGACTTGGCCGGATTGGGAACAACTGGCCGCATGGTTCAAGGCAACGCTGATCGAGGATGACCTCAAAGGGCTGCTCATGGGCCAAAAGGGCCATGCGGTCGCCGGCAAGCCGGAGCAACCTGTCGATCTCCGTCTGGCCTATCCCGATGCGCCAGCCCTGATCCAGCACGACAACCGGCTCAAGGACATGACCGTCGGCGAGTATGCCAGCGAGCGCTGCGCCTTCGTGCAATCAATCGTACGCCGGCTCGGGGTCCCAGTGTCGCAAGCCAATCCGTATTTTGCCCGTTTCATGGCCGCGGCCCTGGCCGCAGAAATCAGGTTTCTGGATGTCGCGCTGCGCTTTCGTATGGGGCAGGACGTGCAGCATGCCCATCCCGATACGGTGGCCGGTCCGTGGCAGGCCGAGATCGCCAGCAACACCGATGCGCAGGTGGCCCGGATTATGGGCTCGGCCAATGCCCGGCAGGCGACCGCCGGGAAATCTTTGTCTGATTGCCGCGCCGCTTATGCTGCCGAACGGATCCGGACCAACAAGCCGGCGACCAGCAAGCAATTGGACGACATGGATAAGACCATGGCCTGTTCCAGGCGCTGGCCGGGGTCAGCGATGTCGGTCTGGTGCAGCGCCGGCATATCATATCGTTTCGCGACCAGATGTATGACAGCGGCCGCTACGCCACCGCTTCAGTCAATAAGCGCA
>NZ_JBTMWV010000012.1:0-80455 GCF_054489345.1 Devosia sp. A369 | reverse complement strand
CACGGTATAGATCCCCAACCCTCCTGCAAGCGTCGCAGAAGGAAGATAGGTGGCCGACTTTTACGCCGCCCGAAGCGGGACTATCCCGCCGCTACCGTGGACTAATTTTGCACCGCCGCTCTCAGTTGTTGCCGTAATATTTCAGCGGATCGGCGACCGATTCCGGCACCACGATGGAGCCGGCGAAGTGGATGATTTCATGGATGTCATGGTCCTCGATCAGTTGCCGCACCAGCGCGATATCGCCGGCATGGCCCTGCACGAAGCTGGCGCGCCCATCGATGGCCCAGTCAAAGCCGGTCACCAGATTGTCGAGCACCACCACGGTCTCGCCGGCATCGGTGAGATTGAGCACCATATGACTGCCGATATAACCGGCCCCGCCGGTGACCAATATTGCCATGCGAGCCTCCCGAAATTGGCTTATTCCGCCGCGATCCGTGATGCCTCGGCGGCGCGTTCACTGAACGGGCCGGGGTTGCGCTCCGGTGCGGTGAAGACCTGCGCCAGCGAGTGCAGCTTCGGCCCCCGGCTGCGCACCATCTCCAGCAGGTCGTCCTCGTCCTGGCCGGCAATGCTGATCAGCTCGCTGCGCCGCAAAATGCGGAAGGTGGCGCTGTCGATGATGGCAATGGTGCCGCGATGCACCAGCGCCTGAATGCTGCGGCTGACGCTTTCGACCGTGGTGCCCAGATAGGTGGCGAAGTCACGCCGCCCCATGGGGACATGGACAGTGGCGACACGCTCGCCGGTCTGGGCTTCGGTGGTCAGCAGTTTGAGCACCATGAAAGTCGCCATCCGCTCGATGATGCTCTGGCAGGCCAGCACCAGAATCCGCTCATGCGCCGCATCGAGCTGGTGCAGGTTTTCCATATGGATGACATGTTCGAGATTGGGATTGGCCGAGAGCTGGGCTTCGAACACCGCCCGGTCGAAACAGGCCAGCACCACATCGGTGGCGGCCTCGATGGTGAACTCGGTGGCGACGCCGAAAATGCGGCCGAAAAACCCTGGCGCTTCGATGATGCCGATAATGTTGGAACGCCCATCCGGCAGGAAGGTCACCAGCTTCACCGTGCCGCTGATCACATAGCCGACAAACGCCGCCAGACCCGGTCCGCTGATGGTCTCGCCACGCGAAAACTGGCGCACCCGCGCGCCGGTTGCTTGTCGGTCGAGGAAGCCGGGAGGCAATGGTGAGGAGCTTGCAGTGCTGGCTAAAATTGGGCGGTTCATTGAAGGGCTCCCCGACTCGTTTTCTTGAGTCTGAGTAGAGCGGAATCGCGCTGGGTCAGCTATTTACGATGGTCTGGGCATTGTTCAGACAAAGGCTCCGAAGCGCCGGAGCCGTAGGTCGGACGCCGCATCAGACCTTGGTCCCATCGGCTGGAACAGGGCCGATGGGACAGGTGGACGACAAGCGCAAGAAAACTGCCAGCATGCTGGCAGAAGGTGCTGGATCGCCTGAGCGGCGCGGCGCTCAATAAATCGCCGGTTCGCCGGGGCTTGGGCCGAATTCGGTGCGCAAAAAGTCGAAGTCGCAGCCTTCATTGGCCTGCTGCACATGCTTGGAATACATCCAGCCATAACCCCGGAGATAATGCGGTTCTGGCGCGGTCCAGGCGGCCTGCCGTTCGGCCAGTTCGGCGTCGGAAATATCGAGGTTGAGGCTGCGCCCGGCGACGTCGAGGCTGATCATATCGCCGGTCCGCACCAGCGCTAAAGGCCCGCCAATAAAGGATTCTGGCGCCACGTGAAGGATGCAGGCGCCATAGCTGGTGCCGCTCATCCGGGCGTCGGAAATCCGCACCATGTCGCGCACACCCTGCTTCACCAGCTTGCGCGGAATCGGCAACATCCCCCATTCCGGCATCCCCGGCCCCCCCAGCGGTCCAGCATTGCGCAGGATCAAAACATGGTCGGCCGTGACGTCGAGATCGTCATTTTCGGTGGCGGCTTTCATCTCGGCATAGCTGTCAAAGACGATGGCCGGGCCGGTATGGCGCAGGAAACGCGGGTCGCAGGCGCTGGGTTTGATGACGCAGCCATCGGGAGCGATATTGCCCTTGAGCACGGCCAGCGCGCCTTCGGCATAGACCGGATTATCCAGCGGACGGATCACGTCGTCATTGTAAACCACTGCACCTGCTATGGAATCGGCGATGGTCGTGCCGGCGACGGTCAGGCAATCGAGATGCAGGAAATCGGTCAGTCGGCTCATCAGCCCCTTGAGGCCGCCGGCGAAATAGAAGTCCTCCATCAGATAACGATCACCCGATGGCCTGATATTGGCCAGCACCGGCACCCGCCGGCTCGCCGCCTCAAAGTCATCGAGGCCGATATCCGCCCCCGCCCGCCGCGCCTGGGCGATCAGATGAATAATGGCATTGGTCGAACACCCCATCGCCATGGCGACGGTGATGCCGTTCTCAAAAGCCGCCCGGGTCTGGATGCGCTTGGGCACCAGATCTTCCCACACCATCTCCACCACCCGCCGTCCAGCGGCGGCGCACATGCGGATATGGGCGGAATCGGTGGCCGGTATCGAGGAGGCGCCGGGCAGGGTCATGCCGATGGATTCGGCAATGGCGGTCATGGTGCTGGCAGTGCCCAGCGTCATGCAATGGCCGGCGCTGCGGGCGATGCCGCCTTCCATTTCCTGCCAATCCTGCTGGCTGATATTGCCGGCGCGGCGCTCATCCCAGAACTTCCAGGCGTCCGACCCCGAGCCTAGTTCCTTGCCCTGCCAATTGCCGCGCAGCATGGGGCCGGCGGGCACGAAAATGGTCGGCAGGTTGGCGCTGGTCGCGCCCATCAACAGGGCGGGAGTGCTCTTGTCGCAGCCGCCCATCAGGATGACGCCATCGACCGGATGGGCGCGGATCATCTCCTCGGCATCCATGGCCAGCATGTTGCGATAGAGCATCGAGGTCGGCTTGAGAAAGGTCTCGGAGACCGAGAGCGCCGGCAGCTCGATGGGGAAGCCCCCCGCCTGCAACACGCCGCGCTTGATGTCTTCGACGCGCTGCTTGAAGTGGCCGTGGCAGGGATTGGTGTCCGACCAGGTGTTGAGAATGGCGATGACCGGCTTGCCGACCCAATCCTCCGGGCTATAGCCCATCTGCAGCAGCCGCGAACGATGGCCGAAGCCGCGCAGATCGTCGGGCGCGAACCAGCGCGCGCTGCGCAAATCCTCGGGCTGTTTGCGGGTCACTGGGGTGTGGTTCTGGTTGGTCATGGCGATCTCCGTGTCTCCTTCATTGAGCCTTGGCAAGGTTCCATACAAGACTTGACGCGTTTCTAATATCTGATATTTCACATTTCAGAAATATCGGGAGGATGGAATGAACTTGAACCTGACGCGACGTCACTTCATTGCCGGCACATCGATGCTGGCGCTGGCGGGCATGGCCGGCCTGCGCCCCGCTTTTGCGCAGGACAGCCGTCTGCGCCTGAGCTGGTGGGGCAATGCCGAGCGCGCCGAGCGCACCAACCAGATCATCGACCTGTTCAAGACGGCCAATCCGGGCGTCGAAATCGACGGCCAGACGCTGCCCGGCGGCGGCGATTACTGGACCTGGCTGGCGACCCAGACCGCAGGCGGCAACCCGCCCGACGTGATCCAGATGGATTACCGCTATATCTTCGAATATGCCGGCCGTGGCGTGCTGCTGCCGCTGGACGAACTGATCGCCTCGACCATCGATCTGTCCAACTGGCCCGAAGAGCGCATCGAGGTCGGTCGCGTCGATGGCAAGGTCTATGGCATCAGCCTGGGCGCCAATACCGGTGCCGTCATCCTCAATCAGACCGCCTGGGACGAAGTCGGCCTGACCCCGCCGACCATCGGCACCACCTGGGAAGAATTCGCCGCGCTCTGCGCCGAACTCACCGCCAAGACCACGCGCACGGGCTTCTCCGGCACGCAGGATGCCAGCGGCCACGAGACCAGCTTCGAGACCTATCTGCGTCAGCGCGGCAAGGCCATGTATGCCGCCGAGGGCGGGTTGGGCTTTGAAGTTGACGATGCGCAGGCATGGTTCGCCTTGTGGGCCGAGATGCGCAAGTCGGGCGCTTGCGTGCCGGCCGATGTGCAGGCGCTGTCGCAGGGCAATGTCGACACCAGCGTCGTCACCGTGGGCAAGGCCGCGACCGGCATTGCCCAGTCCAACCAGCTGGTGAGCTACCAGAAGGCCAACACCGATCAGCTGGCGATGACCGGCCTGCCGGTTATCGCTGGCGGCCAACCGGGCCAGTATCTCAAGCCGTCGATGTATTTCAGCTTGAGCTCGAAGGTCACCAATCCTGAATTGGCCGGCCAGTTCCTCAATTTCTTCCTCAATGACAGCGCAGCGATGAACATCCTGGGCGTCGAGCGCGGTGCGCCCGAAGATCCCAAGACCCGTCAGGCGATTTCGCCGGGCCTCGATGCCTCCTCGCAGGCGGCTCTGGCCTATCTCGATGGCATCGCCTCGCTGGTTGGTCCGCTGCCGCCGGCGCCGCCGCAGGGCGCTGGCGAAGCTACCACCGTGCTGATGACGGTGTCGGAAGAAGTCGCCTTCGAAGCCACATCGGTCGAGCAGGGCGCTGCCGATCTGCATGCAGGCATGGCTGAAGCCCTGGCACGCGGCAAGTAGCGCTATCCCTCCCTCCCGCCCGGCCTCTGGTCGGGCGGGGTTTTTTTGAAGACAGCACGGACAGGCCATGACCGAGATCACCCAGCCCGTCGTCCTGCCCCAGGGGGCCGGGCGCAGTCGCAGTTTCTGGTGGCAATCGCAGGCTGCCCGCAGCCGGGCCTTGGCCGGCTATGCCTTCCTGTTCCCCTGGCTCATCGGCTTCGTGCTGCTGACCGTGGGGCCCTCGGTCATTTCGCTGTATCTGTCGTTCACCAATTTCGACCTGCTGACCCCGCCGACCTGGCTCGGGGCCGACAATTACACCCGCATTCTCACCGCCGACCCCAAATTCATGGCGTCGATGCGGGTCACCTTCATGTTCGTGTTGCTCTCGGTGCCGCTCAAGCTGGCGCTGGCGCTGCTGGTGGCGGTGGCCCTCAACAAGGGGCTGGAAGGGCTGTCGATCTACCGGGCGATTTTCTATCTGCCGTCGCTGCTGGGCGCGAGCGTCGCCATCGCCATGCTGTGGCGTCAGCTGTTTTCGGGCGACGGGCTGATCAACATGGCACTGGCCAATTTTGGCATTATCGGGCCGAGCTGGATTTCCAATCCGAATTATTCGATCTGGACCCTGGTGGTGCTGAGCGTCTGGCAGTTCGGTGCGCCGATGATCATTTTCCTCGCCGGACTGCGGCAGATTCCGGCCGATCTCTACGAGGCGGCGAGCATTGATGGCGCCAGCCGCTGGCGGCAGTTCATGCGCATCACCGTGCCGATGATCACCCCGGTGCTGTTCTTCAACCTGATCATCCAGACCATCGACGCCTTCAAGTCGTTCACCCCGTCCTTCGTGATTTCGGGCGGTAGCGGCGGGCCGATCAATTCGACACTGTTCTACACGCTCTATCTCTATCAGGAGGCCTTCGGCTTCTTCCGCATGGGCTATGCCTCGGCGCTGGCCTGGATCCTGCTGGCGATCATCGCCGGCTTCACCGCCATCTCCTTCTTCAGCGCCAAATTCTGGGTGCATTATGACGACTGATAAAGCCACGCTGAAGCGCTGGACGGTCAAGGGCGGGCTGCATGTCCTGCTGATCGCCACCTCGATTCTCATGCTCTATCCGCTGCTGTGGATGTTCTCGGCCTCGGTGCGGCCGGAAGCCGAAATCTTCCGCTCCAATGGCTTGTGGCCATCTGAAGTCAGCTTCGATGCCTATGTGCGCGGCTGGACCATGATGCGCGTCGGCTTCGGCACATTTTTCAGCAATTCGCTGATCATCGCGGTGCTCAGCGTCATCGGCAATGTGGTGAGCTGCTCGCTGGCCGCCTTCGCCTTTGCCCGCATCGAGTTTCCCGGTCGCAATATCTGGTTTGCGCTGATGCTGGTGACGCTGATGCTGCCCAGCCAGGTGACGCTGATTCCGCAATATGTGATGTTTTTCAATCTCGGCTGGGTGAACACTTTCCTGCCGCTGGTGGTGCCGAAATTCCTTGCCGCCGATGCGTTCTTCATCTTCCTGATGGTGCAGTTCTTCCGTGGCCTGCCCAAGGAACTCGATGAAGCCGCCATCATGGATGGCTGCTCGCCCTGGCGCATCTACTGGAAAATCCTGTTGCCGCTGTCGACGCCGGTGCTGGCCACCGCCGCGATCTTCACCTTCATCTGGACCTGGGACGATTTCTTCGCGCCGCTGGTCTATCTCAGCGATATCCGCAATTTCACCGTGACCCTCGGGCTGCGGGCCTTCACCGACGCCACCGGCGATAGCGACTGGGGCGCCATGTTCGCCATGTCGACGCTGACGCTGCTGCCGGTGATCGTCTTCTTCCTGGTGTTCCAGCGGCTGCTGATCGAAGGCATTGCCACGACGGGGATGAAGCGATGAGCCGGTTGCGCGTCGGAATTGTCGGATGTGGCGCGGGCCGCACCCATCTGGTCGAAGGCTATGTGCCCAATAGCGAGCGCTATGTGGTCGTGGCGCTGTGCGATCTCAACGCTGAGCGCCTCGCCAGTGTCGCCGACGAGTTCGGTGTCGAGCGCCGGGTGACCGATTTTGATGCGCTGCTGGCGATGGACGATATCGACGTCATCGATATCTGCACGCCGCCTGGCGTGCATCTGCAGCAGGTGCTGGCCGCTTTGGCGGCGGGCAAGCATGTGGTGTGCGAGAAGCCACTGGTCGGCTCGCTCGCCGATATCGACCAGATCATCGCCGCCGAGGCCGAGGCCAAGGGCCGGCTGATGCCGGTGTTCCAATATCGCTTCGGCAATGGCGTGGCAAAGGCCAAGGCGGTGCTCGATGCGGGGCTGGCGGGGCGCGCCTATGCCGGGACGGTGGAAACCTTCTGGCGGCGTGGGCCTGACTATTATGCCGTGCCGTGGCGCGGCAAATGGGCCACCGAATTGGGCGGCGTGTTGATGGCCCATGCCATTCACCCGCATGACATGATGACCTATCTGATGGGGCCGGTGGCGCGGGTGTTCGGGCGGGTCGACACGCGAGTCAATCCGATCGAGGTGGAAGACTGTCTCTCGGCCTCGCTCAAAATGGCCAATGGGGCGCTGGTGTCGCTGACCGCGACACTGGGTTCGGCCGATCAACTGACCCGCATAAGGCTGGCCTTCGAGCATCTGACGCTGGAAAGCGACCACGCGCCCTATCGGCCCGGCGAGGCCGATTGGCAGATCATTCCCAAAACGCCCGAAGTCGGGGCCGCCATCGAGCGGGTGCTGGAGAACTGGCAATTCGTGCCCTCGCGCCACACCACGCAGTTGCGGCTGTTCCATGAGGCGATTGTCAGCGGCGGACCGTTGCCGGTGACCACCGGCGATGCGCGTCAGGCGCTGGAGCTGGTGACGGCGCTCTATCACTCGTCAGAAACCGGGCAGGACATCGCGCTGCCTTTGCCGGCATCCCATCCAAAATATGCGAGCTGGGTTCCGGCCCAATATCGTTCGAGCGGAGACTGAACATGGCCACAAGCATCCAATTGCGGCAGATCGTCAAAGCCTATGGCGACACGCAAGTGATCCACGGCATCGATCTCGATATCGATCCGGGTGAGTTCACCGTGTTTGTCGGCCCCTCGGGCTGCGGCAAGTCCACCTTGCTACGGATGATTGCCGGCCTCGAGCCGATCACCGGCGGCGATCTGCTGATTGACGACCAGCGCATGAACGACGTGCCGGCGGCCAAGCGCGGCATCGCCATGGTGTTTCAGTCCTACGCGCTCTACCCGCATATGAGCGTCTATCAGAACCTGGCCTTTGGCCTCGAAACCGCGCGCATGCCGAAGGCCGAGATCGCCGAGCGGGTGGCCAAGGCGGCGGAAATCCTCAAGATCGAGCCGCTGCTCAAGCGTAAGCCCAAGGCCCTGTCGGGTGGCCAGCGCCAGCGCGTCGCCATCGGTCGCGCCATCGTGCGCGAGCCGAAGATTTTCCTGTTCGACGAGCCCCTGTCCAATCTCGACGCCGAGCTGCGGGTGCAGATGCGGGTCGAGATCGCCAAGCTGCACAATGATCTCGGCAACACCATGATCTATGTGACCCATGACCAGGTGGAGGCCATGACCATGGCTGACAAGATCGTGGTGCTGCGCAGTGGCGTCATCGAGCAGGCCGGCGCGCCATTGGAACTCTACAACAATCCGAAGAACCTGTTCGTCGCCGGCTTTATCGGCAGCCCGAAGATGAACTTCCTCAGCGCCAAGGCCGATGGGGCAACGCTCACCGTGGCCGACAACAGCCTGACGCTGGACCGCGCGGTAGCGGGCGCGACGACTTTGGGCATTCGCCCCGAGCATATCACCATCGCCGAAGGCAGCGGCCTCAAGCTGGCCGAGGTGCGGGTCGATCTGGTGGAAAATCTCGGCGGCCAGACGGTGGTCTATGCCACCACCGCCGACAACCAGCCGGTCAATATCGTGCTCGAAGGCCAGCGGCCGGTGGAACTGGGCTCGACCGTCAGCGTGCATTTCGACCCGGCACGACTGCATCTGTTCAATGCCGAGGGGCAGACTTTGGCCAATAGGGACAGTTGACGGCGGGCTTATGCTGCGGGAGCATGCGCTGAAATCTGATACACCAAAGTAAGTGAGACGCCTCATGCAGGATCAAGCGGCGACCCGCCTCGAGCGGTTGGACCCGAAGCTGAGCGTCACGCTACGCGACCACGTCCACAAAGCCCTGCGCATGGCGATCCTGTCGGGGCGCTATGCGCCGCAGGAGCGGCTCAACGAACGGCAATTGGCCGAAGAACTGGGGGTCAGCACCACCCCGCTCAAGGAAGCCCTGCGCCAGCTCGAAACCGAGGGGCTGATCACCACCCTGCCGCGACGCGGCGTGGTGGTGTTGTATAGCCGGGTGTGGGCCGAGGAAATGATCCTGGCGCGTGCGGCGCTGGAATCGATGATCGCCCATCTGGCGGCCCGACGGATTGACAAACCGGCGGCTGCCGAGATGGCAGCGACCGTGGCCAGCATGCGGGTGGCCAGCGCCGCGGCGGATGCCGACCGGCTGGTCGAACTCAACGAGATTTTCCACGAGCAGATCCACATTGCCTCGCAGTGCACTTATCTGGCGCGGCTGATCGAGCGGCAGCGTTTTTACGATGAGGGCACGCGCCGGATCATTCATGCCGATCCTGAAGAACGGGCGCGAGCGCTGGCCGAACATGGCCGCATCGCCGACGCCATTGTGGCGGGCGATTCCGAGGTCGCCGAGCGCGTCATGCGCGATCACGTTGTGCGCTCGGGCGAGCATTATCTGGCGCTGGTGTTCTCCCGCGAGCAATCCGCCGCCAGCTAGCCGAGGTTTAACCGCCCGGTTTGCCGAAATGCGCCGCATTGCCTATTGATATCTGATATTTCAGATGGCATGAATGGGACAGTGGCCAATGCAGAGGTCCGGCACAAGCGGACGACTGCGACGGCAAGAGGATTGAAAAGGAGCCACCATGTCGGATGCCATCACCAAAGTGCGCGTAGCGCTCAAGGGTATTTCGGGTGTTCCTGTCACCCCCTACCAGAAGGACGGCAGTGTCGATGCGGCGGGCCTCAGCAGCCTGATCGCGCGGCTGTCGCGCAGCGGCGTGCATAATCTGATGGCCGCCGGCAATACCGGTGAATTCTTCGCGCTGTCGCTGGAGGAAATCCGCCAGGTCCACCGCGTGACCATCGAGGCCGCAGCCGGCGGCAGTGCTATTATCAGCGCCTCGGTCGGCCGCTCGCTGGTTGAGGCCAAGGCCTTGGCGCGTGACGCGATTGCCGCCGGCGCCGATGCGATTATGGGCCATCACCCAATGGACCCCTTTGCCGCTCCGGCTGCGCAGGCCCGCTATTTCCTCGAGCTGGCCGATAGCGCCACCGTGCCGTTCATCGCTTATGTGCGCACCGACACCTTCTCGATTGCCGATTTCAAATTGCTGGCTGAGCATGGCAACGTCGCCGGCATCAAGTTTGCCTCGGGCAATATGATGCTGCTGGCCGAAGCGATCCGTTCGACCACCGCCCTGCCGGCGATCTGGGTCTGCGGTCTGGCCGAGGGCTGGGCCCCGGCGTTTTACGCCATGGGCGCACGCGGCTTCACCTCAGGGCTGATCAACGTATTCCCCGAACTGTCACTGGCCATCCACAAGGCGCTCGAAGCGGGCGATTATGCCGAGGCGCGCAAGCTGATCGCGCCGATTGCCGGCTTTGAAATCATGCGCACCAAATATTTCAACGGCACCAATGTCACCGTGGTCAAGGAAGCGCTGGGGCTGATGGGTGAGGCGGTCGGGCCGGTCCGCTTGCCGGGCATGGAGGTCCTCACCGACGACGAGCGCGCGACCCTGCGCGACATTGTTGCCGGCGTCAAAGCCAGCCGTATCAGCGCCTGAGGCCAGACATGAAAATCACCGCCCTCAAGACCTATATGCAGCGCGTCGACGAACGGCCGCGCCTGTTGGTGAAAATCGAAACCGATGAGGGCATCTCGGGTTGGGGCGAGGCCTACAGTCACGGCCCCGACTGGGCGCTGCTGCCGATCCTCGACTACATGTTCAACTATCTGGTCGGCGAGGACCCGCGCCGAGTGGAGTTTCTGATCCACCAGCTGCATCAGCAGAGCCGGTTCCCACCCGGCGCGCTAGGACTGGCGGCGATCTCGGTGATCGACCATGCGCTCTGGGACATTGCCGGCAAGGCCGCCGGCCTGCCGGTCTATATGATGCTGGGCGGAAATGTACGCGACCGGGTGAAGGTCTATTGCGGTGTCTATACCGCGCCAGACCCCGAGGCAGCGCTCGACCAGACCGCCGAACTCAATGAAAAATACGGCTATACCGCCTTCAAGCTCAGCCCCTATCGGCGGGACTTGCATGCAGGGCGCTGGGGCGAACTAGTCAAGGAAACCGGCGATTATTTCGGTCGGGTGCGCGAGCTGACGCCGAGCCATTACGAATTCGCCTTCGACGCCCATGCCAAGATTTTCGAGCCCTATCAGGCGGTGCAACTGGCGCAAGCGCTGGCGCCTTACGATCCCTATTTCTACGAAGAGCCGATCCGTCCCGAACACATTCCGGCCTGGCGCGAGCTGAAGGCCAAGGTCTCGGTGCCGCTGGCCACTGGCGAGTCGCTGTATAACCGCTTCGAGTTTCTGGCGCTGCTGACGGCGGGCGGGGTCGATATCATCCAGCCCGATATCTGCGTGGTCGGCGGGATCACCGAAATGCGGCGCATCGCGGCACTGGCCGAGGCGCATTACGTGACCATTGCCCCGCACAACCCGATGGGTCCGCTGGCGACGGCGGTCAATATCCACTTCTGCGCTACCCAGACCAATTTCAAGGTGCTGGAATACAAGCCGCATGTGCATGCGCCCTGGGCCATCGACCCCTATATCCCGGTGGATGGGCACATGAATCTGCGCCCCGACCGGCCGGGCTGGGGTATCGAGATCGACGAGAAGGTCCTCGAAAAGGACGACTATATCCACTGGGAACGCAAGGTCACGCGCAAGCCGGACGGCTCCACCGCCTATCCCTAGAGCTAGCCGCCGGCGCCCTGATATTTGCTGATGGCGTAGCGCCAATGCGCCATCGCCAGCAGCACCCAGAGCGGGCCGGCCAATAGCGCTATAGGGCCGGCCCAATCGCCGAGAATGGGGATCGGCTTGCCGAGCAGCGCGCCGACCGGCACCGAGCTGGTCAGCGCCAGCGGTACGGCGGTGATCAGCAGCAATTGCAGGCCGCCGGGGAAGATGTTGAGCGGATAACGCGTCAGCTCCCAGACCCCGAAAAAGATCGAAAACAAATGGTTGGAGCGGGTCCACATCAGGGCACTGGCGCCGATCATGGTGATGATCGCGGCGGTGAGCATGGTGGCACTGACGAGGCTCGCGAGCAGATAGAGCACCGCGCCGATACTCCAGTCGAAGGGCACCGCCGAGACGGCCCAGCCCATCACCGCGACCGACAGGATGATGTGGCCGACATAGCCGATATTGAGGCCGGAAAAGACCAGATAAGCCCAGGGGCTGAACGGCTTGACCAGGAGCGTATCGAAGGTGCCGAGACGGACCAGTTCTTCAAGGTCGCGCAACTGCGTGAAGCTGAGGGCGGCGCCCAGAGAATAGCCCAGCAGCTGGAAGCTGAACAGCAGCGCCAGCTCGGGCCAGGTCCAGCCGCCCAGCGTCTCGAAGCGGGTCAGGAGGATGCCGATAGCGGCAAAGATGCTGCCATAGGACAGGATCTGCGCGAAGCGGTCGAGCCAGAAGGCGCCGCGATTCCATCTGCGCCCGCAAATGCATCTGTACTAACAAGGGGATGACGCGGAGATGATGCAGCATGGCTCAGCCTCCCTGCACGGTGATGCGGTTGGAGGCGCGATGCCATAGCCAGAGCAAGCCGATGAGGAATGCCGCCGCCCAGCCCAGGCCCAGCCCGAAATACAGCCAGCATTCTTCCAGCGGCAGGCGGCCGAGATAGACCGCATTGGGATAATAGACGATCCAGGCAAAGGGCAGATGGCGGGCTAGCGTCGCCAGCGGTTCGGGGAAGAACCAGAACGGCACCATCAGCCCCGAGAACAGACGCAGCAGGGCGGCCAGCGTCCAGGCGAGCGAAAAGCTCGTCATCAGCCAGAATGCGGCGATACCGAACACGGCCGACATCAGGAACAGCAGGCTGAAGGAAAGTACCCAATAGGCGACGAAGAACAGCCCATGCGCCAGGCTGGCGGGTGGCAGCATGCCGTAGAAAAATGCGGTGAAGGCAGTGGTGGGCACCACCAGAACGGCAAAGCGGAACAGGAAGATGCCGCACTCATTGGCGAAGAGATATAGCGGGTAGGAGATCGGCTTGAGCAGCCAGACGGCGACGTCGCCGGTCTTGAGGGAACGGCCGATCTGGTCGATGAGCCGTTCCGGCCAGGTGGCGCCCAGCACGGCGCCGCCGAGCAGGGCATAGGTCACCATTTGCGGCAGCGACACGCCATCGACCACGCTGGCGCCGACGCCGGCATAGACCGCCAGCCAGATGGCGACGCGGGCAAACACCTGCACCACCTTGCCAAGCAGATTGGCCCAGACCTCGTTGCGATAGGCGAGCTGGGTCTGGAAGGCGCTGTGAGCGAAGGCGAAATAGGCACTCACGACGCCAACGCGGCCGCGTTGCGGCGCTGGTAGAAGGTGCGGATCACCTCCTCGATCGCCGGCTCATGCAGCGCCACATCCTTGAGGCCACGCTCGCTGCCCACTTCGGCCAGGATATGGACCAGGGAAATCTCCTCGCGTTCGAGCAGGTAATGCTTGCGCAGGCCCTCATCGGCGGTGAGCGTGGCGGTGGTCAGCGGCAGCGGTCCGGGGTCACTGGCAAAGTCCAGCGTCAGTCGGCGGGCCGAGCCGAGGGCGGCGCGCAGCCGGCCCAATTCGCCATCGAAGATCAGTCGGCTGTGATCGACCATAATCAGGCGCGGACAGATGGTTTCGATATCCTGCAGGTCATGGGTGGTCAGAATGATGGTGACGCCGCGCTCGCGATTGATCTCGGCGAGAAAGCGCCGCACGGCATCCTTGGCCACGACATCGAGCCCGATCGTGGGCTCGTCGAGAAACAGGATTTTGGGGTCATGCAGCAGCGCCATGACGATCTCGGCGCGCATGCGCTGGCCGAGGCTGAGCTGGCGGACGGCGCGGTCGAGAAACGGCGTCAGCTCCAGCAATTCGCTGAAATGCTTGAGGTTGTCGGCGTAGCGGGCGGCGGGGATTTTGTAGATGCGCTGGTGCAGGGCAAAGCTGTCGATCACCGGCAGGTCCCACCACAGCTGGCTGCGCTGGCCGAAGACGACGCCGATCTGGCTGGCATTGCTCATGCGCTCAAGATGGGGCGTGTGCCCGAGCACCGACACCGTGCCGGCGCTGGGGACCAGAATGCCGGTCATCATCTTGATCATGGTAGATTTGCCGGCGCCATGGGGGCCGAGATAGCCCACCGCCTCGCCAGCGGCGATGTCGAAGCTGACATCGGAGACGGCGTTTACTTCGCTATATTGACTAGTGAGCAGCGATTTGAAGGCGCCCAGCAGGCCGGGAAAGCGCTTGTGCTGGCGGAAGCGCTTGCTGACGCTCCGAGCCTCGATCAATGCTGTCATGGCTGGCTCCTACCCCAAGGAAAGAGTAGCCGATTCTTTGCTGTTGTCTTGTGGGTTACGCGGCGTCGTTGAGCAGCTCTTCGGCCAGACCGTATTCATGCAGCTTGCGATAGAGGGTCGAGCGACCGATTTTCAGAGCCCGGGCAACGCGCGACATGCGGCCGCCGTGATGAGCAATAGCAAAGACGATAGCGGCGCGTTCGATTTCGGCCAGCGCGGCAATCTCGCCGGTGGGGGCGAGGAAGCGGTCGGGCAAAGGCGGGATTTCCGCCACCTGCCGCTGGCGGGCAGTGGTGGTGTCGATATGGGTCGGCTCGGCCGGCACCGGCACGGCTTCGATAGCGCGGATGGCTGTGTCGCGGCCGGCGGACTGGGCGACGATCTGCGGGAAGTCGACGGTTTCGAGGAAAGCGCCATCGCTCAGCACGACGGCGCGATAGACGGCGTTTTCCAGCTGGCGGATATTGCCCGGCCAGTCATAGGCGGCGAGCAGCTCCAGCGCGACTGGCGAGATGCCCAGTACGCGCTTGCCGGCTTCGGCGGCAAAGCGGGCGATAAACATGCTGACCAGCGCCGCCACATCTTCCGTGCGCTCGCGCAGTGGCGGCACGTAAATCGGGAAGACGTTGAGGCGGTAATAGAGGTCCTCGCGGAACTCGCCGGATTTGGCCAGATTGAGCAGCCGCCGATTGGTGGCCGAGATGACGCGGACATTGACGCGTTCGGTACGGGTAGCGCCGACCGGCTCGATCTCACCGTCCTGTAGCGCCCGCAGCAGCTTGACCTGCAGGTCGAGCGGCAGCTCGCCGACCTCGTCGAGGAACAGCGTGCCGTTATGGGCTTCGGTGAATTTGCCCGGCTGGTCGGCGATGGCGCCGGTAAAGGCGCCCTTCTTGTGCCCGAACAGCACCGACTCGACCAGATTGGGTGGAATGGCGCCGCAGTTGACGGTGATGAAGGGCTTGCCGGCGCGGTCGCCGGAGCCCTGAATGATGCGGGCGATCAACTCCTTGCCGACCCCGGTCTCGCCTTCGATCAGCACCGGAATAGTGGATTTACCGGCCTTGGCGCAGAGCGTCAGCACACGGGCCATGGCCGGGGCGCGGGCGATCATGTCGGCGCTGGTGAAGGTGCCGGATTTGCGGGCGCGTTCGGAGCGGATGGCGGCTTCCAGTGCGTCGAGCTTCATCGCATTGCGCAGCGAGATGACAAGGCGCTCTGGCGAAACCGGCTTGACGAAATAATCGGCGGCGCCATTGCGCATCGCCGAAATCACGGTTTCCAGCGAGGCATTGGCGGTCTGGATGATGACGGGGGTGGTCAGCCCCTCGCGGCGCATGGCGTCCATCACGCCCATGCCGTCGAGATCGGGCATGACGAGGTCGAGGATCATGGCGCCGATATTGCGGTCGTCGCGCAGAATGGCCAGCGCCTGCTCGCCGCCGGTGGCGGTCAGCGGTTTGAAGCCAGCCCGGTTGGCCACCTCGGCGGTGAGGCGCAACTGAACCGGATCATCGTCGACTACCAGAACGCGCGTCATACAGACTCCAGTCTTCTTGGACACGGCATCGAATCGTGTGCCGTTTTGGGAGCAGGATGCGCGGGGTATCTTAAGAGGCGATTAATCATAGGGAATTTCGGGTGAGGGTGGCAGTGCGGCAGGGTTGAGTGGTCAGGCACTTCCCAACCCATTCCCCCCTCGCTAAGGTCCGCGCCAAATCGAGACCAGCCGGAGACAGCCCATGACCGCCGCCCCTCAGAAAGGCCACAACCAGTTCGGCAATCTGCCGGTCTGGGACCTCTCGGACCTGTATCCGGGGCGCGACAGTCCCGAATTCAAGGCGGATCTGGAGCGGGCCAAGGCCGACGCCGCCAAGTTCGAGACCACCTATAAGGGTCGGCTGGCCGAACTGACCAAGGCGGGGACACTGATCGCGGCGATCCGCGACAGCGAGGCGCTTGGTGATTTGAGCGGCCGGATCGGCTCGTTTGCCTTCCTGCAATATGCGCAGAAGTCGAGCGATCCGGATCGCGCCAAGTTCATGGGCGACACCAACGAGGCGCTGACCAACCTCTCCACCAAGGTGTTGTTCTTCGAACTGGAGCTGAACCGGATCGAGGATGCTGATCTAGAAGCGGCTTTGGCCAGGGACCCTGAACTGGCTCGTTACCGCACCTGGTTTGACGAGCTGCGCAAGGCCAAGCCGTATCAGCTCGATGACAAGCTCGAAGAGCTGTTCCACGACAAGTCGGTGACCGCCTATTCGGCGTGGAATCGCCTGTTCGACGAAACGCTGTCCAACCTCGAATTCGAGGTGGATGGCGAAACCCTCAACATGGAATCGACGCTGCATCTGCTCTCCGAAAAGGACGAGACCAAGCGCGAAAGCGCCTTCAAGGCGTTGGGCAAGACGCTCAAGACCAATGCGCGGCTGTTCACCCACATCACCAATGTGCTGGCCAAGGACAAGGAAATCTCCGATCGCTGGCGCGGCTATGAAGACATCGCCGATAGCCGCCACATGGCCAATTCGGTCGAGCGCGAGGTGGTCGATGCGCTGCAAAAGGCGGTGCAGGACGCCTATCCGCGCCTCAGCCACCGCTACTACAAGATGAAAGCCAAGTGGTTCGGCAAGGACCAGCTCAATGCCTGGGACCGCAATGCGCCGCTGCCGACTAGCGATGAGCGCGTTTGGGATTGGGACAGCGCCGTCAGTACGGTGATGGAAGCCTATGGCAAGTTCTCGCCCAAGCTGGCCGAAGTGGCGGCACCGTTTTTCAATTCCGGCTGGATCGACGCGCCGGTGGGCGATGGCAAGCTGTCGGGCGCCTTCGCCCATCCCACCGTGCCCAGTGCCCATCCCTACCTAATGCTCAATTATATGGGCCGATCGCGCGATATTATGACCCTGGCGCATGAGCTGGGCCATGGCGTGCATCAGCGGCTGGCGGCCAAGCAGGGGCCGATCTTGGCCAATACACCGCTGACCCTGGCCGAGACCGCCAGTGTCTTCGGCGAGATGCTGACCTTCCGTTCGCTGCTCGACAAGACTACCTACCCCAAGCAGCGCTTCGCTTTGCTGTCGAGCAAGGTGGAAGACATGCTCAATACTGTGGTGCGGCAAATCGCTTTCTATGATTTTGAGCGGCGCGTCCACACGGAGCGGCGACAGGGCGAGCTGAAGACTGAGGAGATCAACCAGATCTGGCTCGATGTGCAACGGGAATCGCTGGGCGACGCGATCGTCCAAAATGACGGGTATGAAGTGTTCTGGGCCTATGTGCCGCACTTCATTCATTCCCCGTTCTATGTCTATGCTTACGCCTTCGGTGACTGCCTTGTGAACTCGCTCTACGCACAGTATGAGAAAGCCAGTGATGGCTTCGCCGAGCGCTATTTTGCGCTGCTTGAAGCCGGGGGCAGCAAGCACCATTCCGAACTGCTGGAGCCGTTTGGACTGGATGCCAAGGACCCACAATTCTGGTCGCTGGGTCTATCGATGATCGAGCGGCTGATCGATGAGCTGGAAGCAACGAGCCCCTAGGGTCGACTTTCGGCTGACAGACTTTATTACGAATGGACTTATTGAGGACGACATGGCCAAAACCCGCCCCGAACATCATTCCGAGCTTCAGGTTGAAACGCCGATGGACTACGCCCAGCATGAGGCGACCTATAATGGCTTCGTAACCGCGGTTAAATGGGCCGTGATCGTTTCGGCCATTTCCGCGGTCATCTTGTATTTCCTTATCCAACCCTGATCGCTCCGCGCATACAGGCAAGCTAAATCGAGCCTGTCCGTCGGGCAGGCGGGCAGGAGACTTTCATGAAAATTGCGATCGTCCGCGAACGTATCGAGGGAGAGAACCGCGTCGCGGCCACCCCCGAAACGGTGGGCAAGCTGATTGCGCTGGGCGCCAGCGTGTCGGTGGAAAAAGGCGCTGGGCTCGGCTCGCGCATTCTCGACCAGGATTACACCGCCGCCGGTGCAACCATTGCGGCCAGCGCCGACGCAGCGCTCAAGGGCGCTGAAGTGGTGCTGACCGTGCGCCGCCCGACGGCGGCGTCACTGTCCGGTGTCGCCAAGGGTGCGCTGGTGATCGGCGCGCTCGACCCCTATGGCAATGACAAGGATATTGCGGCGCTGGCCAAGGCCGGCGTGACCGCCGTGTCGATGGAATTCATGCCGCGCATCACCCGTGCGCAGGTGATGGATATTCTGTCATCGCAGGCGAATCTCGCCGGCTATCAGGGCGTCATCGAGGCAGCGGCGGCATTTGACCGCGCCATGCCGATGATGATGACCGCTGCCGGCACCGTGCGTCCGGCCAAGGCCTTCGTCATGGGTGCCGGTGTTGCGGGTCTGCAGGCTATTGCCACTGCCAAGCGCCTCGGCGCCGTGGTGTCGGCGACCGACGTGCGGCCGGCGGCCAAGGAACAGGTCGAATCGCTGGGCGGCAAGTTCGTCGCCGTCGAGGACGACGAGTTCAAACAGGCGGAAACCGCTGGCGGCTATGCCAAGCAGATGAGCGCCGAATATCAGGCCAAGCAGGCCGAGCTGACCGCAACCCATATTGCCAAGCAGGATATCGTCATCACCACTGCGCTGATCCCGGGGCGTCCGGCGCCGCGGCTGATCAGCAAGGCGATGGTCGAATCGATGGCTCCGGGTTCGGTGATCGTCGATCTGGCCGCCGAGCGCGGCGGTAACGTCGAGCTGACGGTGCCCGGCAAGGTCATCGAGCATAATGGCGTGACCATCATCGGCTACACCAATATGCAGGGTCGTATCCCGACCACGGCCAGCCAGCTTTATGCCCGCAATCTGCTGGCGTTCCTGACGACGCTGATCGATGCCAAGGAAAAGCAGCTCGCCATCAATTGGGATGACGAACTGGTCAAGGCGACCGTGCTGACGCGCGATGGCGCAGTGGTGCATCCGAGCTTTGCCGCTCCTGCCACTGAAGCCAAGCCGGCCGCCGAGGCTAAGCCTGCTGTTGCCAAGCCTGCTGCTGCCAAGAAGGCGCCCCCTGCCGCTGCAGATGCGCCGGCCAAGCCAGCTGCCAAAAAGGCCGCGCCAGCGTCTGACGCCGTCGCTGCACCGGCCAAGAAGCCCGTCGCCAAGAAAGCAGCGCCTGCTGCCGCTGCGACCGCTGCGGCACCGGCCAAAAAACCTGCTGCTGCCAAAAAACCTGCCACAGCCAAGCCCGCTGCCGCCAAGAAGCCCGCAGCACCCAAGGGAGCCAAGTAAATGGAAACCACGGCTGAACAAACTGCCGATGTGATTGCCGCTGCGGTGCATTCCGCAACCGGCGGGGTGATCGACCCCTTCACCTTCCGTCTCGCCATCTTCGTGCTGGCGATCTTCGTCGGCTACTTCGTGGTGTGGTCGGTGACCCCAGCGCTGCATACCCCACTGATGAGCGTGACCAACGCGATCTCGTCGGTGATCGTGGTGGGTGCCCTGCTGGCGGTGGGCGTGAGCCTGGTTTCCGGCGGCAGCTGGGAATCCAAGATCTTCGGCTTCATCGCCCTGGTCTTTGCCAGCGTGAATATCTTTGGCGGGTTCCTCGTCACCCAGCGCATGCTGGCAATGTACAAGAAGAAGGGTTGATTAGATGATCTCTGGGGATATCTCTGCCCTTCTCTATCTGGTCGCCGGCGCCCTGTTCATTCTGGCGCTGCATGGGCTCTCCAGCCCCAAGACCTCGCGTCGCGGCAACATGTTCGGTATGGCCGGCATGGGCATTGCCATCGTCACCACGTTGCTCGTGGCGGCTCCGTCTGACTGGGAAAGCTGGGCGCTGATCATCGGCGGTATCGCGCTGGGTGGCGGTATCGGCGCCTATATGGCCCGTACGGTCAAAATGACCGACATGCCGCAGCTGGTTGCCGCCTTCCACTCGCTGGTTGGTTTGGCTGCCGTGTTCGTGGCCGCCGCCGCGCTTTATGCGCCGGTTGCCTTCAACATCGGTGATGTTGGTCAGATCCATGCTCAGGCGCTGGTGGAAATGTCGATCGGCACCGCCATTGGTGCCTTCACCTTCACCGGTTCAGTCATCGCCTTCCTCAAGCTCAACGGCAATATGGGCGGCAAGCCGATCATGCTGCCGGCGCGCCACGCGATCCACATCGTGCTCGCGGCGGTGATCGTCGGCCTGGTGATTGCCTTCACGCAGTCCGGCGACCCGATGCTGTTCTGGGTCATCACCGTGCTGGCGCTGGTGCTGGGCGGATTGATGATCATCCCGATCGGCGGCGCCGACATGCCCGTGGTCGTTTCGATGCTCAACTCCTATTCGGGTTGGGCAGCGGCCGGCATCGGCTTCACGCTGGGCAATACCGCGCTGATCATCACCGGTGCGCTGGTGGGCTCGTCGGGTGCCATCCTGAGCTACATCATGTGCAAGGCGATGAATCGCAGCTTCATCTCGGTGATCCTGGGTGGCTTTGGTGCCGACACCAGCTCGGCTGGTTCCGCCGACGAAGAGACCCGTCCGGTCAAGCAGGGCGCAGCCGAAGACGCGGCCTTCCTGATGAAGAATGCCGGCAAGGTTATCATCGTGCCGGGCTATGGCATGGCTGTGGCGCAGGCCCAGCACGCGCTGCGTGAAATGGCCGACATGCTCAAGAAGGAAGGCGTCACTGTCAAATACGCCATCCATCCGGTTGCCGGTCGTATGCCGGGCCACATGAACGTGTTGCTGGCTGAAGCCAACGTGCCTTACGACGAAGTGTTCGAGCTGGAAGACATCAACTCCGAGTTCGCCCAGTCCGATGTGGCTTTCGTTATCGGCGCCAACGACGTGACCAACCCTTCGGCCAAGACCGACAAGACCTCGCCGATCTATGGCATGCCGGTGCTCAACGTCGAAGACGCCGGTACGGTGCTGTTCATCAAGCGCGGCATGGCGGCGGGTTATGCCGGCGTGCAGAACGAACTGTTCTTCCGCGACAACACCATGATGCTCTTCGGCGACGCCAAGAAGATGACGGAAGACATCGTCAAGGCACTTGGCCACTAAATGGTCTGAAATTGGAAAAGGCCCGCTTCGGCGGGCCTTTTTTTGTTCGGGTAGCCGTCGCCTCAATAGTGCGGCGGCGGCGGTTCGGTGCTGGGATCGGCGATATGAACGCCGCTGCGCACCTGCTGCTCCATCGTCTCCAGCTTGCGGGTCAGCAGGTCGATCTGCCGCCACTGCGCGGTGATGGTGGCGTTGAGCTCCTCAATGGTCTGGTCCTGATGGGCGATGTGGGTTTCCAGGGCGTCGAGGCGTTCGGCAAAATCGGACATGATGGGCTCCATTTGCGCCGGTTCTAGCGCAGGCGAAGCGCTTCGCCCAGCATTGTGCTGTTGACGTATACGGAACCCTTTTGCGGCTTCAGCCATTCCTTGTGCAGGCAAGCCCAACAGCGGAGCCGGCACATGAGCGATATGACAGCACTTCCGATCCCCGAACGCGCATCGCTTCTCGATGTGGATCGGCACGATCATCTCGGACTGCTGCTGAGCGTGACGTTGCCGCTGGCTGTGTTCGTCATCGCCAATGGTATTGCCGAGCTCAATGGCCTGTCGCCGCGATTCTTTGCGCCGCTGAACCTGCCCGCCTGGGTGGCCACGGCGCTGCATCTGGGCAGCCTGCCGCTGTTCGGTCTGGCCCGCTGGATGGTGGCCGGGCGGGGCGAGGCTGGACAGCGCGCCGGCTGGTGGATCGTGGCGCTGATCGGCGGGACGATCGCCTTTCCCTTCGTGGTGACGCCGCTCGATTCGCTGATGCTGAGCCTGGCGGCCTTCGGGCTGCTGGTGCTGGGTCTGGGGGCTATGGTGCGCGCCGGGGCGGTCAACCCCAAGGCCGCCATGGTGATGGCGCCGGGGCTCGCCTGGATGGGGTTTAGCGCTCTGGTGGGCCTCAGCTTTGCCGCCGGGTGGTCGCCCCCCTTTGCGGTCACTAACAGCCATTCTGCAGCCTAGTTCCCTCGGCGTGCGTTCTTGCAGCGCGCACCAATCCGCGCCATGTGATGGGCAACAGATTTTGCCCAAGGATGTCGGCATGGCCAGACTGCTCAAGATTGACGTGTTTACCGATGTGGTGTGCCCTTGGTGCCTCGTCGGTTCGGCGCGGCTCGACAAGGCGATTGCAGCCCTGCCCGAGGATGTTGAGGTGGTGGTGGAGAATCATCCCTTCTATCTCGATCCCAATACCCCCGCCGAAGGCGTCGTCGTGGCCGATATGCTGCGCGAGAAATACGGCAAGGAGCCCAGCGAGATGTGGGAGCGGGTGGAAAGCGAGGCCCGTAAGGCCGGGGTCGAGCTCGACCTCAGCCAGCAGCCGCGCATGTTTCCCACCAAAAAGGCCCACACCATAACCCGGCTGGCCAAGCCGCTGGGCATCCAGCACGAATTGGCCAACGCCATCGCCAATGCCTATTTCCTCGAGCATCGGCAGATCAATGACGACAATGTGCTGGCCGATATCGCCGTGGAATATGGCTTTGATCGGGGCGATGCCATCGATGCGATGAATGACGAGAACGAGCTGGCAATCACCGAGCAGCTGGCCACTGACGCGGCAGCGCAGGGGATTCGCGGCGTGCCGTTCTTCGTCTTCGGCGAAAAATACGCGCTGTCCGGCGCGCAGCCCGACGAGGTGTTCGCGCGGGCGCTGGCGCAGACCATCGACGAGATGTAGGCCGGGACATGACATGGCGGCTAAGCCGCGTATAGACTCGGGCAAATCTTGTCCGAGGGCCGTACCGTGAAGCTGCTGCGTCGTCTCCTGCTTGCCGTCGTCATTGTCGTTGCCGTCGCCTATGCCGGCGTCATTGGCTACATGTATTTCAATCAGCGGGCGCTGCAGTATGACGCGCAGGGCCCGATCACGCCGCTTTCCGCGACCACGCTGAGCGGCGCCGAAGCCATCGCCATTCCCGTCGGCGATGGAGTGGTCAATGGCTGGTACCAGGCGCCGCGCGCCGGCCTGCCGCTGATCGTTTACTACAAGGGCAATTCGGGCAGCTTCAGCGAAGAGCATGAGCGCTTCGAGCAGTTCGTCGCCGATGGCTATGGCTTCGTGGCCTTCGACTATCGTGGCTTTCCGGCCTCGCCCGGCCAGATCAGCCAGCAGGGCATTCTGGACGACGCTGTAGCAGTCTATGACTGGGCCGCCGCTACGGGCGCTCCGGTGGTCATCTGGGGCCGTTCGCTGGGCTCTGGGCCATCCACCTATGTCGCCAGCGTCCGTGACGCTCACGCGCTGCTGCTGGAGACGCCATTCCTGTCGGCGGTGACGGTGGCCGGCGAGCGCTATCCCTTCCTGCCGGTGGGCCTGGTGATGCAGGACCAGTTCCCGGTGAACCAGTGGATCGTCGATGTGGCCGAGCCGGTGCTGGTGGCGCATGGCACGGGCGACCGGACCATCGATGTCAGCAATGGCGAGCGGGTCTATGCACTGGCGCCCAACAAGGATGAGCTGTGGATCGAGCCCGGCGCCGACCATAGCGATCTGTGGGACCGGGGCATCTGGAGCCATGCCGAACCGTTCTTTGTGCGGGCGATGGCGGAGTAGGGCGCTGCCCTGCTCTCCCCGGCGCGTGTGATCTCCAGACAAACAAAAACGCCGCCCCGAAGGACGGCGTTTTCAAAATTGATGGCGAACCGACTAGGTGCGCGGCAGCACAGATGCGCTCGGGCGAGCGGGCTGGCCGGGACGCGCTGTCGGCGTCGGGGCGGGCAGGCCGCCTTCGCGCTGCAGACGCTTACGAGCCAGCTTGCGAGCGCGACGAATCGCCTCGGCCTTCTGGCGAGCCTTCTTCTCCGAGGGCTTCTCGTAGTAGTTGCGCAGCTTCATCTCACGGAAGACGCCTTCGCGCTGCAACTTCTTCTTAAGCGCGCGCAGCGCCTGATCAACGTTATTATCGCGAACGACTACTTGCAAAGGTCAACCGCCCTTTCGAAGCTGGACATGTGGGTTTGGATAAGAGCGCCGAAGTCATATAACCCCGTCGCCGACCAGCCGAGCTAGTCACCGTGGGGCGCTCTATAGCCCAGCTATCTGGGCTTGTCCACCGTGACTCTGTGAAAAACGCGAATTGGTGCCGCATAGGCTTGCCCCGGCGGGGCTGCGGCGGAACACTCAAACCCGGTGATTTCCTCGCCCGGAGACGAAGATGATGCCTGAACTGGTGCTGCTGCCCGGATTGCTCTGCGATGAGCGGCTGTGGCGCGAGGTGATTCCCGGGCTCGACGCGTCCTGCGTGGTCGCCGATCTGACGCTTGATGATTCCATCGCGGCGATGGCAACCCGCGTGCTGGCGGGGGCACCGGCCCGATTCGCGCTGGCTGGGCTCTCCATGGGCGGTTATGTGGCGCTGGAGGTCATGCGGCAGGCGCCGGAGCGGGTGACGCATCTGGCGCTGCTCGATACCTCGGCACGGGCCGACGACGAGGCGCGCAAAGCAACGCGGCGCAAGGGCATCGAGATGGTGGGGCAGGGTCGCTTCATCGGCGTGTCGCGGGGCCTCCTGGCTAGCCTGGTGGCGCCGCAGCATCTGGGCACGGCAGTGGCGCGCGAAGTGCAGGCCATGTCCGAGCGGGTCGGGCAGGCGGCCTATCTGCGCCAGCAGGTAGCGATCATGAACCGGATCGATTCCCGGCCCGCCCTGGGCGCCGTCACGGTGCCGACGCTGGTCGGGGTGGGCGAAAGCGACAAGCTGACCCCGCCCGAGCTGGCCGAAGAGATCGCGGCCAACATTGGCGGAGCGGAACTGGTGCGCTTCGCCGATAGCGCCCATCTGCCGACGATGGAGAATCCGCAGGCGGTCGCGGCGGCGATGCGGGTCTGGCTGGGGCGCTAGCGCCGGACGATTCGGTTCACATGGCCCATCTTGCGGCCGGGACGGGTCTCGGTCTTGCCGTAGAGATGCGGCTGGGTGTTGCCATCGAGTCCGGTGGGGACGATGGATACCTCGTCGCCGACCAGATTTTCCATCACCACATCGGCCATGCGCGCGGGATCGCCGAGCGGCCAGCCGAGGACGGCGCGGATATGCTGCTCGAACTGGTCGGTCAGGCACACCGCCTCGGTCCAGTGCCCGGAATTATGCACGCGCGGGGCGATTTCATTGACCATCAGTGTGGGGCGTTCGCCGGGGATGACGAAAAACTCCACCCCGAGCACGCCGACATAGTCGAGCGCCACGACGATCACCTTGGCCAGCATGGCGGCGTGTTTCTCGACGCCGGGCGGAATATCGGCCGGTACGGTGCTGGTGAACAGAATATGGTCGCGATGCACGTTTTCGGCCGCGTCGAAGGCGCGCACTTCGCCACGGACATTGCGCGCCACCACAACGGAGATTTCCTTGTCGAAGGGCACGAAGGCTTCCAGCACCAGAGGCTTGGGGCTGAGCGCAGCAAAGGCCGCCGCGGCCTCGCTGCGGTCGCGCAACACCCGCTGGCCCTTGCCGTCATAGCCCAGCCGCGTGGTCTTGAGCACGGCAGGCAGTCCGAGAGCGTCGATGGCCGCCTCGAGGTCAGCCAGGGTCTCCACGGCCCGGTGCGGCGCCACGGGGATGTTCTTGGTGGCGAGGAAGGTCTTTTCGACCAGCCGGTCCTGCGACACTGCCAGCGCGTTGGCGCCGGGGCGCAGCGGCTTGCGGGCGGCGAGAAATTCGGCGGTGGCCGCCGGGACATTCTCGAATTCATAGGTGATGACGTCGACCGCATCGGCAAAGGCAGCCAGCGCGGCCTCGTCGTCATAGGCGGCGACGGTCTTGTGCGGGGTGACCTCGAAAGCCGGGCTATTGGGGTCGGGGCAATAGATATGGGTGCGCATGCCCAGCCGGCTGGCGGCCAGCGACAGCATGCGGCCGAGCTGGCCGCCGCCGAGAATGCCGATCATGCTGCCGGGGGGCAGCGCGGTGAGGTCGTGAGTCAAGACTTACTCGGTATCTGCAGGGAACAAGGGGACGGAGGCGGTCTGGGCGGCGCGGTAGGCGTCGAGCCGGTCGGCCAGATCGTCATCGGACAGGGCCAGCACGGCGACGGCCAGCAGCGCCGCATTGATGGCGCCGGGCTCGCCAATGGCCAGCGTGCCCACCGGAATGCCGCCGGGCATCTGCACGATGGAGAGCAGGCTATCCTGCCCGCTCAGCGCCTTGGATTTAACGGGGACGCCAAACACCGGCAGCGGCGTCATCGCCGCGATCATGCCGGGCAAATGGGCAGCGCCGCCGGCACCGGCAATAATGATCTTGAAGCCTTCGCTGCGCGCATTGCTGGCGAAGTCGACCATGCGGTCGGGGGTGCGGTGGGCCGAGATGATGCGTGCCTCATACTCCACCTCCAGCGCTTCGAGCGTTTCGGCAGCAAGGCGCATGGTGGGCCAATCGGACTGGCTGCCCATGACAACGGCGACAGGTGGCTTGATCAGCATAGAGCCCTCATCCTCAAGCTCCGCAAAGCGCGCACTTAGCCCAGATTTGGCCACAAAACAAGGCGGCTATCGGCTCAGGCGATGATGTCGGGCAGCAGAATATTCTCAAGTTGGACGATGCGGTCCTTGAGCGCCAGCTTGCGCTTCTTGAGCCGCTGAATCAGCATCCGGTCGGCGACATGAGACTCGGTCAACGTGTCGATGGCAGCGTTGAGATCGCTGTGTTCCTGCCGCTTAGTGGCCAATTCCAGACCCAGGCTGGCTTCCTGTTCCTTGGTGAGCGAAAGCATTGATTCCGCGCGCTCCTGACGCCTCAGCCGTTACCTCTGGTTAACTGATCACGGGAACTTTTGCACCCGTTTTCAAACGGGCTCCGAAAGGGCGTCGACAAAGCATGAATTATTTGTGACGATCCCCTTGTCCACATAGGCTTGCAAGGAGTTGTCATGACGACTGAAGGGCATATCGCGGCGCTCGAACGGCGCCATCAGGAGTTGGACCGCAAGATCCAGACCGAGATGCAGAATTCTCGGGTCGACGATCTTACGGTCGCAGCGCTCAAGCGCAAGAAACTCGAAGTGAAGGACCAACTCTACAAGTTTGCGGCGACGACCCAGTAAAAAGCAGGTTTTCCAGTATTGGATTGAAGGGTCACAGCCTGTGCTGCGGCCCTTTTTTGTTGGCCGGCAGGGGGTGGGGCTAAAGCCCCCAGAACACCCCTCTGGCGCCGTCCCAGATCAGCTTGAGGGCCAGCAGGAACACCAGCCAATAGGCGATGTGGTAGAACCAGGACAGGGAGATGCGCCGCACCAGCCAGACGCCGATCAGCACGCCGAGAATGCCGACCGGAATCAGCGCGGCGGACAGGGTCAGATTGTGGATATTGAGCTGGCCCAGGAAGAAATACGGGATCAGCTTGGCCGAATTGACCATAGCGAAGAAAAACGCCGAGGTGCCGGCATAGATGGCCGGGGGCAGGCGCTGCGGCAGCACGAAGATCTGGAACGGCGGGCCGCCGGTATGGCTGATGAAGCTGGTGAAGCCGGCAAAGCCACCCCAGAAATTGCCCCAGAGGCGTGATGGCGGCAGGCCTTCGAGCTTCTTGCGCAGCGGCAGGATGGCGTCGAGGATGAACAGCAGCGTCACCACGCCGACAAACAGCAGCACCCCGGCATCGGACACCACCGACCACAGCGCCCAGCCCAGCAGCGTGCCGATGGCGGCGCCGGGCAGCATGACGCGCAGGATGTGCCAGTTCACTTCCTTGCGATAGGTCCAGACGGCGATCACATCCATGGCCAGCAACACCGGCAGCATCATCCCGGCGGCATCGCGCGCCGGCATGACGAGGCTGAGCAGCGGCACGCCGACCATGCCCAGGCTGCCCAGCAGTCCGGCCTTGGACAGCCCGACAATGAGTGCTGCGCTGACTGCGACCGCGACGAAATAGGGATCGAAGATGGGCATAAGCGGTCCAGTCGGTGGAGTGCAATGTCACTGCCGCGCCGGCAGCTGCCAGACAAAGAAAAACTCCCGCTGGCGCGGGAGTTTTGTCGTATCGGGGTAGATCAGTCGTCGGTGTTGGGCTGCAGCGACTTGAGCTTGGAGAACACCGAGTCGGCGTCGAAATCGTCCTGCGCCTGTTCGGGGCGATGGTCGTTGCTGGCGAATTCGCCATCGGCGTCTTCGCTATGGCCGCGGCTACCCGAACGGGCCAGCGCTTCCTCGGCCGTCATCAGCATGGTGCCTTCCTCGACCTCATCGGGGCCGACGCTGCCCTTGCTGGCGCGCTTGACCTCAAGGTCGAGGTCGATCTGGCTGCACAGGCCCAGCGTCACCGGGTCCATGGCGGTCAGATTGGCCGCGTTCCAGTGGGTCGATTCACGCACCGAATCGATGGTCGACTTGGTGGTGCCGACCAGACGCATGATCTGGGCGTCCTTGAGCTCGGGATGATTGCGCACCAGCCACTTGATGGCGTTGGGACGCTCATTGCGGCGCGAAATCGGGGTGTAGCGCGGACCCTTGCGCTTGCTGGCCGCCACGTGAACCTTGGGCTCGCTCAGCTTGAGACGATAATTGACGTCGTTCTCGGCCTTCTCGATTTCCTCGCGGGTCAGCTGCCCGTTCTGGATCGGGTTGACGCCCATGATACCGCCAGCAACATCGCCATCGGCAATGCCCTGAACTTCGAGCGGGTGCAGCGTGCAGAAGGCAGCGATCTGCTCGAACGACAGCGCCGTGTTGTCAACGAGCCAGACAGCAGTTGCCTTCGGCATCAACAAGGGCTGGGTCATGATGAATCTCTCCTGCAGGCGCGGCCGGTGTTCCTCCGGGCCGCTCCGCCTCTTTGCTTCATGCTGAGGGGGAATATTGACCCAATATATGGAATTAACCGCCGCTCTGCAATGGAAATGTCGGCTTTTGCCTATGGCATGCCGCGCTATTTTACGGCGCCAAACCGGGTGACCAGCACGATTTTTCCAATATGGCTCCGGGCTTCCATGAGCCGATGGGCGGCATGAGCCTCGGCCAGCGGGAAGGTCGCGACGGCCGGGCGGGCAAAGTCCGGCGCCGCCAGCGCTGGCAGCAGGTCGGCGCGGATGCGGGCGGCGATGGCGGCTTTGGTGCCCGGGCTCTGCGGGCGCAGCGTCGAGCCGGACAGCGTCAGTTGCTTGGCCATGATGGTGCGCAGCGACAGCTTGGCGCTGGCCCCGTCGAGGGTCGAAACTTGGATGATATGACCGCCCCGGGCCGCGGCGGCGATATTCTGTTCGGCCATGGCGCCGCCGATAATGTCGACGATGCGGTCGACGCCCTTGCCGTCGGTCAGCGCCAGCGCCCGGGCGGCAATATCTTCCTTGGTATAGTCGATGGTCGCGACGGCGCCGAGGCGGCGTGCGTAGTCAGCCTTGGCCGGGGAGGACACCACGGCAATGGCGCGCGCGCCGAGAATGGTGGCGATCTGGACAGTCGCGCCGCCAATGCCGCCGGCTGCGCCATGCACCAGCACGCTCATGCCCGGCTCCAGCCCGGCCCGCATCACCAGCGTCTGGGTGACGGTGAACCAGGTTTCTGGCAGGGCGGCGGCGTCGGTCAGCGTCCAGCCCTTGGGGACGGGCAGGGCCTGAGCCGCCGGCACCGCCACATATTCGGCATAGCCACCGCCATTGACCAGCGCCATCACCCTATCGCCCAGCTGCCAGCCGGCGACAGCGCTGCCCAGCGCGGCGATTTCGCCAGCCACTTCGAGGCCGGGCAATGGCGACGCGTCGGGCGGCGGATCGTAATGGCCGCGCCGTTGCGCCAGATCGGGGCCGTTGACCCCGGCGGCGGCGACTCGAATCAGGATTTCGTCAGCCCCACAGGCCGGTACGGGCCAGGTCTGCTGTTCGAGCCCTTCGGGACCACCGGCGCGGGCGATGGCGATGACATTCATTTCAGCGGGTAAACTCATGCCGCCATGCTCGCCGATGTGGATTTGCGCGGCAAGCCTTTGCCGCTAAGCTCGGCTTGAAAATCTGCCACAGGAGGCTGACCATGTTCGACGAAGAAATCAAAAAGCCTCAAGGCCATGAGGTGGGCATGGTCATCGATACCATGTCGGTGGAGGAACTGACCGAGCGGATCGGCCTGCTAGAAGCCGAGATTGCTCGGCTCAAGGCGGCCATCGAGGTGCGCGGGGCCACCCGCAAGGCCGCCGAATCGGCGTTCAAGTTCTAAGCGTGAAGTGCTCCCACGCTGGTGCGCGCCATTGTCGTCAACACAGTGCCAAGCGGCACGGTTAAGAAATCGACTCCTGTTAACGCTCAATTAATCTCTGCGCGGTAACCTAAATTTATTCAGAGTTTTCTGGATTTGGCAGAGCGATTTCTCCCTCTGTTTGACGCCTCCCTGTTAACTTCGAGAGCGGTTCCTACCGCTCTTTTTTCTTTTCAGGCGTCGGTTTGCCATCACATGGCCCTGTTCTTAAAGCTCTTTTCAGCTTGATCGGTCCAAACGGATGACGCTTGGCCCGATTGCGCCTAGCATGGCGACCTCAGAGGGAGCAGTTCGTGACCGATTTGAACGAGACTGGGTCGGCGATTGCCATCGGACCGCGCATTGTGGCGTCCGGCGGGTTCGACGTGCTCTATCGTGAGGGCATGGGGCTGATCGAGGCCGTGGCCTCCTATCTCGATGGCGAGGGCCGCGCCGATAGCCGTATCCTCAGCCGCGAAGCCTCATTCCTCTACGCCACGGAATCGATGCGTCTGACCACGCGCCTGATGCAGCTCGCCTCGTGGCTACTGCTGCAACGCGCCGTCAATGAAGGCGAAATCAGCAAGGAAAACGCCCGTTCCGAAAAGGAAAAGGTCAAGTTTTCCGCTACCCCATCGGAACGCGGCGGCCCCGGCTATGACCAGCTTCCCGAAATCCTGCGCACCTATATCGACAAGGGCGACCGCCTGTTCGACCGGGTGATGCAGTTCGATACGCTGGAGCGGGGCAAAATGCCCGATCTCGATCCCGGCATCGCCAATGGCATTGCCGACCAGTTGGCCCGCCTCAAGGCCGCCTTCGGCCGGGCTTAGGCCGTTCACCAGACATCCCTGACACACGATGCCGCCAGCGGAGCGATCTAAGGGCTGCCGGTCCAGACAACAAAAAACCCGGCACAAGGCCGGGTTTTTCGAATCTGATCAGAGGCTGGCTTAGATGCCTAGGCCCTTGAAGCGCTCCTTGAAGCGCGAAACACGGCCGCCGCGGTCCATCAGCTGGCCCGTACCGCCGGTCCAGGCCGGGTGGGTCTTGGGGTCGATGTCGAGCTGCAGCGTGTCGCCCGGCTTGCCATAGGTCGAGCGGGTCTCGTACTTGGTGCCGTCGGTCATCACCACGGTGATCGCGTGGTAGTCCGGATGGATATCTGCCTTCATCGGTGTCGCCTCAAATCAAACGGGCGCCGTAGCGCCCGGAGAGCATCTAAAATTGGGTGTTGCCGGCTTCATACAGAAACCCTGCCGCCTTCGCAAGGCCTTGTCCGCGAAACCACCGGGCGCGTCAATTTTGCACCGGACAAAGCGGTTGCCGCACTTCCGGGCAGTGCCTATATCCAAGCCTCAGCGCGGCCCGGAACCCATCGGACCCAGAAAAGCAGTGGCGTAACCGATGACAGACCAGGCGGTCCCGGCTCAGGCTGATCCTGAATCCATCATAACCACACCGGTGGTCAATGCCCGCAAGCTGCGGCCCTTGCGCAAGCTGGTGCCGTTCATGCTGCGCTATCCGGTGCGGCTGGCGCTGACCATTTTGTTCCTGCTGGTGTCGGCACTGTCCTCGCTGTCCATCCCCTATGTGATGGGCGGGGCGATCGACGAAGGCTTCCTGACGCAGAATCTGGCCAATGTGAGCCGCTATGGCTGGATGATCGTCGGTATCGCCGCTGTGATGGGCATCGCCAGCGGCGCACGCTTCTATTTCATCTCCAGCTTGGGCGAAAAGGTGCTGGCCGACCTGCGCGAAGCGGTCTTCACCCATCTGCTGGGCCTCGATACGCATTATTTCGACACCAACCGGGTCGGTGAACTCACCAGCCGGCTCAATGGCGACGTCAATGTCATCCGCTCGGCAGTGGGGTCGAGCTTTTCGCTGGCGCTGCGCTCGCTGGTGACCATCATCGGCGCGCTGGTGATGATGATGCTGACCAGTCCGGTACTGACCATTGCGGTGGCGGTGCTGGTGCCGTGCATTCTGTTTCCGCTGATCGCCTATTCGCGCCGCCTGCGTGGCATGTCGCGCAAGACCCAGGATGCGCTGGCCGACCTGTCGGCTATGTCCACAGAAATGCTGGGCGCAACGCGCACGCTCAAATCCTTCACCCAGGAAGCTGTGCAGTCGGCGATTTATGCCGGCCACAGCCGCGACAGCTATATGGCCGAACTGCGCCGGCTGCTGGCGCGCTCGGTGCTGGTCGGCATGGCGATTTTCCTGGGTACCGCCGCGATCGTGGTGCTGATCTGGTGGGGCGCTCGCGCCGTATTCGACGGCACGGTGACGGCGGGCGAGCTGACCCAGTTCATGATTTATGCGCTGATGGCGTCCGGCGCGCTGACCAATATCAGCGACGTGCTGGGCACCTTGCAGCAGGTGTCGGGCGCCACCGAGCGGCTGACCGAAATCCTCGATACCGAACCGACCATCAAGGATCCGGCCCAGCCCATAGCGCTGCCACAGCCGCCGCTGGGCACCGTGGCCTTCCAGCAGGTGGATTTTTCCTATGACGGCTCCGAGCCGGTGCTGCGCGGGCTCGATTTTACCGTCGCGCATGGCGAGACGGTGGCGCTGGTGGGGGCCTCGGGCTCGGGCAAGTCGACCACTTTGTCGCTGCTGCAACGCTTTTATGATGTGACCGACGGCGCCATTCTTGTGGATGGCATCGACATTCGGAAATTGCGGCTGACCGAGCTGCGGCAGCGTTTTGCCTATGTCGAGCAGGAGCCGACGATTTTCGCCGGCACCATCGCCGACAATATCCGCTTCGGTAAGCCCGAGGCGAGTGACGCCGAAGTCGAGGCCGCGTCTCGCGCCGCTCTGGTGCATGATTTCGTGGTCGACCTGCCGTTGGGCTATGCCTCGCTGGTCGGTGAGCGTGGGGTGATGCTGTCGGGCGGGCAGAAGCAGCGCCTCGCCATCGCGCGGGCCATTCTCAAGAACGCCCCGATTCTGTTGCTGGACGAAGCGACCAGTGCCCTCGACGCCAAGAGCGAGCAGTTGGTGCAGACGGCGCTGGAGCATCTGATGCAGGGGCGGACCACGCTGGTCATCGCCCACCGGCTGGCGACGATCCGCGATGCCGACAAGATTTTGGTGCTGGATGGCGGCCACATTATCGACCATGGTACCCATGACCAACTGGTCGCCAAGGGCGGGCGCTATGCCGAATTGGCGCGGCTGCAATTCCGGCTGGACGACGTCAGCTAGGCGGTGCCGCGTGAATTCACCTTTCGTCGCATAACCACAGGTCTAATCGAATTGACCAAAACCAAAGTCTAATCTCCGGGCAAATTATCCCCTCGAGGTCGGACCATGACGAAGTCGCTAAACGCCATTGCCCAAAAACTGATGGAGCCCGGCAAGGGCATCCTGGCCGCCGATGAATCGGAAGGCACTATCGCCAAGCGCTTTGCCAAGATCAATCTGCCCAATTCCCTCGATCTGCGCCGCGATTACCGCGAAATGCTGTTCCGCTCGACCGGCGCGATGACCAATTATATCTCCGGTGTCATTCTCACCGAGGAAACGCTGGAACAGTCTGCCGCTGATGGCACGGCGTTCCGCTCCATCCTGGCCGATGCCGACGTTATCCCCGGTATCAAGGTCGATCGCGGCGCCTTCCCCATGCCGGGCGAGAATGGCGAGAAAATCACCGAGGGCCTCGATGGCCTGCGCCAGCGACTGGCGCGTTACGCCGATCTGGGTGCCCGCTTCGCCAAGTGGCGCGCCGTGATCACCATCAATGACGTCGCCCCCACCCGCAACAATATCCGCGCCAATGCCCATGCGCTGGCCCGCTATGCCATCCTGTGCCAGGAGGCCGGCATCGTTCCCGTGGTCGAGCCCGAAGTGGTTGGCGATGGCGATCCGGGCAATCACTCGCTGGAGCGCTGCGCGGCGGTGACCGGCGACGTGCTGGAAAATACCTTCAAGGAACTGCGTCTGGCCGGTGTCGATCTGGGCGGCATGCTGCTCAAGCCGAACATGGTGCTGCCCGGCATCAACTCGCGCGACCGGCCCAGCGTCGAGGAAGTGGCTCGCCGCACCGTGGCGGTGCTGCGCGCCCATGTGCCGGCCGCCGTGCCGGGCATTGCCTTCCTGTCGGGTGGGCAGACCGATGAAGAGGCGACGGCGCATCTGTCGGCGATGAACCAGATTGGCGGCAAGCCCTGGCCGTTGACCTTCTCCTATGGCCGCGCGCTGCAGAATGTGGCGCTGCGCACCTGGGCTGGCCGTCGCGAGAATTTCCCGCAGGCCCAGGTGGCCTTCACCCATCGCGCCCACATGAATTCGCTGGCAGCGCTCGGCACCTGGAGCGGCGAGCAGGATCAGGCCGCCTAAAAACCCAAACGCCCCGACGTCTCCCAACGTCATGCGGATGCGCGCTCTCCCCGGAGGGCGCGCATTTTCTTTGCGCCTGTCGGGACCATCGCCTATTGGAGAACGTCCTCTTTGTCGCCAAAATGGGCGGTCAAGAAGCCCTTCCGTATTGAGTACTGTCATGGCGCCCCAGCTTTATCTGATCACCCCTGCCAATCCCGACCTGCCCAGCCTGATGGCCGTGCTGAGTGCTGCCGAATTTTCGGCGCTGCTGGTGGCGCGCGGGACGCAAGATGCTGCGGCCTATGCGAAATCTGCCGAAGCCATCGTCAATATCGGCCAGGGCGCGGGCTGCGCCGTGCTGCTGGAGGACGATGCGGCGCTGGCGCGACGGCTCGGCGCCGACGGGGTTCACGTCACCGGCGGCCCGGCTGCAATCAAGGCGGCCATTGCCGCCATCAAGCCAGCAATGATCGTTGGTGCTGGAAATCTGGCGTCGCGCCATGACGCCATGACGGCGGGTGAAATGGACATTGATTACGTGTTTTTCGGCCCGGGTGACGATGCCGCCGAGCTGGCGCAGTGGTGGGCGGAAACCTTTGAAATCCCTGCGGTATTGAGCCTGCCTGCGGCGGCGCCCGAGGCCGCCGACGCGCATGGCGCCGAGTTTGTGGCGCTGTCGGATAGCCTGTGGGCCGCCCCGGCACCGGCCGAAATGGCGCAAGCACTCGCTGCCAGCATGCTGGGGGAAAGCTGATGCTTCGCTTGCTGTTTGCTGCCCTTTTCGCGCTGACTCCGCTCGCCGCCGCAGCGCAGGAAGAAAATCCGCCGAATCCGGCCAATCCGGCCGACGCCATCTCCGACGAAATTTTCGGGCCACGGGTGCCGGTCGACGAAGCTTTCGGCGCGTTCCAGCGCGGCTATTTTCTGACGGCGCTGGGCTATGCCCTGCCGCGCGCCGAACAGGGCGATGCAGCGGCCCAGACCTTGATCGCCGAACTCTATTCCAAGGGGCTGGGCGTTGGGCAGAATGATCAGCGCGCGGCCGGCTGGTATCAGCTCGCCGCCAATAATGGCGATCGGCTGGCGGTCTTTGCGCTGGCGCTGGCCTATCAGGACGGCATTGGCGTGCCCAAGAACCGCGCCCGGGCTGCCGACCTGTTCAGCCAGGCGGCGGAGGCGGGTTATGTGCCGGCCAAATACAATATGGCGCTGCTGCATGTCGAAGGCGTCTATGCTTCGCCGAGCCTCGTGACGGCCGCGACGCTGATGAAGGAAGCGGCCGACGCCGAGCTGCCCGAGGCGCAATATGATTATGGCTCGATGCTGACCGAAGGGGCCGGCGTCGCCCCCAATCCGACTGAGGCGGCCCGCTATATCGGGCTGGCGGCGGAGCAGAACCTGCCGGCGGCGCAGATCGACTACGCCACCCTGCTCTATCTGGGGCAGGGTATCGACAAGGACGTGGCCAAAGCGGCGATGTGGTATAGCCGCGCCGCCGAAACCGGCAATGCCGTGGCGCAGAACCGCTATGCCAAATTGCTGGCGGTGGGCGAGGGCGTGGCGCTGAATCTGGAAGACGCCGCGATGTGGCGGGCCTTGGCGCGGCGGCAGGGGCTCAGCGATCCCTCGCTCGACCGGCTGCTGGTGTCGATCCCCGAGGGGGAACTGGCCAGCGCCGAGGAACGCGCCCGCTTCTGGCCATCGACGCCGCCCAGCATCGAAACCGTGCTGGAAATTCCGACCACCGGAGCGTCCGACGACGATGCTACGCTGCCGACCCCGGTCGATGCCGGCGAGGAGCCTTCCAGCGCCGCGCCGCAAGACCCTTGAAACCAAGGGGTTTCTGAGGCAGAAAGTCGCCACACGATTTTGCGCGGCTAGGGTCTTCAGTTTCGAACCTTATGGTGAGCTTGTCGAGCCACGCGGTTGGGCGGCATTGCGCCCTACCGCGTCCTTCGACGGCCGCAGCCGCGACCAACGCAAGCGAGCATCTATGGCCAAGATCAACGGCAACGAAATCCGCCCCGGCAATGTCGTCAACCACCAGGATCGCCTGTGGGTGGCGGTCAAGGTCGACCACGTCAAGCCGGGCAAGGGCGGCGCCTATGCCCAGGTCGAACTCAAGGCCATTCTGGGCGGCACCAAGCTCAATGAGCGGTTCCGTTCGGCCGAGACGGTGGAAACCGTCGAACTCGAATTCCGCGATTTCACCTATCTCTATGAGCAGGGCGATAATCTGGTGTTCATGGATCAGCAAAGCTATGAGCAGGTCGAACTGGCCAAGGATTTTGTCGGCGAGCGCGCCGCGTTCCTGCAGGACGGCATGAAGATCACCCTCGAAATGCACGAGGATACGCCGCTGGGCATCCGCTTCCCGGCCAACGTCATTGTCGAAGTCATGGAGGTCGATCCGGTGCAGAAGGGTCAGAGCGTGTCGAGCCAGTTCAAGCCGGCGATCCTGGCCAATGGGTTGCGGGTCATGGTGCCGCCCTTCATTGCCGTGGGCGAACGCATCGTGGTCGACACCACCGAAGCCACCTATATGCGCCGGGCGGACTAAGACATGGCACGCTCAGCAATCCTCAACGTCATGGTCAATGCCGCCATCAAGGCCGGCCGTTCGCTGACCAAGGACTTCAACGAAGTCGAAAACCTGCAGGTCTCGCGCAAGGGGCCGGCCGATTTCGTCTCCAAGGCCGATCTGCGCGCCGAACAGATCGTCTATGACGAGTTGCTCAAGGCCCGTCCCACCTATGCCTTCCTGATGGAAGAGGGTGGCGAAGTGGCCGGCACCGATGGCCAGCACCGCTGGATCATCGATCCGCTCGATGGCACCACCAATTTCCTGCACTCGATCCCGCTGTTTGCGGTCGCCATTGCGCTGGAACGCGCCAATGAGATCGTCGCCGCAGTGATCTACAATCCGGTGCTCGACGAACTCTACACCGCCGAAAAGGGCGGCGGCACCTGGCTCAATGACCGCAAGCGCCTGCGCATTGCCGGCCGCAAGTCGCTGGCCGATGCGGTGATCTGCACCGGCATCAAGACCCAGGGCACGGCCAATGACAGCCTGCAGCTGCGCCAGCTGGCCCATATCAATCCTGCCGTCGCCGGCATCCGCCGCTCCGGCTCGATCGCGATGGATCTGGCCTGGCTGGCCGGCGGCCGCTACGACGCCGTCTGGGAAGCCGGGTTGTCGCCGTGGGACGTGGCGCCCGGCCTGCTGATGGTCAAGGAAGCCGGCGGCTTCGTCACCGACTTCGCCGGCAGCTCCGGTTCGGTATGGAATGGCCAGGTCGTGGCCGGCAATGAAACGCTGCAGGCGGCGTTGTTGAAGCAGCTCAAGGGCATTCAGTAAGGCGCTGGTTCTCAACCACCGCAATTACCCCACCCACCGTGTCACCCCGGCCTTGAGCCGGGGCCCATCCTCCGATGGGTGGGCGCGGTGGCATCTCAGGATGGGTCCCGGCTCAAGGCCGGGATGACATCGAGTTTGGGTGAAATCGAGGTTCGGGGAATGCTGGTGATCGTCACTGCTCCGGTGGCATCGTGCCGGTGATGTCCCACCACAGATCGCGCCAATCCGGATTCTGCGCTTCGATCAGTTGATCTTTCCATGGTCGGAGCCATTTTTTCAGGCGCTTTTCGTGGAGGATCGCGGCTTCGATGTCGCCGTGGGGGGCGAACCACACCAGCTGTTTGCAGCCATGTTCCTTGGTGAAGCCGTCGACCACGCCTTCGCGATGCTCGTGGACGCGCCGGATCAGATCATTGGTGACGCCGACATAGATCGTGCCATGCCGTCGGTTGGCGACGATGTAGACGAAATAGCTCTGCCCCATTGGTGAAGCGAAGCACTTGTTTGGCTTTGTGTCATCCCCCACGCAATGTCATCCACCCACCGTGATGGGTGGGCGCGGTGGGATCTCAGGAAGGGTCCCGGCTCAAGGCCGGGATGACATCGAGTTTGGGGCCGTGTCGGTGAGAGTGATGGTTTCGCACCCAGCCCCCATCCGTTAACCTTTGTCATTGTCACGCCCAACCGTGCTGACTACTCTGCCCACGCAGTGATTTGCGCGTGTGGGGCAAGGTACAGACTGATGACGCAAGGCTACGATCCCTACCACCTCGCCAGTCCGACGGTTTACCTGGTCAAGATCGTCATCTTCCTGGTGCTGGTCGCGCTGGTGGCGGCGATCCTGTTCACCACTATCGTCACGTTTTTCTGGGCCAATCCGTTCATCAACTCGATGATCTTCTTCGCCCTGTTTGTCGGTATTTTCCTCAGTTTCCGCCAGGTCATCCGGCTGTTTCCCGAGGTGAAGTGGGTCAATTCCCTGCAGGACGGCACCAGCACCAATGTGCGGCCACCGATCCTGCTGGCGCCAGTCGCCGGCATTCTGCGCGAGCGCATCGGCGAAGCCGTCATTACCCCTTCTTCGATGCGGTCGATTTTGGACAGCGTCGGCAACCGGCTCGATGAAGCCAAGGACACCTCGCGGTACCTCACCGGGCTGTTGGTGTTTCTGGGCCTGATGGGCACGTTTTACGGCTTGCTGGAAACCGTCACCAGCGTGGCCGGGGTGATCAATGCGCTCGATGTCAGCAATGGCGACAGCGCTTCGCAATTCGCCAGCCTGCGCGAAGGGCTGAGTGCGCCGCTGGCCGGCATGGGCACAGCGTTTTCGTCCTCGCTGTTCGGTCTGGCCGGATCGCTGGTGCTGGGCTTTCTCGATTTGCAGACCAGCCAGGCGCAGAATGCGTTTTATACCGATCTCGAAGACTGGATGACCTCGATGACCGAGCTGGATCATCCGGTCAGCGCCATGCAGGCCAATGCCGGGGGTCCTGAAATGCAGGCCATGTTCGACAAGCTCGGCGACAGCATGCAGAACCAGAATTCGAGCCAGAACGCCATTCGCGCCATGGCCGAGCTGGCGCGCGGTATTGACGGGCTGGTCAAGCATATCCGCGTCGAGCAGGACGATCTGCGCGCCCATATCACCGAGCAGGGCGAGACCAACCGCAAACTGCGCGAGCTGATCGACGCGGTGCTGTCGCAGGCCGACACCGAGCGGCGGAACTGATCCATGGCCGGAGCCCGTAGCCGCAGGCGGCAGGAGGCCAATTACTGGCCGGGGTTCGTCGACGCGCTGTCGAGCCTGCTGCTCGTCATCATTTTCATGCTCAGCCTGTTCATGCTGACGCAGTTTTTCCTGGGCCAGGAATTGCAGGGCCGCGACACGGCTTTGTCACGGCTCAACAGCCAGATTGCCGAGCTGACCGACCTGCTGCAGCTGGAACGAGCCAATTCGGACGATCTGACCACGCAGATTGCCACGCTGACCGCCACTTTGGGCAGCGCGCAGGCGGATAATGTGAGCCTCTCCAGTCAGCTGGCCGGGATTGGCGCGGGCATTGGCGACAAGGATGCGGCGATTGCCGGGTTGCAGGATGATCTACTGAGCGCGCAGGAGCTTTCCGACGAGGCCAATGCGCAGGTGGCGCTGCTCAACCAGCAGCTGGCGGCTCTGCGCACCCAGATCGGGGCGCTGGAGGCGGCGCTGGAAGCCTCGGAAAGCCGCGATACCGAATCGCGGACCCAGATTGCCGATCTGGGCAAACGGCTCAATCTGGCGCTGGCGCAGCGAGTGCAGGATCTGTCCCGTTATCGCTCCGATTTCTTCGGACGGTTGCGGCAGATACTGGAAGGCCGCGCCGATGTGCGGGTGGTCGGGGACCGCTTCGTGTTCCAGTCCGAAGTGCTGTTTGCGGCCGGGCAGGCCGATATCTCGCTCGAGGGCACGCCCGATCTCGATGCACTGGCCGACGCGATCCTGCAGCTGGAGCAGGAAATTCCGCCCGATATCAACTGGGTGCTGCGCATTGACGGGCACACCGATATTCGGCCGATTTCCAATGCCCGCTTCCCGTCGAACTGGGAGCTGTCGGCGGCACGGGCGATTTCGGTGGCGCGCTATCTGGTGAGCAAGGGCGTGTCGCCCAACCGGTTGGTGGCAGCGGGCTTTGGCGAGTTTACGCCGCTCGATCCGGCGGAGAATGAGGATGCCTATCGGCGGAATCGAAGGATCGAATTCAAGCTGACGGAGGGGTGAGGACTGCCTGCTCCTGCGGGTGGGGAGAGATTGGTCCCCTCACCCTAACCCTCTCCCCGAAGGGGCGAGGGGACTGCATCGTGAATGGGGCGAGATGTGTGTCCGACACCAGCTTGATCCCCTCGCCCCTTCGGGGAGAGGGCTAGGGTGAGGGGACACAGGCTGGGGTAACCCCAGACTACTTCTTTAGCGCATCAACCCCCGGCAAAGGCTTGCCTTCCATCCATTCCAGGAACGCGCCGCCGGCGGTGGAGACGTAGGTGAAGGCGTCCTTGACGCCGGCATGGGCGAGCGCCGCGACGGTGTCGCCGCCACCGGCGACCGAGACCAGCTTGCCGTCATGGGTGCGCTTGGCGACGTGCTTGGCGATGGCGACGGTGCCGGCATCGAAGGGGTTCATTTCGAAGGCGCCCATCGGGCCGTTCCACACCACGGTATTGGCATCGTCGATGGCGGCGATGATGCGCTCGATCGAGGACGGGCCGATATCGAGAATCATGCCGTCATTGTCGATGGCGTCGACGCCGTAGAGGCGGGTCGGGGTGTCGGCCTTGAAGTGCCAGGCGACCACCGCGTCGATCGGCAGGATGATGGCGCAGCCGCTATCGACGGCCTTGTCCATGATGCGCAGAGCGGTTTCCGCCAGGTCTTTTTCGGCCAGCGACTTGCCGACGCCATGGCCCTGGGCGTGGAGGAACGTATTGGCCATACCGCCGCCGATCACCAGGGCATCGACCTTGGCGACGAGGTTTTCCAGCAGATCGATCTTGGAGGAGACCTTGGCGCCGCCGACCACGGCGATCACCGGCTTTTTCGGCTGGCCGAGACCAGCTTGCAGCGCTTCGAGCTCGGCCTGCATGGCGAGGCCCGCGGCAGCGGGCAGCAGATGGGCCAGCGCGGCGGTGGAGGCGTGGGCGCGGTGAGCGGCGGAGAAGGCGTCGTTGACATAGACGTCGCCGAGGCTGGCCATGCGCCTGGCCAGTTCGAGATCGTTGGCTTCCTCGCCGGGGTGGAAGCGGGTGTTTTCCATGATCAGCACCGAGCCGGCGGGGGCCGAGTCGATGGCCGCCTGCGCGGCGGTCATGTCGGTCCAGTCGGTGGCGACAAAGCCGACCGGATGGCCGGTTGCATTGGCCACGGCGGCGCAGACCTGCTCCAGCGAAAATTCGGGATCGACCTTGCCCTTGGGACGGCCGAAATGGCTCAGCAGGATGGCCTTGCCGTCATGCTTGACGATTTCGCGGATGGTGGGCACCAGCCGCTCGATGCGGGTGGCGTCGGTGACCTTGCCGTCGGCGACCGGGACGTTGAGGTCGGCCCGCAGCAATACGCGCTTGTTGTTGAGGTCGAGTTCGTCGAGGGTCTTGAAGGTCGCGGACATGGCGGGCTCCCGGGGGCTAGATCGTCGCTGGTGGCGTAGCAGAGCCGAGAGAGGCGGGGAAGGGGGGCTCAGTCAGCGCGGGTGAACAATCCGGGGTAGTTGAGGACAAGCTCATCGGCGTCGATCTCCAGCAGGGCCTCGAAATCGGCGGACTGGAAGCGGAAATGGGTGGCATCGCGCTGGGTGTAAAGCTGCTCGCTGCGGCGCAGGCTCATATCGTCGGCATTGATCCACACCATGGCGAAGCGCTGCGGCACGTCGGTGGTCCATTGGCAGCGCCAGATGGGCAGCGAATTGGTCAGCGGCGTGGGCCAGATATCGAGGTCGATGCAGCCGCGCAGCGCCGCCAGCGGCTCGGCGCGGTCGTCGGACCAATTGCCGGCACCGTCGGAAAACAGCTCCAGCACCGTGCCATCCGTGCGCTCCAGCCGCGCAGTGCGGATATGCCCGGCCTCGTCGAGCTTGAGGCGATAGGCGAGGCCATAATCGGGGGTGATGAGGGTCGAGCGGATGCGGGTATCGCGGGCGGTGGCGATGATGTGGCAATGCTCAAGGCTGGCAGGCGCAAGGCCGCGCCAGCGGACGGAACGGTCAAGGCTCATCGGCGGCACCGTGGGGTTTTGGCGCCAGATTAGAAGCGGATGCGGCGCGCTGGCAACCGCTCAGGCGGGGCGGACCGGCTGGCGCAGGATGGTCTTGAGCTTGGCTGGGGCGGTCTTGCGCGGGTCGTTGAGATAGATTTCGTGGTGGTGGCCATTGGGCACGAGCTGGCGACCGGGGATTTCCACCTGGTGCAGATGTTCGAGGGCGGGGCCTTCCTCGTCATAGCTGCCCAGATGCAGGATTTGCAGGGCGCGGCCTTCGGCATAGGGTTCGAGGCGCAGGTTGGCGGGGGCGTCGCCCAGCTTTTCGGCGGCTTTTTCGAGCGCGGTGTCATACATGGCGCGGGTGAGGAAATCGGGGGCCATGATCATCATGGTCCAGTGCCAATTGGCCTTGTTGCGGGTGATGAAGTCATTGGGATCGTCTGCCCACCACAACCCCTCCAGCGGCGGGACGAAATAGTCCTGGCCGAGGTCCTTGGAGGCGAACTTCATGGCGTAGCTGACGCTGTAGAGCCATTCGACGGCACTGCGGTAGCTGGGCGCGGTGTTGGGGTCGCCCTGGCCGTCGACCATGACGAAATTCATGGTGGGGACATCGACGAAAACGAAGTCGCGGGGGCCGGGCTGATAGAGCTGTTTCAGCTCGGCGCGGAAGTCGATCTTGTCGTCCATGGGGGGCTCCGAACTCACCCACCCTCGATGTCATCCCGGCCTTGAGCCAGGATCCAGCTTGAGATCTCAGGATGGGCCCCGGCTCAAGGCCGAGGTGACACGGTGGGTGGGTGACATAGCGCCACCCACACCGAGTTGGCTAGCCTAGAGCGTCTTGCCCATGGCGACGGCGGTGTCGGACATGCGGTTGGAGAAGCCCCATTCGTTGTCGTACCAGGTCAGGATCGAGACGAAATTGCCGCCCATCACCTTGGTCTGGTCCAGCGCCATGGTCGAGGAATGCGGATCGCCATTGAAGTCGATCGAGACCAGCGGCTGGGTGGTGTAGCCGAGGATGTTCTTCAGCTCGCCATCGGCATATTTGCGGATCGCGGCGTTGATTTCGTCGGCAGTCACATCGCGCTTGGTGATGAACTTGAAATCGACGCAGGAAACGTTGGGGGTCGGCACGCGGATCGAAATGCCGTCGAGCTTGCCCTTGAGCTCGGGCAGCACCAGGCCGATGGCCTTGGCAGCGCCGGTCGAGGTCGGGATCTGGCTCAGGGCCGCAGCGCGACCGCGATAGAGATCCTTGTGCATGGTGTCGAGGGTCGGCTGGTCGCCGGTATAGGAATGGATGGTGGTCATCATTCCGTGCTCGATGCCGAATTCCTTGTGCATCACAAAGGCTACGGGTGCGAGGCAATTGGTGGTGCAGGAAGCGTTGGAGACCACGATGTGGTCCTGGTTCAGCAACTGGTGGTTGATGCCATAGACCACGGTCAGGTCGGCGCCTTCGCCCGGAGCCGAGATCAGCACCTTCTTGGCGCCGGCGCGCAGGTGAGCGCTGGCCTTTTCCTTGGAGGCAAAGATGCCGGTGCATTCGAGCGCGATATCGACGCCCATGGCCGCATGCGGCAGCTCGGCCGGATCGCGGACGGCGGTCACCTTGATCGGGCCACGACCCACGTCAATGGTGTCGCCATCGACCGTCACCGTGCCGGGGAAGCGTCCATGGACGCTATCGAAGCGGAACAGGTGAGCATTGGTTTCGACCGGGCCGAGATCGTTGATCGCCACCACTTCGATATCGGTGCGACCCGACTCGATGATGGCGCGCAGGATGTTGCGACCGATGCGGCCAAAGCCATTGATGGCGACACGAATTGCCATAGAGGATGCTCCTAGGGAGGAAGTTGCGTCAGGGAGGTTGTCGCTCTCTTACAACTGTGCGGTGACGGCTTCAACAATGGCTTTGGACGTAATGCCAAAGTATTCGTAGAGCGCGTCGATGGGGGCCGACTCGCCGAACGAGGTCATGCCGACAAAGCGACCACGGTCGCCGAGCAGCTTGTCCCAGCTCATCGAGATACCGGCTTCGACCGCAACGCGGGCCTTGGCCTTGCCGATGACTTCGGCGCGATAGGCGTCGGTCTGCTTGGCGAACAGCTCCATCGACGGCACCGAAACGACGCGGGCGGTGATGCCCTTTTCTTCCAGGGCCTTCTTGCCTTCGAGCGCAATGGCGACTTCCGAGCCGGTGGCGAAGATCACCGCCTGCGCGTCGAGATCGCCGGCGAGGGTATAGGCGCCCTTGGCCGACTTGTTTTCCATCGAATATTCGGTGCGCACCGCCGGCAGGTTCTGGCGCGACAGGGCCAGGATCGACGGGGCGGTGGTGCTTTCGAGCGCCAGCTGCCAGCATTCAGCGGTTTCCACCGCGTCGGCCGGGCGGAAGACCAAGAGGTTCGGAATGGCGCGCAGCGCCGACAGATGCTCCACCGGCTGGTGAGTCGGGCCGTCTTCGCCCAGGCCGATCGAATCGTGGGTCATCACATAGATGACGCGCTGGCCCATCAGCGCCGAAAGGCGGATGGCGGGGCGGGCATAGTCGGTGAACACCATGAAGGTGCCGCCATAGGGAATCAGCCCGGCATGCAGCGCAATGCCGTTCATCACCGCGGCCATGCCATGCTCGCGAATGCCGTACATCATGTAGCGGCCCGAGCGATCGGTGGCGGTGAAGGGCTGGGTTTCCTTGGTGTTGGTCAGGTTCGAGCCGGTCAGGTCAGCCGAGCCGCCCTGCGTCTCGGGGACGATGGCGTTGATGACGTCGAGGGCCATCTGGCTGGACTTGCGGGTCGCGACCTTGGGCTTGTCCTCGGTCAGCTGGCGCTTGTAGCTGTCCATGGCTTCGAGGAAGCCGGCGGGCAGGTCGCCATTGATGCGGCGCTCGAATTCGAGGCGGTTGGCCGAAGCGGCCAGACGGGACTGCCACTCGCCGCGCACATTCTGGCTGCGGGTGCCGGCAGCGCGCCAGGACGAGAGGATTTCGGCGGGGATTTCAAACGCCGGATAGGTGATGCCCAGCGCGGCCTTGGCGCCAGCCAGTTCCTCGGCACCGAGCGGGGAGCCATGCACCTTCTCGGTTCCAGCCTTCTTGGGGGCGCCGAAGCCGATGGTGGTCTTGGCGGCGATCAAAGTGGGCTTGTCGGACGCCTTCGAGGCAAGCAGCGCCTTTTCGATGGCGGCCTGATCGTGGCCGTCGATCTCGATGGTGTTCCAGCCCGACGCCTTGAAGCGGGCGATCTGGTCGGTCGAGTCGGAATTGGAGACGGCGCCATCGATGGTGATGGAGTTGTTGTCCCAGATCAGCGTCAGCTTGTTGAGCTTGAGGTGACCGGCCAGGGCGATGGCTTCCTGGGAAATGCCTTCCATCAGGCAGCCGTCGCCGGCGAGGCACCAGGTATGGTGGTCGACCAGGTCAGCGCCGAATTCGGCAGCCAGCTTGGCTTCCGCCACGGCCATGCCGACAGCATTGCCGACGCCCTGGCCGAGCGGGCCGGTGGTGGTCTCGATGCCCTGGGCATAACCATATTCAGGATGGCCGGCGGTCTTGGCGTGGAGCTGACGGAAATTCTTGATCTGTTCGACGGTCATGTCCTCGTAGCCGAGGAGGTAGAGCGAGGAATAGAGCAGCATCGAGCCGTGGCCGGCCGAGAGCACGAAGCGGTCGCGATCCGCCCACTTGCTGTCAGCGGGATCGAACTTCATCACCTTGGTGAACAATACGGTGGCAATGTCGGCACAGCCCATGGGCAGGCCCGGATGGCCGGAATTGGCTTTCTCGACTGCATCCATCGACAAGGAGCGGATCGCATTGGCCAAATCGTTCTGCTGGGCGGAGTTCGTCATCGGGCTGGCGCTTTCATCAGGGCTGAAAATCTGGGGAGAAGCGGCGCTGGAACCCTTCTCCCAAAGGCGGTTCGAGGCATAACAGGTTCGACTATCCTGTCAATGTCAGCCGATTGCATTGCGCCAAGGCGGGCGGCTCCGTTATGCTGGCGACGCTGCCGGGAATTGAGGACCGTAATCGCAATGAGTGAGCCGGAACTTGAAGACGGGTTGAATGCTGCCCAGGCACGGTTCGATCGCGCCATGGCGCGGCTCGACCAGAGCGTGAAAAATCTGGGCACCCGACTGCGCCAGCAGAACCGCATCGATGTCGATACGCAGCGGCTGGTGCATGAGCGGGCGCGGCTCGCCACCGAACTCGACAAGACGGCAGCGCGGGCCAAGCGGCTCGATGACAGCGCCCATGACGTGTCGCGCCGGCTGGTGGAAGCGATGGAAACCGTCCGCGAAGTGCTGGCGAAGGCGGAGTAAGGCGATGCCCGAGGTCAATGTCGAAATCAACGGCCGCAAATACCGCATGGCCTGCGAAGAGGGTCAGCAGCAGCGGCTGATCGGGCTGGCCGACCGGTTCAATACCCAGGTCGAGCAGCTCAAGGGCGCGGTTGGGGAAATTGGCGACAACCGGCTGACGGTGATGGCCGGTATCGCCGTGGTGGATGAACTGGCCGCCGCCGAACGCAAGATCAAGGCGCTGGAAAGCGAAGTGCTGGTGCTGACCCGAGCCGGCCAGGAAGTGGCGGCCGAAATCGAGTCGCTGGAAGAAAAATTCGCGGCCAAGCTGAGCGACGCCGCCAAGGCGATTGAGGGCGTGGCCGGGGCGCTCGATGGCGCGGCGCTGCTGCCGCAGGGGTAATTTGGCAAAGATTGGCAAGGTTTGCCAATTCTGCTAGTCTTCGGGCCGAAGGAGACTGCTATGGCCACGATGAATATCTCCCTGCCTGACGCGATGAAAGCCTGGGTGGAAGAACAGGTGCAGTCCGGCCGCTACGGCAATAGCAGTGACTATGTCCGCGATCTGGTGCGCCGCGATCAGCGGGCCTATGCGCAACAGAAGCTGCAGGACATGGTCGACGAAGCGCTGGCCAGCGGCATTGTCGAGATCGGGCGCGATGAATTGCTGGCGCGGCTGATGGATCGGGCGCAGGCGGCGGTCAACGCTCGCAAGTCAGCCTAGAGCATGGCGTGGCGAGCGTCCGAGCAAGCGACGTTCGACCTCCAAAGGATTGCCGAGCAGGGCATCACCAATTTCGGCTTCCGGCACACGCAGAACTACATCTCCAGCTTTCTGGATATGTTCGACACGCTGGCGGCGCAGCCCAGAATGGCCGGTGAGCGACAGGCCGCCACCAGCCGCGTCCGATTGATGCCGTTCGGCGCCCACAACATCCTGTACGTCATTGAGGACGAGGACGTTGTTATCGTCCGCGTGCTGCACGGCCTGCAAAACTGGTTCGAGCTTTTGTAACGTACCCTTTGCACAACGCGGCAAAGCGCCTATATCTCAATGGCTGCCCGGCGCGTGATGGATACCTATATCCCCGGGGCCTTATCGATCCTAAGGGAGCTGTCCCTGACTGAGCTCCTGGGCTCAGACATACGGTGCCCACCTACGTAAAGTAGGTCCCGGGATCGTGTATCACACGGCCAGGGCGGCACCTTATTTGGCTGGAGCATCGGCGAAGTGCTCCGGCCCCTCTTGTTCTAGTGGGTTTGCGCGCGTCATGGTTGATGAGATGATCGAGGAAGCCAAGGCGGCGCTGCGGATCAGGGCCCGGGCGGCCCGGGCATCGCTGGACCACACCGAGCGCGCCGAGGCGGCCCTGGCGGCGGCCGGCCATTTCTTCGACGGCATCAAAATGCAAAAAACCGACGTGGTCGCTGCCTATTGGCGCATTCGCGACGAGCTGGATTGCCAGCCGATCCTGGTGCGGTTGATGGATAGCGACCAGACAGTGGTGCTGCCGGTGGTGATGGGCGAGGAAGAGCCGCTGGATTTGCGGGTCTGGGAGCAGGGCGCGTCGCTCTATGAATCCGGTTTCGGTACGCTGGCCCCCTCCGAGCTGGCGCCCAAGGCCGAGCCCGATATCGTCATCATGCCGCTGCTCGGCTTTGACAGCACCGGCACCCGACTGGGCTATGGCGGCGGCTATTACGACCGGACCCTGGCCAAATTCAAGAAAAAGCCCCTGCTGGTCGGCCTCGCCTTTGCGGCGCAGGAGCTTGAGCAGATTCCGCGCGAGGCGCATGACGTGCCGCTCGACGCGATTGTCACCGAGGCGGGTGTGCGCCATTTCGGCGCGACTTCATGAGATTTCTGTTTCTGGGCGATGTGATGGGCCGGTCCGGCCGCGATGCCGTGACCGAGCGCCTGCCGGGGTTGATCGAGCGCTATGGCTTTGATTTCGTCGTGGTCAATGGCGAGAATGCCAGCCACGGCAAGGGGCTGACCGAGTCGCATTTCAATGCCATCCGTCAGGCCGGCGCCGATATCGTGACGCTGGGCGACCATGCGTTCGACCAGCGCGAGACGATTTCCTATATCGAGCGCGAGACTACGCTGATCCGCCCGATCAATATGCCGCCGGGCACGCCGGGGCGTGGGGCGATGTTTGTCGAGGGCCGCAATGGCCATCGCGTGCTGGTGATCAATGCGCTGGGCCGGGTGTTCATGGGGCCGGCGGATGACCCGTTCCGCGCCGTTGAGGCTGCGGTGGCGGCGTGTCCGCTGGGCGAGCAGGCCGATGCGGTGATTGTCGATTTCCACACCGAGGCCACTTCGGAAATCCAGGCCATGGGGCAATTTCTCGATGGCAAGGTGAGCCTGGTGGTTGGCACCCACACCCATATTCCCACCGCTGATCACCGCGTGCTGCGCGGCGGCACGGCGCTGATGGCCGATGCCGGCATGTGCGGGGATTTCGATTCCATCATCGGCACCGATACCGATGAGCCGCTCAACCGCTTTCTCACCGGCATTCCCAATGGGCGGTTCACCCCGGCCGAGGGCGAGGCGACCCTGTGCGGCGTGGCGGTGGAAACCGATCCGCGCAGCGGGCTGGCGCTCAAGGTGCTGCCGGTTCGCATCGGTGGCACGCTGGCGCAAGCGGAGCCGATTTTCGATTGAGCCCGGCCTCGAACAGCTTTGGCCCCAGCGGTTGTCGTTCCGGTCGGCCTCCCCCGGCGCGCTAGCGTGGACGTCACGGGTGGCAGGCGCTCAGCTTCACAAATGTGCTGCGCTTGCCTATAATCCGGCACCATAATCCTGCAGCTTCTTTTTCGAGGGGAGTGACCGATGGCCGGCCATTCACATGCCAAAAACATCATGCACCGCAAAGGCAAGTCCGATGCCGTGCGCTCCAAGGTATTCTCCAAGCTGGCGCGCGAAATTACCGTCGCCGCCAAGATGGGCATGCCCGACCCAGCCTTCAATTCGCGCCTGCGCCTGGCGGTGACCAATGCTCGCTCCCAGTCGATGCCGCGGGACAATATCGAACGCGCCATCAAGAAGGCGATCGGCTCGGACGGCGAGAATTATGACGAGATCCGCTATGAGGGCTATGGCCCGGGCGGCGTCGCCATCATCGTCGAGACGCTGACCGACAACCGCAACCGCACCGCCTCCAATGTCCGCTCCTACTTTTCCAAGAATGGCGGCGTGATGGGCGAAACCAACTCGGTCGGCTTCATGTTCGACAAGGTGGGCGAGATCACCTATCCGCTGGCTGCTGGCGATGAAGACAAGGTGATGGAAGCGGCCATCGAGGCTGGCGCCGACGACGTCGAGAGCGACGAAGAGGGCCACTACATCACCACCACGTTTGAAGCGATGGTGGATGTTGCCGCGGCGCTGGAGAAGGTGCTGGGCGAGGCCGAATCGGTCAAGGCCGTGTGGAAGCCGCAGACCAATACGATGATCGACGCCGACAAGGGCGCGACGCTGATGAAGCTGATCGCCACCATGGAAGAAGATGACGACGTGCAGAACGTCTATACCAATTTCGAGATGAGCGACGAAGACGCGGCCAAGCTGGAAGGCTGAGGCTTCAATCCAGTGAATTTCGGGGCGGTGCTGCGGCGCCGCCCTTTTTTATGCAATGCGCTTGAGGCCGATGGAGGGGTAGTCGTCGGCATGGGCCATGGCGACGCGGTTGCGGCCGCTCTGTTTGGCGTTGTAGAGCCGCTGGTCGGCAATGCGGAACAGTTCGGAAAAGCTCGCCGAACCGTCGAAGGCGACGCCGCCGATGGAGACCGACAGATTGCGCTGGCGGTCGGCGGGGGTGAACACCGCCAGATTGACCGAACGCCGGATGCGCTCGGCGACCGCTTCGGCGGCATGCTGGTCGGTATCGGGCAGATAGACGCTGAATTCCTCGCCGCCCATGCGGCCCACCAGATCGCCGCCGCGCAAAGTGGTGCGAATCGAGCGGGCGATGATGGTCAGCGCCTCGTCGCCGGCCTCGTGGCCGAACAGATCATTGATTGCCTTGAAGTTGTCGGCGTCGATCATCAGCAGTGCGCCGCCGGCGCGGCGCGACCGCTGGGTGAGCAGGGTGCTCACCGTGCTGGCGAAGGCGCCGCGATTGAGGCAGGCGGTGAGGCTGTCGGTGCGCGCCACGAGGCCAAGCCGCCGATTGGCGATGGCCAGCATGCGCAGCCGCAGGCTCATATAGAGAAATACCGGCACCCCCAGCATGACGGGCAGGATCGCAGCGGTGACAATCGCCAAATGCAGCGCCGCCTCGCCCATGTCGCGGAACATGAAGGCGCTGAATGCCACCGCCACCAGCATGCAGGCCAGCGTACCAAACAGGGTCCAGCGGCCGACACTGGACCAGGTCTGCATCGCGGTCAGGGTCTTGGAGATCAGCATCTGGCGCGGCCTTTCGGGCTGGAGTGGTGGGATGCCGCCATGCAGGCGGCTCGGCGATCAACTGGGCGGTGTGGTGGCTCCGTGGGCTCAGGCGGCTTGGGCGATGGCGACCCGGTCGCGGCCGGCATGCTTGGCGGCATAGAGGCGCTGGTCGGCAAGGCGGTAGAGGTCGTTGAACTGGGCACCGGCGACATAGATGGCCCCGCCAATGCTGACCGACAGGGGATATTTCGTGCCATTGGGCGCGAAGGTGATGGTGGCAATGGCGCTGCGGATGCGTTCGGCCACGTCGTCGGCGGTAGCGCTATCGACTCCGACCAGCAGCACGCCGAACTCTTCGCCGCCCAGCCGACCGACCAGATCATTGCCGCTTACGGCTTGGCGGATGGCGCTGGCCATCAACTGCAGCGCCCTGTCGCCATGGTCATGGCCGAAGCGGTCGTTGACGCTCTTGAAGTCGTCGGCATCGACGATCAGCAGGGCGCCCTGGGCATGGGCGGACGCCAGACGGTCGAGATGGCGGATGACGGCGCCGGTAAAGGCGCCCCGGTTGAGGCAGGTGGTGAGCCAATCGGTGGCTGCCAGATGTTCGAGCTGGCTATTGGCGTAGCGCAGCCGCTCATGCTTGAGCATAAGCAGAAAGATCAGCGGCCCGCCCAGCGTCAGCGGCATGGCGATGGAAACCACCAGCCCCTGCACGTTAATGCCGGCGGAGAAGGTCTCCATGATGACATTGGTCAAAATCAGCGACAGCATGATCGACAAGCCGATCAATGCGCCTGCGATGCGATAAACGCGCAACCACGCTCGCTTCGGAAGTTTCCGACGAATCTCGGCCATGAATGATTTGCCCCTGCATTCCCGGGGCGAAACTAGGGTCGTGGCTTGAAGATGGTGTTTCCGAGATAGCTACAATTTTACCGTATACAGCGTTTTCCACGGGCTTTGTTGCCTCTTTGTTCACATTGGCCTTGGTAGGCTGGCCTCGCTTCATTAAGGATTGTCGCATGAGTGCTGCTACCCGAATCATCGGTATCGACCCCGGCCTGCGTCGCTGTGGCTGGGGAGTGATCGAGACGCTGGGCAACCGGCTGAGCTTTGTCGCCGCCGGCACGGTGACGCCGCCGGTCGATGGCTCGCTGGCGGAACGGCTGGCGATCCTGTTTGCCGGGCTGGGCGAAGTGCTCGAGCGCTTCACCCCGGACGAGGCAGCGGTGGAAGAAACCTTCGTCAATGCGGGGGCGCGCTCGGCGCTGATCCTGGGGCAGGCGCGCGGCGTGGCGCTGCTGTCGCCGGCGGTGCGCGGCCTGCTGGTGGCGGAATATGCCGCCAATCTGGTCAAGAAATCCGTGGTCGGCACCGGCCACGCCGATAAGGGACAGGTTCAACTGATGGTCAAGACGCTGCTGCCGACGGCCGATTTCAAGGGGCCTGACGCGGCCGACGCGCTGGCCATTGCCATCTGCCATGCCCATCATCGCGTCGCCGCCCAGCGGCTGAAGGCGCTGGCATGATCGGCAAGCTCAAAGGGCTGGTCGACAGCTTTGGTGACGACCATGTGCTGATCGACTGCGGTGGCGTCTGTTACGTGGCCTTCTGCTCCAGCCGCACGCTGCAGTTGTTGCCGCGCGTCGGCGAGGCCGGGGTGCTGTTCATCGAAACCATCGTGCGCGAGGACATGATCCGGCTCTATGGCTTTGCCAATGAGAGCGAGAAGGGCTGGTTCAACCTGCTGATGACCGTGCAGGGGGTGGGCGCGCGGGTAGCGCTGGCGCTGTTGTCGGCGCTGACGCCGGCTGAACTGTCGAGTGCCGTGGCCTTGCAGGACAAGGCGATGATGGGCCGCGCCAGCGGCGTCGGGCCCAAGCTGGCAGTGCGGCTGATCACCGAACTCAAGGGCAAGGTGCCGGCCGGGCCGGGGATCGATGCCGGTACGCTGGGGCTGCAAGCGGCGTTGGGCGATGGGCTTGCGCCAACTGCCATTGCCGACGCCGTCTCGGCACTGACCAATCTGGGCTATTCCAACGCCCAGGCCTCGGCGGCCTTGGCCCGCATCGTGGCCCGCGACGGCGACGACATTCCCACCGAAAAGCTGATCCGGCTGGGCTTGCGGGAATTGAGCAGTTAGCCTTGCTTCCTTGCTCGCTCCTTACTATATTGAAATGTAAGAATTTCGTGTGAGGTAATGCGATGGCGGTGACGACGCTTACGAGCAAGGGCCAGATGACGTTGCCCAAGGACGTGCGGGACGACCTCAAGGTTGGACCGGGTGACAAGATCGATATCATCAAGCGGGACGGGGTTTACCTGTTGCGGCCGAGGCGCAGCGCAGTTGATCTTATCGGAAAATACAAGCGTCCCGGGCAACAGCCCCTGACTGTCGAGGACATGGACGAGGCGATCGGGAAAGCCGTCACCGAACGATATGAGCGCTCGCTTGATCGGGATTGATAGCAATGTGCTCGTTCGCATGCTGGTCGACGATGACGTAATCCAGGTCGCCAAGGCTCGGGCATTTTTGCAGCAAAACCACGATGCTCATTCGATCCTCATCAATGTAGCGGTTCTCATGGAAGCGATTTGGCTGCTGCGCAGCCGGTTCAGGTTTCCCGCCGATGAACTGCTCGCGGTGGTTCGGGATTTGCTGGACGCCCGGGAGTTTGAGGTCGACCGGCGTGAGATAGTCGAGCAGGCGTGGGAGGCAGCAACGGCAAGCGGGGGCAGCTTCCCCGATTGTCTCATTGCGTGCATGAACCTGGCCAACGGGTGCTCAGCTACCGTGACTTTTGACCATGATGCCGCCGACCTTATTCCCGGAATGGAACTGCTCGCGTGACCCTGACTTCTCCTGCCGCCGGACGCGATGATCCGCTTGATGTGTCCCTGCGCCCTTCCGGCTTCTCCGAATTTGTCGGGCAGGCGGCGGCGCGGGCGAATCTCGAAGTGTTCATCCAGGCGGCCAAGCAGCGCGGCGCGGCGCTTGACCATGTGCTGTTTGTCGGCCCGCCGGGGCTGGGCAAGACCACGCTGGCGCAGATCATTTCGCGCGAGTTGGGCGTCGGCTTCCGCGCCACCTCCGGTCCGGTGATTTCCAAGGCCGGGGATCTGGCGGCGCTGCTGACCAATCTCGAAGACCGCGATGTGCTGTTTATCGACGAAATCCACCGGCTCAGCCCGGCGATCGAGGAAATCCTTTATCCGGCGATGGAGGATTTCCAGCTCGATCTGATCATCGGCGAAGGTCCGGCGGCGCGCTCGGTGCGCATCGATCTGGCCAAGTTCACCCTGGTCGGGGCGACGACGCGGGCGGGTCTGCTGACCACGCCGCTGCGCGACCGCTTCGGCATTCCGGTGCGGCTCAATTTCTATACGCCCGAGGAACTGGTTCAGATCGTGACGCGGGGGGCGCGGCTGCTGGGCATGCCGATGGCGCCGGATGGGGCGATGGAAATTGCCCGACGGTCGCGCGGTACGCCGCGTATTGCCGGGCGGCTGCTGCGCCGAGTCACCGATTTCGCGCTGGTCGATGGCTCGGGGACAATCACCCGGTCGATTGCCGACAAGGCGCTGCTGCGGCTCGATGTCGATGCGCGTGGCCTTGATCAGCTCGACCGGCGCTATCTCACCACCATTGCCGACTTCTATAATGGCGGCCCGGTGGGCATCGAAACCATTGCCGCCGCGCTGAGCGAACCACGCGACGCGGTGGAGGAAATCGTCGAGCCCTATCTGTTGCAGCAGGGCTTTATCCAGCGCACCCCGCGCGGGCGCATGCTGACCGGTGCGGCGTTCCAGCATCTCGGCAAGATCGTGCCGCAGGGCTTTATCGGCATGCAGCAGAGCCTGTTTGAGGAGCCCGAGGAATGAGCACAGACCGTGTCATGCTCAGCTTTCCGGTCGGCGGCACCTGCTTCAACTATCGCGTGGCCGGGGTCGTCATGCGCGATGGCCATATGCTGGTCTGTCGCGAGGACGATGACAGCTATTGCATGCTGCCGGGTGGCCGGGTCGAAATGGGCGAGCCCAGCAATGTGGCGCTGATGCGCGAAATAGCCGAGGAACTGGTGATGCCGGTCACTGTCGGCCCGTTGCTCTTCACCTCGGAGAGCTTTTACGGCCGCGCGGGCGACCGCTTCCATGAGCTGGGGTTCATCTATGCCATCACGCTGCCCGAAGACGTGCGGCCCGGCGGGGCGCAGCCGTTTCTGGTGCGCGAGGATGAGGGCCATGTGCTGCAGTTTTCGTGGCTGAAGCTGGATGGCCCGGCGCTGGCTGAGGCAAACCTGTTGCCGCCCTGGTTGCCGGAGCGGCTGCGGGCGCTGTCGGGGGCGCCCGAGCATGTGGTGTTCCACGAGGCGGAGCCGGTGGCGTGACCCAGCATCGCTTTCCGGTCCGCATCTATTACGAAGACACCGATTTTTCCGGCAATGTCTATCACGCGGCCTATCTCAAATTCTTCGAGCGCGGCCGCACCGAGTTTTTGCGCGACATGGGCATCCATCATTCCGAACTGGCGGCTGAGGGCATCGCCTTTGCCGTGCGCCAGATGGACATCGCCTTCGATGGCGCGGCCCATATTGATGACCTGCTGACCGTCACCACCGAAGTTGCCGCCATCACCGGGGCGCGGCTGACCCTGACCCAGACCATTCTGCGGGACGAGACGGTGCTGACGCGAGCGAGCGTGATGGTCGTGGCCATCAAGACCAGCGGCGGCGCGGCGCGGATGCCGAAGACCATCCTCGAGCGGTTCAGGCAGGAACGTAGCTCAACCTGATCACGTCCTGGCCGATCCGTTCGGTGCCCACCAGATGCAGGGGTGGCCTGGCGGCGGTGAAAAACGGATCGCCGCGACCCAGCACGACGGGGTGGAGATAGATCCGGTATTCATCGATCAGGCCAAGCTCGGTCAGGCTTTGCGCCAGGACCGGCCCGCCCACTTCGATCTCGCCGTCGTAACGGGATTTGAGGTCGGCTATGGCGCCCGCCAGATCATCCTTGATCAGCGTGGCGTTGGGGCCGACCGAGGTCAGCGACTGCGACACCACCCATTTCGGCTTGCTGCGCCAGGCCTGGGCAAAGTCGCGCTCGGCGGCGCCCCAATCGGGCTGCTCATCGTCCCAATAGCGCATGAGCTCGTAGAGGCCACGGCCATAGAGGCTTCCGGCGAGGTTGCGCGTCTGCTCGATGAAGTGTCTGAACAGCACGGGGTCAGGCCCAAACTCCTGATAATCGACGTAACCATCCAGCGACTGATTCATTCCAAAAAACAGCTTGGCCATGTGATCCGATCTCCGTAGCGAGGCGTCTAGGCTACGGGAAATTGTCGTCACGTAGAAGTGAGGCCGCTCGCGCGGCCAGAACGGGTGGTGCGGTTCCCCGACTCTCTTTCTTAACCTCTTCTTGACCATAATTACGGCAAAGCGAGCACGTGTCTGTCAACCGGTCCGCACAGGGCTGGGTTTGTGGGCATTTCTCTTAATTTTGACAGATTTCGACCCCATCGCCTGATGCTTGAGGGTCGGGTGCATGAACCGGGCCGAGAAGGATCACGACATGGAAGCCGTAGATGCTGTGGGAGTAGTGGCTCCGCACGCAGATTTGTCCATCTGGGGCCTGTTCTGGGCCGCCGACTGGATTGTGAAGTCCGTGATGATTGGTTTGCTGGGCGCCTCGGTATGGTGCTGGGCGATCATCGTCGACAAGACCATCACCTATCGGCGCAGCAATAGTGAGATGAACAAGTTCGAACGGACTTTCTGGTCCGGCCAGTCGCTGGAAGAGCTGTATCAGCAGCAGGCGGAAAAGCCGTCCGGGGGCTTAGGCGCGGTGTTTGTCGCCGCGATGAAGGAATGGAAACGCAGCCACGAGCAGAATGCCGCCAGCTTTGTCGGCATGCAGCAGCGCCTCGACAAGGTGCTCGACGTGGCCATTGCCCGCGAGAGCGAGACCTTGGAAAAGCGCCTTGGCTTTCTCGCCACCATCGGTTCGGCCGGCCCGTTTATCGGGCTGTTCGGCACGGTGTGGGGCATCATGAACGCCTTTACCGCCATTGCCGCCTCGTCCAATACCAGCCTTGCCGTGGTGGCCGGGCCGATTGCCGAGGCGCTGTTCGCCACCGCCATCGGGCTGGTCGCGGCCATTCCCGCGGTTATTGCCTATAACAAGCTCAGCTCCGATGCCGGCAAGCTGATCGGCCGGCTGGAAGGCTTTGCCGACGAATTCTCCACCATTCTCAGCCGCCAGCTCGAAGCGCGGAGCCACTGATGGGGATGGGTGTTTCTGCCGGTGGCGGCGGCGGTCGTCGCCGTCGTGGCCGCAAGAAAGCGATCATGAGCGAAATCAACATCACGCCCATGGTGGACGTGATGCTGGTGCTGCTGATCATTTTCATGGTGGCGGCGCCGATGATGACCTCGGGCGTGCCGCTGGATCTGCCCAGCTCGGCGGCGGCGGCGATGCCCAATCAGGCCAAGCCGGTGACCGTTGGCGTGACCCCGGATGGCGCCGTATTCATCGATGAGACTGCCGTGGCCGAGAGCGATCTGGTGGCGCAGCTCAATGTGCTAGGCGTCAATCCGGCGGAAGACCGGATTTTCCTGCGCGGCGATACCAGTGCCAATTATGGCGCCGTCATGCGCGTCATGGGGCTGTTGTCGGCCGGAGGCTTTTCCAAGATTGGCCTCATCACCCAGCCGGAATCATAGTCCAGTCCGATGCGTACCGGCGTAACCGTCTCGATTCTTGCCCACATCGCGGTACTGACCATCGGCCTCATTAATCTGGGGTTCCGTGAACCGTTGACGCCGGTGGTGGAATCCATTTCCGTCGACCTGGTGTCGGTCGAGGAATATTCCAATATTCGTGCCGGCCAGCTGACCAGCGAGATCGTCGAGACCGATACGCCCTCCATTGTCGAGGATGACCAGCCGGCCGAGCTGGCCAAGCCGACCGGCAATACCGAGCAGGATCAGGTGACCCCGTCGCCGGCCGATATTCCGACCCCGGCCCCGGTGACCAATACCGCGCCCGAGCCCGAAGCGGTGCCCGAGCCGCAGCCGGAACCAACGCCGGAGCCGACCCCGGAACCGACACCCGCGCCAACGCCCGAGCCGGTGGTGGCCCCGGTACCGGCCGCGCGTCCGGCGCCAGCGCCGACGCCCGAACCAATACCCGAGCCGGAGCCGGAACCAGCCCCGGAGCCGACCCCGGAACCCACGCCCGTGGTGACCCCAACCCCGACGCCAACGCCGGCCCCCGAGCCCGAACCGGCGCCCACCCCAGTGCCTCCAGCCGTGGCCGCCCCCGCCCCGGCGGCGCGTCCGGCCAATCTTGAGCAGAAGCGCCAGCAATTTGCCGCTGCCGAGGCCGAGCGCAAGAAGCGCGAGGAAGAGGAGCGCAAGCGTCAGCAGACGGCCGCGGCGACCCCGACCCCCAAGCCAACGACGAAGCCGCAGCCCAACCCGCAGCTCGATGCGTCGCTGGCCGATGATATTTCTGCCATCATCAACAACGACAAGACCACCGGTGGCACCACCGGGCAGGGCGGTACGCCAACGCTGGGCGACACCACCGGCACCTCGGCGCGGCTCAGCCAGTCGGCGATTGATGGGCTGGTGGCCCGGATCAAGACCTGCTGGAACCTGATGCCCAGCGAAATCAATAGCGGGCTCAACGTCACCTTGCGGGTGACGATGAACCCCGACCGCACGGTGGCCAACACCCAGGTCATCGCCGCTCCGGCCTCGACTGAGGGCGGCTCGGTGGCGCGGGCGGCGCAGCGCGCGGTGGCCGCTTGCGGTCCCTACGACATGCTTTCGGCGGATGCCTATGACCAGTGGCGGCAGATCGAAGTGGAACTGCGGCCGTGACTTTGAATTGGCTTGTTTGACAAGCACCATGAATCGCGACGGCGAGAACGGAGAGTTGATATGACCCTGATGACAAGGCGCAACGCCCTCAAGCTCGGCCTGGCAGGCGGAGCCCTGCTGGCCGGCTCGTCCATGGCGATGGCGCAATTGCGCATCGTGGTGGAAGGCGCCAATTTCCAGCCGCTGCCGATCGCGATTCCCGACTTTGCCTCGTCCGATCCGGCCTTCGGCAAGGAAATCGCCGATATCGTGCGCAACAATCTGCGCCGCTCCGGCCTGTTCCTGCCGCTCGATCCGGCCTCGCTGCCAGTCAAGGTCGGCGACGTCAACAACAGCCCCGATTTCAACATCTGGCGCACCGCCAATGTCGATGCGCTGGTGATGGGTGGCGTCGAACGCGGCGGCACGATTTCCTCGTCAGTCCGTGTCTGGGATACCCAGCAGGCCTCCCAGGTGGTCGGCAAGAGCTACAATACCGATCCCAATTCGTCGCGCCGCGTCGCCCATATCATCTCGGACGCGATCTATGAATCGCTGGCCGGCGGCTCGGGCTATTTCGATACCCGTGTCATCTACACCGCCGAAAGCGGCCCCAAGGCCAACCGGGTGCGCCGGCTGGCGATCATGGATCAGGACGGCGCCAATGTGCAGTATCTGACCGATGGCAACACCATGGCGATGACGCCGCGTTTCGCGCCCAATGGCGACATGGTCACCTATATGAATTTTGCCGATGGCAATCCGCAGGTCTATCTGCTGCAGCTGTCCACCGGCCGCCAGCAGCGGCTGGCCAATGTCGGCGCCATGACCTTTGCCCCGCGCTTTTCGCCCGATGGCGGCACGGTGGCGTTTTCGGTGGAGCAGAACGGCGCCACCAATATCTATTCGGTGGGCACCGGCGGCGGCACGCCGCAGCAGCTCACTTCGGGCGCAGCCATCGATACCGGCCCGTCCTATTCGCCCGATGGTAGCCGCATCGTGTTCGAGAGCGACCGGGGCGGCTCGCCGCAGATTTATATGATGGGTGCCGGCGGCGGTAACGCGCAGCGCGTCAGCTTCGGGCAGGGGCTCTATTCCACTCCGGTCTGGTCGCCCAAGGGTGATCTGATTGCCTTTACCCGCCAGGGCGGCGGCCAGTTCTCCATCGGCATCATGAACCCCGATGGCACCGGCGAGCGCATGCTGTATTCCAGCTTCCACGCCGAAGGCCCGACCTGGGCCCCGAATGGCCGCGTCATCATGTTCTTCCAGGACCCGGGCGGCAATGACGGCCCCAAGCTGATGAGCGTCGATATCTGGGGCCGCAACCTGCTCACCATCCCCACCGAAAGCTATGCGTCCGATCCAGGCTGGTCCGGCTTGCGCGGCTAAGACTTGCGTCCTGGAGCCCGATGCGAACCGTGTTTGAAGGAACCGCCTTAGGCATCGATCTGGGCACGTCGTCGCTCAAGCTGGTGCTGATCGATGCCGAGGGGCACCCCTTGCACGGGGTCGAACGGCCATTGCTGGTGAGCAGTCCGTTTGCCGGGGCCAGCGAACAGGCGCCGGAAGACTGGTGGGATGCGCTCGATGCCGCCATGGCGGAATTGCGCGGGCTGACCCCAGCCGGGGTTGCCGCCATCGCCTCGATTGGCCTGTCGGGCCAGATGCATGGGCTGGTGTGTCTGGGCGCCGACGACGCGGTGCTGCGCCCGGCCATGCTGTGGAACGATAATCGGGCTCGGCTTGAAGCCGGGATTTATCGTGAGGATGTGGCGTTGGAGAGCCGGGCGGGCCTGCGGGCCGCTCCGGGCCTCACCGCCTGCAAGCTGGCCTGGTTGCGGACCAACGAGCCCGACACGGCCAGACGCACGGTCCGCATCAGCCTCTGCAAAGATTATCTGCGCCTGCGCATGACCGGCGAATTCGTCACCGATCCCTGCGATGCGGCGGGCACGCTGTTGTTTGATGAGGCCAAGCGGCAGTGGTCGGATGAAAGTCTGGACCTGTTCGGCCTGCAAACGGAGCAGCTGCCACGCGTCATCGAGGGCCCGGAAATCTCGGGTCGCCTGCTGCCCGCCATTGCGGCCCGTTGGGGGATCGACCGACCAGCCGTGGTTATTGCCGGGGCGGGTGATGGTGCGGCGGGGGCGATCGGCATCGGGCTGACCGAGCCAGGCCGGGGCTTCATCTCGCTGGGCACCTCGGCGCAAATCTCGATCGCCCAGGATTTCTATGCGCCGGCGCCGGGCAGCACCGTGCAAATTCTGGCGCATGGCCTGCCGCAGCTGTGGTATCGCGCCGCCGCGTTGCAAAGCGGGGCCGGGGCGATTGCCTGGGCCGCGCAACTCACCGGGCTCAGCGTATCCGAATTGCTCCGAGCCACCGAAGAGCTGGATGTGAGCCAGCGCATGCCGGTCTTCCTGCCTTATCTGGCCGGGGAACGCACCCCGCATGACAATCCCGATGCGCGCGGCGTGATCTTTGGCCTGCTGGTCGATCATTCGGCCGGCCATGTTGGCCGCGCCGTGCTGCGCGGGCTGGCTTTCGCGCTGGCCGATGGCTATGCGGCGCTGGTAAATCTCGGGGCCATGCCGGCGCAATTGGCAGTCGTGGGCGGCGGCGCCCGCAGTGCGCTGCTGTGCCGGCTGGTGGCGTCGATCCTCGATACGCCGCTGCATTTGCTGTCGTCGCGCGCCGTCGGCGCCGCCCTTGGCGTGGCGCGGCTGGCTCTCGCCAGCGAGACCGGGCAGAGCCTGGCTGCCCTGACCCCGGAACTGGGCGGGACAATCGTCGAACCCGACCGCCAGCTCGGCGACCTGCTGCGGCAGGATCTGGCCTTATACCGGGAGCTCTATCAGGCACTCGTGCCGTCATTCGCCAAGCTCGAAAGGGCCTAGGATGCGGTGCAGTTCCTGACCGGCGCCATCGTGGCCGGCCGGGGGCAGCGCTCGTTTAACCTTAACGTGATCGCCCCGGAGCTGTGGCTAAACTGCACCATCACAAAAAAGCCAGGATTCCTGCCACATTGGCGCCGCGATAGCACAAGATTAACCACGTCAGAATACCCGGCCTTAAGATTAAGCGCGGTAAATGCCTTGCTTAAGATTGTAGCCTTTCAGGAGCCCACCCGTGGTCATTACCGCACCCATCAACACTATGTTGCGCGCCGCCGCGATGCTGCTTTTCGTCGTGGTCATCGCGGCCTGTTCGCGCACGCCCAACACCATGCCGACCGGCGTCGGCAATCTCGGGCCGGGCGGCGGTGCGCCGGGCAGCCAGCAGGAATTCCTGGTTTCGGTCGGTGACCGCGTGTTCTTCACCACCGATTCCAGCTCGCTGACCCCCGAAGCCATGGCCACGCTGGACAAGCAGGCCGCCTGGCTCAACCAGTACCAGAATTACCGCGTCATGATCGAAGGCCATGCCGACGAGCGCGGCACCCGTGAATATAATATCGCCCTCGGCGCCCGCCGCTCTTCCGTGGTGGTGAACTATCTGGTGTCACGCGGCGTTAACGGCCAGCGCATCACCAGCCAGTCCTTCGGCAAGGAACGGCCGGTGGCGATCTGTAACGACATTTCCTGCTGGAGCCAGAACCGTCGCGGCGTGACGGTGGTCCAGTAAGGTAGAAAACCCGGCTTTTCGCGAAACCGAAAAGCCTATGGAATCCAGTGCAAACTGGAGGCAAGAGCGCCCGGAACCAGTAAAATGGTCCGGGCGCTTCTTTTTGACCAAAATTGCCCTTTATCGGCAGGTGCATCCGCCCCATGTTGGGGGTTCGCATCCCGCGCTTGGAGACGTTGTTTTGAAGCTTTCGGCATTTACCAGAGGGGGGAAGACGGCGCTCTGCGCACTGGCCCTGGCTCTTGGCATCACCGTTCCCGGCATGGCGGCGCAGACCAGCCTGCCGCCGGCTGAACTGGGCGGGCTCACCTATACCAATGCCGCCCCGGCGCGCATTCATGTGGCCCAGTCGCAGGACGCGGCCCAGTTGATGGTGCGCATCCAGCAGCTCGAAGAACAGATCCGCCTGCTCAATGGCCAGATCGAAGGCCTGACCTTCCAGCTCACGCAGATGCAGGAAATCGTCAACCGCATGGGCGAAGACAATGAATTCCGCTTTCAGGCGCTGGAAGGCGGTGCTGGGGGAAAAACTGAGGCGGCAACCCAACCGGGCGGCGTGACGCAGCCCGAGGTGTTGCCGCAGGACCCCAATGCCGTGCCGGCCGATGAAAATGGCGTGCCGCTGACCGTCATTCCCGAGCAGGGCGTGCAGCCGCTGCCCGGCGAAATCGAATTCGACCCCACTTTCGATGACGGCGCGGCGCCGACTGACGAGCTGGGCGAATCCGCCGATCCGCTGGTCGGCACCGGCGCCCGTGGCGGCGTCGATCTGGTGACCGGGCAACCGCTCAATCTGAGCTATGATCCGGCCGCCGCCAAATCCGGCGATGCCGATGCCGACGCGCAATTCGCCGCCGGCTATGACGCGCTGGTCAAGGCCGACTATGCCTTTGCCGAGGATCAGTTCGGCCAGTTCCTCGAACTCTATCCCGATAATGCGCAGGCGCCCGACGCCGCCAATTTCCTCGGCGATGTGCTGCTGCAGCGCGCCGCCTATGACGAGGCGGCCGACGTGTTGCTCAACGCGTTCCAGAAAGTGCCGGACAGCCCGCGCGCGCCAGACCTGCTGCTCAAGCTGGGCATGGCACTGTCGGGCGCCGGCGAGCGCGAAACCGCCTGCCGCACCTTTGCCGAAGTCGACAAGCGCTACACCACGCTGACGCCAGCCTTTGTGACGCGGCTGAGCGAGGAGAAGACACGGGCCGAATGCCCGCCCGCCTAAGTCCCGATCTTCATAGCGCGGCCGGCCTGCAAGCCCTGTTCGCCGCCGTAGCCGACCAACCGGCCATTGGCCTCGCCGTCTCCGGTGGGGCCGACAGCCTGGCGCTGCTGCTGCTGGCGCATAGCTGGGCCGCCGAATTGCCCAATGCGCCCAGGCTCGTGGTCTATTCCGTCGATCACGGCCTGCGGCCCGAAGCGGCCAGCGAGGTCGCGGCGGTGGTGCAGGCGGCGCAAATGCGCGGTCTTGTGGCCCGCGCTTTGGCCTGGAGCGGCGACAAGCCGGTCAGCGGCGTGCAGGCGGCCGCCCGCATGGCCCGCTATCGGCTGATGGGTCAGGCCATGGTCGAGGATGGCGTTTCCGTGTTGCTGACGGCGCATCACCGGCAGGATCAGGCCGAGACCGTGCTGATGCGGCTGGCGCATGGCAGCGGCGTCGAAGGCCTCAAGGGCATGGCGGCCATGGCCCAGATCGAGGGCGTGCTGGTGCATCGCCCACTGCTCGATCTCGAGCCGACGGCGTTGCGCGCCGTGGTCGATGCGGCGGGGCTGGTGCCCTCCGAAGACCCCTCCAATAACGATCCGCACTACGAACGCGTGCGCTGGCGGCAGGCGCTGCCGCAATTGGCGGCGCTGGGACTCGATGCGGCGACGCTGGCGCAATTCGCCGAGCGCATGGGCGAGGCCGATGCCGCCATTGCCCAGATGGCCGATGCCTGCTTCACCGAAATCGTGCAATTCGATGGCTTTGGCGCCGCCAGCATCGAGATGTCGCCTTTTGTCGGGCTGAGCCCGGCCATTGCTACCCGCCTGCTGGGCCGGGTGCTCAATATTGTCGGCGGCCGGCAGAAGCCGCGGGCGTTGGGGCAGGTGGAGCGATTGCGCCTCGCCATTGTCGAGGAAAACCTGAGCCGCACCACCACGCTGCTTGGCTGTGTCGTGCGGCTCAAGGAGGCGGCCTTTGTGGTGGCGCGCGAGCCGGGCCGGGTGCTGCCGCCCGATGCGCCATTGCCCCCGCATGGCGAGCTGGTCTGGGAGCAGCGCTTCCGCATCGTCAATCTCTCGGCTGATGCCGGCTTCACCGCCAGCGTCGGCGAATATCTGCCGCGCCACCGGCTCGAGCGCATCCTCGGCACCAAGATCACCGCCCCCGCCGAAGCCCTGCGCACCGCCCCCATCGTCCGCGATGCGGCCGGCGGCGTGCTGGCGCTGGGCGGCTGGTCATTTGATGAGCGGATCAAGGTGCAGGTGTTGGTGGACTGAGGGGCGATTTCTCAGTCGACCTTCCCTCCCTCTTGAGGGGAGGGATCGAGGGTGGGGTCGATGGGCTAGCGCGCAAGGCGAAAGACCCCCTCCCTGACCCTCCCCTCAAGGGGGAGGGGACGAAAGACCGCCATCCCGCGCCCCCCAACCACCCCGTTTCCCCACTGCGCATTAACCCAATCGCGTTAAAATGACTGGACGGCGGGCACAAACGGCCGCAGGTCATGCCCTTGTAACGCCCCAATGCCGGACATACATTCGGCACTACTCGTCGCGCCCTGTGTGTGCGGCCTCTCCGGGACAGGATTGATGAACGGAAATTTCCGCAACTTCGCCATCTGGCTGGTCATTCTCTTTATGTTGATGGGCCTGTTCCAGGTCTTTCAGTCGTCGACCCGCTCGATTTCCGTGTCCGACAAGAGCTACAGCCAGTTCGTCACCGATGTCGAAACCGGCAGTGTGACCAGTGTCACCATTACCAATAATATCGTCAGCGGCGCGCTGCGCGACGGCACGCGGTTTGAAACCGTGCTGCCCGATGGCGCCGACGTGATTTCGCGGCTGGAAGACAAGGGCGTGTCGATCACCGCCAAGGCGCCGGAGGCCAGCCCGTTCTGGACCATCCTGCTCAGTTCCTGGTTGCCCTTCATCGTCATCATCGGCGTGTGGTTCTTCTTCATCCGGCAGATGCAGGGTGGCGGTAAGGGCGGCGCGATGGGTTTTGGCAAGTCGCGCGCCAAGCTGCTCACCGAATCGCATGGCAAGGTGACGTTCGAGGACGTGGCTGGCGTCGATGAGGCCAAGCAGGATCTCGAAGAAATCGTCGAATTCCTGCGCGATCCGGGCAAGTTCCAGCGCCTGGGTGGCCGCATTCCGCGCGGCGTGCTGCTGGTCGGCCCGCCGGGTACCGGTAAAACGCTGCTGGCCCGTTCGGTTGCCGGCGAAGCCAGCGTGCCCTTCTTCACCATTTCGGGTTCGGACTTCGTTGAAATGTTCGTCGGTGTCGGCGCCAGCCGCGTCCGCGACATGTTCGAGCAGGCCAAGAAGAACGCGCCCTGCATTATCTTCATTGACGAAATCGACGCCGTCGGTCGCCAGCGTGGCGCCGGTCTCGGCGGCGGTAACGACGAACGCGAGCAGACCCTCAACCAGCTGCTGGTCGAGATGGACGGCTTTGAAGCCAATGAAGGCATCATCCTGATCGCTGCCACCAACCGTCCCGACGTGCTGGACCCGGCGCTGCTGCGTCCCGGCCGCTTCGACCGTCAGGTCGTGGTGCCCAACCCGGATGTGGCTGGCCGCGAAAAGGTGCTCAAGGTTCACGTCCGCAAGGTGCCGCTGGCGCCCGACGTCGATCTGAAGGTTCTGGCTCGTGGTACGCCCGGCTTCTCCGGCGCTGACCTGATGAACCTCGTCAACGAGGCGGCGCTGATGGCGGCGCGGCGCAACAAGCGCTTCGTCACCCATGCCGAATTCGAAGACGCCAAGGACAAGATCATGATGGGCGCCGAGCGCCGCACCATGGCCATGTCCGAGGACGAGAAGAAGCTGACCGCCTATCACGAAGCTGGCCACGCCATCATCGCGCTCAAGGTTGCCGGCATCGACCCGATCCACAAGGCCACCATCATTCCGCGCGGCCGTGCCCTGGGCATGGTGATGACCCTGCCCGAGAGCGATACCTATTCGTTCTCCCGCGAAAAGGCTTTGGCCCGCCTGACCATGCTGTTCGGTGGCCGCGAGGCCGAGATCATCAAGTTCGGTCCGGAAAAGGTCACCAGTGGCGCCTCCGGTGACATCCAGATGGCGACCAGTCTCGCCCGCTCGATGGTGATGGAATGGGGCATGAGCGAAAAGCTCGGCCGCGTGCGCTACAAGTCCAATGACCAGGAAGTGTTCCTCGGCCATTCGGTGACGCAGAGCCAGCATATGTCGGATGACACGGCCCGCATCATCGACCAGGAAGTGCGCAAGCTGATCGAGGATGGCGAGGCTTCGGCCAAGGACATCCTGACCACCTACCACGACCAGTGGGAGGCGATTGCCCAGGCGCTGCTCGAGTTCGAGACGCTGACCGGCGACGAGTTGCGTGCCCTGATGGATGGTGTGCAGCCGACCCGCCCGGACGAAGATGGCACGGCGCCACCCAAGGCGAGCGGCGTCCCTTCGGCTGGCAAAACCAGCAAGAAGCGTCCCGATGCGCCGCCCGAAACCGGGCTTGAGCCGCAGCCCAATAGTTGATGGGCCAGTAAATTTTAAGGGGCCGCCGCGAGGCGGCCCTTTTGCTTGGGCGAAATCTCCGCTATTTCGCCCAGAAGTGGTATTATTCGACGCGTCGGACCGGGAGAACAACAGATCATGTCACGCAAGTATTTCGGTACGGATGGAATTCGCGGGCTCGCCAATGGCGACAAGCTGACACCGGAACTGGCGCTGCGCGTCGGCATGGCGGCCGGGCAGAAATTCGTGCGCGGTGAACATCGCAATCGCGTGGTGATCGGCAAGGATACGCGCCGCTCGGGCTATATGCTCGAACAGGCGCTGACCGCCGGCTTCACCGCCGTGGGCATGGATGTCTATCTGCTCGGGCCGATGCCGACTCCGGCCGTGGCCATGCTGACGCGCTCGCTGCGCGCCGATCTGGGCGTGATGATCTCGGCGTCGCACAATCCTTATGACGACAACGGCATCAAGCTGTTCCGCCCCGATGGCTACAAGCTCAGCGATGCGGTGGAAGCCGAGATCGAGCGACTGATCGATAGCGATATGTCGGCGTCGCTGGCGCATGGGCGCGGCATCGGCCGGGCGCATCGCGACGAGGAAGCCCGTACCCGCTACATCGAATATGCCAAGCGCACCTTGCCGCGAAACACCGATCTAGCCGGGCTGCGCGTGGTGCTCGATTGCGCCAATGGCGCGGCCTACAAGGTCGCGCCGATCGCGCTGTGGGAGCTGGGGGCGGAAGTCTTCACCATCGGCGACAAGCCCGATGGCTTCAATATCAACGACAAGGTCGGCTCGACCGCCCCCGAGGCCGTGGCGGCCAAGGTCAAGGAAGTGCGCGCCGATATCGGCATTGCGCTGGATGGCGACGCCGACCGCGTCATCATCGTCGATGAAAAGGGCGAAGTGGTCGATGGCGACCAGTTCATGGCGGTGATCGCCCAGAGCTGGCTGGAGCGTGAAATGCTGGTCGGCGGCGGCATCGTCGCCACCATCATGTCCAATCTGGGCCTTGAGCGTTACCTGACCTCGCTGGGTCTCACCCTCGAGCGCACCCAGGTGGGCGACCGCTATGTGCTCGAAGCCATGCGCGACAAGGGCTTCAATGTCGGCGGCGAGCAGTCGGGCCACATCATCCTGTCCGATTTCACCACCACCGGCGATGGCCTCGTGGCGGCGCTGCAATTGCTGGCGGTGCTCAAGCTGCAGGAGCGCACGGTTTCGGAAATCTGCACCCGCTTCACCAAGGTGCCGCAGCTGCTGCGCAATGTGAAATTCAAGGCCGGCAAGCCGCTTGAGCACAAGCTGGTCATCCAGGCCATTGCCGATGGCGAAGCCATGCTGGGCAAGGGCGGGCGGCTGGTGGTGCGGGCTTCGGGCACCGAGCCGGTGATCCGCGTCATGGGCGAGGCCGATGATGCGGCGCTGGTCATCAGCGTCGTCGCCGCAGTGGAAGCGGCGATTCGCGAAATCGCCTGACCGCTAATAATCGCGCCGCGCGGTTTACTTGTCCTAGACTAGCAACAGCGCGCTCATGTCTCGTTAGGGTTAAATCTTTAGGTTAAGTGAGCTTTAAGGAAATTGTCCGATATTGGGCCGCAACACATTAGCGTCGTGGCAATCAAAGGACATTTTCAAATGCGTAAGCTTATCGCTGCGATCATGGTGGCAGGAGCCGCCCTTGTCGCTGCCCCGGCGTTAGCCGCGGATTTTCCTGACTATCCGCCAATCATCGATATTCCCGATGTGGATTACGGCGTCGCCGGCTCGTTCTACCTGCGCGGCAGCGCGGCCGGCAATGGGCTGTGGGGCAAGGACGGCAAGGGCTATGACTGCTTCGGCTGCGGCGGGGCCTTCACCCTGGCGGTCGATCCGATCACGGCCTGGGGCTACGGCTATAGTGTCGGCGCCGGCTTCGGTTACGAAACCGGCACTGGCCTGCGCGTCGATGCCACGGTGGATTATGTCCACAATAGCGGCCTGACCGTCTCCAAGGCCGGCGGGGCTTTCCCCGGCGACTATAAGGGCACCCTGCGCTCGACCATTGCGCTGGCCAACGTTTACTACGACTTCGCTTTCGGCCAGTCCTATGGCTATGGCGCAGCCGGTGGCGCGTTTGGTTATGTCGGTGCCGGCGCCGGTATGGCGTTCAACAATCTGGCGGTGCAGGGCCCGGTGGGCACGACGATGCCTGATGGCAATAACAGCTCGCTGGCTGCGGCCGGCATGGTCGGCGTCGGCTATGATTTCGGTGCTGTTGTCGCCGATGTCGGCTATCGCGCTGTCTATATCAACCAGATCAACAATTCGGCGGCTGGCACCTCGGCGGCCTGGGTCGACAATGCCTGGCTGCATGAAGTGCGCGGTACCTTGCGCTACCGCTTCAACTGATCGGCGCGGCGGCCTGCCACGGGCCGCAGCCTCAATCGACCCCAATCGGCGTCCGCAAGGGCGCCGATTTTTGTTTGTGGGCCACCTTGCCAGCACCGAATTTTGCCACTAACTATTCAGTGAGCAGTTTGGAGGGGTGCTGTGGGCAGGTTCGATCGCATGCTGGGTTCGGTCGCCTTGGCGATGCTGCTGGTGGCGCCGGGCTCAGGCGGGGGCGGGCGAGGATTGTGCCAAGCTGGCCGCCTCGCCCTTCGAGCGTGGTTTTGCCCATCACCCCCAGCGCATCGCCGATCCAGACCGGGCCATCGCAGTCTGCGCGGCGGCGCTTGCCGACGATCCAGCGTCCCCTGACATCGCCGCCTGGCTGGGCCATGCCTATGCCGAAGCGTTCCAGCCGGCGGCGGCGTTGCCCTATCTTGAACGTGCCACCGCTGGCGGCAGCCAACTCGGCACGGCGCTTTACGCCATTTATCTGCTCGATAGCCGCCATCTGACGCCCGATCCGGCGCGCGCCGTCAGCCTGCTCACGCCGCTGGCCGAGGCGGGGTTTGCGCCGGCGCAACGCGGGCTCGGGCGGGCCTATGATTTCGGCCTGGGCGTCAACGCCGATGCCGAACAGGCGGTGCGCTATTACCGGCTGGCCGCCGATCAGGGCTTTTCGCGCGCCCAGGCCAATCTGGCGTCGATGTATGGCGAAGGCCTCGGCGTAGCCGTTGATCTGGTGGAGGCGCGGCGACTGGCCGAGCTGGCGGCCGGGCAGGGCGACCCCTATGGCCTCTATTATCTGGGCTGGCTGCATGAGGCCGGGCTGGGCGTGCAGCAGGATTATGCCGTGGCGGCGCAATATTATCAGCATGCCGCCGATCTGGGCGACTCGCTGGCGGTCAATCAGCTCGGACATTTTTATTCTAGCGGGTTCGGCACCGCCGTCGATGCCCCGCGCGCCGTGGCTTTATTCGCGCGCGCGGCCGCAGCGGGCGAACCGCTGGCCATCGCCAATCTGGCCGTCATGTATAGCGAGGGCAATGGCGTGGCGCGCGACCTGGTCCATGCCGCCGTCCTGTTGCAGCAGGCCGCCGCGCTGGGCGAGCCCACCGCCATGACTATGCTCGGACATGCCTATGCGAGCGGCGAGGGCGTGGCCCGCGACTATGCCAAGGCGCTGCATTGGACCCGTGAGGCCGCCGATCTCGGCCAGCCGATCGCCTGGAACAATCTGGGCGATCACTATGAAAAGGGGCTGGGCGTAAAGCAGGATCTGGCCTTGGCGCGGCAGTGGTATCAGCGCGCCGCCGATGCCGGTGTTGCAGTCGCCCTCAAGGGTTTGAACGACGTGACTGAGCGCGAAAAACCGGAGCAGTGATGCTGCCCGCACAAGGATAACCGACATGCTTAGAGGACTGCTCTGCCTTGCTCTGGGTCTGGGCGTGCTGCTGCCCCTGCCGGCCCAGGCGGCCACGATGGACGAGCCGACCAAATCGCATCTGCGCTGCGGCAGCGCCTATCTGCTGGTGGCCGATGACCCTGGGATGGACAATACGCCTGAGGAAGCCGCCAGATTGCAGCAGATGGGCGAGGTCCTGATGATCCGCGCCGATGCCATGCTCACCGATCTGGGCATGGACGCAGCCGAACGCGAGCGGCCTGGGGGCCATTATGCCGCTGAAATGGACGCGGTGCTGAGCGATGAGCTCGATATCGGGTTTGATCCCTCAGTCTGCGCCGAGCTGGTGGCGGTGGCCGAAGCGGCGCTGCGTGAAGTCGAGATCGACAAGCTTATGGTGTGCGGCGCCGGTTTTCTGGTACCAAGACTGACGGCGATGCCGAAACGGCGGAAAAGCTCGAGGCCGTGGGGAACCGGCTGCTGGAGCGCGGCGACGATCTGATGGTCGAGGCCGGCATGGGCGAGAGCGATCGCTACGAGCTGGGCCGGTCCTATGGCAAAACCGTCTGGACAAAAATTTATGCCGGCGAAGCGCTGTCCTATGATTGGGAGAGCTGCGCCGCGCTGGATAGCTGACGCCAGCGCATCGGGCCCGCCGCAGCCGGCCCGATGCTGCTTTGGTCAGGGCAAAAAGGATTGTCCGGCGGACAGGATGAAGGCGCCGGCAATCGCCAGCAAGATGGGAAACAGAAACGTCCCGGCCCGCGATGGCACATCGACCAGCAGCGTCGCCACGCCTGGTTCCTGCGGATTGACCCGCGCCGTCACGGTCGCGCCGGGAATGTATTGGGCGACAATTGCTTCGGCGTCGGCCTGCTCGTCGGTGCCGCTGGAGCCGAAGCGCAGCCGCTTCCCCTCATAGGCTTTGCCGTCATAGACATAGCTGTAATGGATGATCGGCGTATAGACGATATTGTCCTCGCCCGAACGCTCGCGGATCATTTCATTCCTGTCGACGATGCTCGAAACGATCAGCGCCGGCACCTCGTCCCAGGCAGCCGATGCCTGCGCCCGTCGGCGTTTCCGCAGCCCGAGGCCGCCTAAAACCACCCCCAGGCCGACGAAGCCCAGCCCGATCAGGCTGATGACCCATGAGTAATCCGTGGGCGCAATGCTCTGACTGTCGCTGGTCGACGAACTGATCGCCGCCGCCGGCGTCGCCCCTTCCAGCCGACAGCTGAACAGCGCCAGCGCATGATCCTCGGGCAGCTCATTGAGCCAGAGCACCAGGCGATCCGCATTCTTCGTCGTCAGAAACACCGTCGGGGTGACGCCGGCCTGCTCGGTCAGGGTCCATCCGGCCGCTGCATAGCTGGTCAGAATGCTGGCCCGGAATTGCTCGGGCTCTTCCTCAGCCACCAGGTTCCAGACGTGGAATTCGCGCGTCGGGCTGCAAGTGCCGCCCAGCTCAGCCGCCCCTTGCTCCAGCAGCAGTTGGCGCGGCCCGCCGGGACCGTCGGACCAGTCATAGGCCGAAACCGGCCATTGCACGCCCGCCAGCGCCGATCCGCTGCGCAACTCCTGCGCCAGCGCCATGGGAGCCGCCGATAGCGTGATGAGTGTTGCCGCCACACCCAACCGCCACGCCTTTCGCCGCCCCTGTCCCAGATGCCTGTTGCTCATTGCCGCCCCCATAAATGTTCAGTGAGCATATTTAGCTCGTCGCTGCACAGTCAAGGCGTGACAGGGGGCGATATTCGCGGCATAGCTTAGGCAAATGGGCCGTGCTGGGACGGGCAGACAAGTTGAGGCAATTCGTTTGGCAGACCCGCTGATCCCCACGCCGTCGCTGGCCAATCTGCTCGATCAGGTGGCGCGGCGGCTGCATTCGCAGGCCCATGTGCAGGCGCTGTTTCCGGCCCAGTGGGCGGCTTTGCGCTATATCGAGCGGATGCCGCCGCAATTGCGTACCTCCTCCGATCTGGCGCGCTTTCAGGGGCAGGAGCATGGCTCGGTGGCGCGCACGGTGCGCACCCTGATCGCCAAAGGCTACCTCAAGACCGCCGGCCCGGCCGGGCGCGGGCGGGCGACGGCGCTCGAACTGACCGAGGAGGGGGCGGCGCTGTTGCAGATGGACCCGCTGCTCAAGGCGCGCAGCGTGTTCGAACGCTATGATGGGCCGGAACGCGAGATCATTGCGCGGTTCTTGGAGGACATGATCCGGGTGTTGCACGATGGCGAGCCGCAATAGCGACATCGCGCTGGACCAGCACGCGATCCACACGGCGCGGATCGAGCGGCGCAGCATTGTCAGCCTGCTGCTGGTCATGTTGCCCTTGCTGGCGGCGCTGCTCTATGGCCTCAGCCAGCGCGCCGAGCAACGGCTCGAAATCGGCGGCTTGGCCGAGGCCTATGTCGATCCCAGCGGCGCCGTGACGCTGGACGATCTGCTGGCGCAGCCGGCTCTGTTTGCTGCCGCCGATGGCAGCGCCCCCAATCTGGGGGTGCGCAGCACGCCACAGACCGCATTCTGGCTGCGCCTGCCACTGGCCGAGTTGCGGGCACTGATCCCGACCGAGTTCGCTGCCCCCTATGTGCTGTCGATGGAGGAGCCACGGTTTCGCGCCGTCGATCTCTATGCTGTCGGCCCGGGAGCGCAGCGCACCGAGCAGCATTTCACGCGGGATGCCCAAACCAGCTACCGGTTTCCCGTCTTCGAATTGACGGTAGCGGCGATGCAGGCCGACGCGCTCTATGCGCGCATCGTCACCGGATCATCGATGCGGGCGACGCTCTATCTGGCCCCGGAGCCGCAATTCATCACCCTCTATGCCCGCAGCACTATCGGGCTGGCGCTGTTGCTGGGCATGATGGCCGCCACGGTGGTCTATCTGGTGCCGCTGGGTCTGGTGCAGCGGCAGGGCATCTATTTCAGTCTCGCCGCCGCCATGCTGTTTGCCGCGCTCTATGTGGCCGGCGATCAGGCCATGCTCGAAACCCATCTGCTGCCGGGCGCACTGGTGCTGGCCCGCGCCCTCTCCCTGTCAGCCTCGGTGCTGTTCTACGCGGCGTTTTTGAGTTTCTCCGTCCGCTTCCTCTATCTCGGACGGCGATCATGGCGGCTGCGGCGCGCTATCGACATTTTGGCCGGGGGCCTGCTGCTGATTGGCGTCGCGGCCTTCCTTGATGGACTGGCCGATACAGGATTGCTGCGGCGCGTGCTGCCCTATATCGGCATTGCAGCGGCAGCGGTGCTGGCACTGCTGCTGGTGTTGGGCGCGCGCCATGCACCCCGCCGCGCTATCCTGTTTGTCATCCTGTGGCTGCCGCTGGTGGCCACGGGCCTGCTGCGGCTCCAGCTCGATACCGCGCCGGGTCAGGCGGCCAGTGCCATGGCGCTCAACGGCCTCTATTTCGGCCTGGCGCTGTCGCTGCTGCTATTCTCGGTGGTGACGCCGATGGAGCTGTATCGCCGCGAAGCGCGCCTGCGCCAACGCACCCAGGCGCTGCTGCAGCGGCTCGAAAGCTTTGCCCGCATTGGCGGCGATATCTATGTCGAAATCGATGCGGCGGGAAAGCTGATCTATTTCGCCGGCGGTGGGGCCGGGGAGGCCATTGCCGGCGGGTTGCCGCCCCGCGCGCAGGATCTGCTGACCGAGGCGGCGCGGGATCGGCGGCCGCTCAACAATCACATTTTCGCCTCTGGCGCGCCGGACGATCCGCGCTGGTTCAGCCTCAGCGGCGCCGCCGCATCCGACGCGCCGCATTTCCGGGCGATCCTGCGCGACGTGACGGTGGCCATCGACCAGGAAAATCAGCGCCAGCAGGAACGGCAGCTGATTTCGCTGGGCAGTCTGGCGGCCATCGTCGCGCACGAAATCAACAATGTGATCCAGCCCATCGTCAATATGTCCAAGGGGCTGCGCGACCATGTGGCCAACGCGCCAACCGCCGGCCGCATGCTCGATCTGATCGATCTGGCGGCGCAGCAGGCCATCAGCGTGGTGGGGCAGATTCTCAAGGTCGGGGCGCGCAACACGGAGCTGACGACACCCCGGCGCGAGATCGACGTCGCCGTGCAGGACGCCATCGCCACCCTGCGCCTGATCCTGCCCGCTACTGTGCAATTGGAAACCCGTCTGGCGGCCGTGCCCAAGGTGCTGGTGCGGCCCGGCGACATCCTGCAAATTCTGATCAATGTCGTCGCCAATGCGCGCCGCGCTTCCGATGATAGTGGCATCATCAGCATCGACCTGACGCCCAGGGACGATGGCGCCATGCTCTCTGTCACCGATCAGGGCGAGGGCATGAGCCAGGCGCTGCTGGCGCGGGTCACCGAGGCTTTCGTCTCCACCAAGCCCGAGGGGCAGGCGGCCGGCATTGGCCTCGTCGTGGTCAAGCAATTGGTGGCCGAGCATGGCGGCACCCTCGCCATTTTCAGCCAGCCGGGACAGGGTTCCCGCCTCGATATGTATTTCCCCGCATCCCATGGAGACGCGACGTGACGCAACAGCCCTCGATCCTGATCGTCGACGACCATTTCGCGGTGCGCCAATCGCTCGCCATCACGGTCGCAGCGGCCGGCTGGCAGGTTGAAACCGCCGAAAGCGGCGCGGCGGCCCTGCAACAATTATCGGAGCGGGATTTCGATGTCCTGTTGACTGACCTATGGATGCCCGGCCTGGATGGTGTCGCGGTGATCAAGGCCTGCCGCAAGCTCAAGCCGAATTTGCGGGTTTTTGGCATGACCGGTGGCGGCCCCGGTCTCAGTACCGAAACCATGCTGACCCTGGCCGAAGTCTGGGGCGCCCAGCGCGTGTTCTGCAAACCCTTCGATGACGCCGAACTGATCGGAGCGCTGGCAAGCTAAATGCCAGAAAATCGCAAGAAATCTGCCAGCATGCTGTCAGCACCGCTGTGAAATAAGTTGCGTTTACCCGGCTAGATGAGGTGATTTTGCGTTGCTGATTGGTTTGGACTGCGCTAGCATCACGTCATGTCCAGACCCTATCGCGACCTCGACCGCATTCTCGAGATCGCCCGTTTGCATTACGAAGACCGACTGCCGCAGGCCGAGATCGCCACCAAAATGGAGGTCTCGCCGGCGACGATCAGCCGGTATCTGCAAAAGGCGCTGGCCCTCGGCTTCGTCGAAACCCGTGTCGTATCAAGCGCTTATCGCCAGTTCGCCAAAGAGGCTGAGCTGGTCCGCAAATTCGGCCTGAGCAATGCCTGCGTCGTCCCCACCATGGACAGCTACGCCGCCACCGAACAGCAATTGGCCCAATCCACCGCCCGCGTAATCCGCGATCTGGTCGCGCGCGGCAGCATTTTCGGCGTCTCCAACGGCCGCGCCGTCGCCGCCACCGTCGCCGAAATGCAACGCGGCCGCTCGGCCGATGTTGAAGTTATCACCCTGATCGGCGGCGTCGCGCGGGCCGAATCGGCGTCGGGAACCAGCGAGATTTGCCGGGCTTTGGCCGAGAAACTGGGCGGTCAGGCCTGGATGCTGCCGGTGCCGGCGGTGGTGCCCAATGCCGGGATTGCCCAGGCTATCGTGGCCTCTGACGCGGCGGTGGCGGTGTTCGAACGGATGCAGCGCCTGAGCGTGGCTATCATCGGTATTGGCGGCATGGCGCCCGGCTCATCAACCTTCCAGCATGGGTTGTTCGACCAGGCTCACCTGGCCGAGCTGATCGAGCGCAAGGCCGCCGGATCGATCTGCGCGCGGTTCTTCGATGCCGACGGCAAGATGCTGCATTCCGATCTCGATGATCGCACCATCTCGATCTCGCTGGCGCAGCTCAAGGCGGTGCCGACGCGGCTGGGAATCGCGTTCGGGCCGGACAAGGTCGACGCCATCCGCGCCAGCATGCGGGGTGGTTATGTCAGCCATCTGGCGACGGATTCCGACACGGCAGATTTGCTACTGCAAGAAAAACACTAATCGTTTCAATCATCTGCCCAGGCCGGCGCCGCTCCCAGGTCCGGCCGTTGGGACAGCTACATTCAGGATAGAAGGCGCGAATGGTTTCCAAACTCGATCAGTTACGGACCTATACGACGGTGGTTGCCGATACCGGCGATATTGATGCAGTGCGGGCGCTGCGGCCCACCGATTGCACCACCAATCCCACCATCGTCCTCAAGGCGCTCAACACGCCGCAACTGGCGTTTGCCGTCGAGGAGGCCGTGCAGTGGGGCCGGCAGCAGACCGGATCGTCGGACGGCGTGGTCAAGGCCGTGGCCGACCGGCTTGCGGTTTCGGTGGGCGTCGCGCTGGCGGAACTGGTCCCCGGCCGGGTCTCCACCGAGGTGGATGCCGATCTGTCCTTCGACATTGCCGGCTCGGTCCGGCGGGGTCGCGAGATCATTGCCGATTATGACAAGCGCGGCGTCGGCCGTGAGCGCATCCTGATCAAGCTGGCGGCCACCTGGGAAGGCGTGCGCGCCGCCGAAGTGCTGCAGAGCGAAGGCATCGACTGCAATCTGACGCTGATCTTCTCCAAGGTGCAGGCCGTAGCCTGTGCCGACGCCAAGGCGTTCCTGATTTCGCCCTTTGTCGGGCGCATCATGGATTGGTACGCCAAGAGCACCGGGCAGGTTTATGGGCCCGAGGATGATCCTGGGGTCAAATCCGTCCGCGAGATCTACAATTACTACCGCGCCAACGGCATTTCGACCGTGGTGATGGGTGCCTCCTTCCGCAATGTCGGTGAAATCGAAGCGCTGGCCGGTTGCGACCGCCTGACCATTTCCCCGCAATTGCTTGAGGCGCTGGCGCAGGACGAGGGCGTGCTGGTGCGCAAGCTCGATCCGCAGCAGGTGACGGCCGCGCCACCGCTGCAGGTGGACGAGCAGGCCTTCCGCTGGCTGCTGAACGAAGACGCCATGGCGACCGAGAAACTGGCCGAAGGCATCCGCGCCTTTGCCAAGGATCTCGGCCTGCTGCGCCAGATGGTGCAAGCGCGCCTGCAGTAAGCGGGCCACGGCCCTGACGATGCGAACAAAAAGCGGCGAGGTGATCGCCGCTTTTTCACATTGAAGGGCGGCCATTAGAAATCATTTTACCCAGCGTCCAAACTGCTGATGCGCAACAAATTTCATGGCCCCTTGGGCGCATCACTTCATTTTCCGTGGGCGCATAAGATCGGTTGGCCCTGGACGAGTTCGTCAATGACCAGAATGACATCAAGGTACTGGCCGACGCTCGGCTCTGCCGGCATGCTTGAGGCGCAGCTCCAGTTAGTGAAGGAGGTTTCTCTCGAGAAACATCGCCGCGTGTAGCCCCCGCTGTTCGGTGCATTGATAAAGCTCCGGGAACTCGCTGCCCCAGTTGGCTCTACATTGAGCCGAACTGACTAAAAACGCGTGGGTGCTGAAGTTGGCGCTGAGCGCTCCCATACACAGAGATGTTTTTGAATCCGGCAGTCGACGGCAGGTTCGCTCTATCGACTCGGCCGGCGAGTTTGTGTCAACGGCGGAGCAAAAGTCGGCCATTGTGGCGGCGTAAAAACCGGCCAGTGCTGCTGGTGAGCGGATATGCCAAGGGCCCCGATCGGGGCCCTTGGCATATGGCGCTTCTGGGTTAGCAGTTATGCGCGGATTTCGCCGGTGTCGGGGTCGATGATCTCGGTGGCCTGGTTTTGCTCCGCCACGGTTTTGGGGTCGGTGCGGTGCCGGCGGGCGGCGGATTGCTTGAGCCGGTAGCTGTCCCCGTTCATGGTCAGGATATGAACATGGTGGGTGAGCCGGTCGAGCAGCGCGCCGGTCAGGCGCTCCGACCCCAGCACCGAGGTCCAGTCCTCGAAGGGCAGGTTCGAGGTGACGATGGTGGAACCGTGCTCGTAGCGCTGGGAGAACACCTCGAACAGCAGTTCGGCCCCGGTGGGGGACAGCGGCACGTAGCCCAGTTCATCGACGATCAGCAGCTTGACCGCCTGCAGCTCGCGCTGGGTCTTGAGCAGGCGCCGCTCATCGCGGGCTTCCATCAGATTATGCACCAGAGCTGCCGCGGTGGTGAAGCTAACCGACAGGCCCTTCTGGCAGGCGGCCAGACCCAGGGCGAGGGCAATATGGGTCTTGCCGGTGCCCGAGTTGCCGAGCGCGATGATGTTCTGGCGCGCCAGCACGTACTCGCAGCGGGCCAGCTCCAGCACCAGCATCTTGTTGAGGGCGGGCATGGCGGTGAACTCGAAGGTGTCCAGGCTCCCTTTGCCCGGGCGGCCAAAGCGATCCTGGTACAGATAATGGCTCACCAGTTCGGTGAAGGCGCGCGTCCGCTCCCGCCTGCCGTCGCCGCAAATCCGGGCCACAGCGATCTTGAGGTTATCGTACAGGATCGACAGCGGCACCCCGCCGAAGAACGCAAACGCCGCGACGTGACCATCGAGGAAGGCTTCGGTCGTCTCGGCGGGATAAGCCTTGATGAACGGGGCATCGGACTGCGGCAGGTCCATGCAGAAAAAATGCATCTTCTGGCGCACACCGCCGATGATCCCGATGGCCTCGCCAAAATCCACCTGGGCATGCCCAGGTGGATGAGACAGCGGCACGAAGGTCTCCCGGCTGCGCGACTGCGCCAGCCGCACATAATCCTTGACGATGGTGTAGCCGCCGCTGAACCCATGCTCGTCGCGCAACCGCTCGAAGATCCGCTTGGCCGTGTGGCGCTGCTTGAGCGGGCCAGCCCGATCTTCCTCCAGGATCGCAGCGATCACCGGCACCATCGCGTCCAGCTTCGGCCGCGCCACCGGCTTGCTGCGCGTATAGCCCGGTGGCAGCGAAAACCGGCACATCTGTCAACGGCGGAGTAAAATCCGGCCATTAGGCGGAGCAAGACCAGGCCACCTTTGGCGCGCGCATGAGACCGCCGGGAGGGCATAGCCCGAGCGGGGGTCTCATGTGCGCGTGCGATTTTTGAG